>CAZQIC010000003.1:0-94285 GCA_964593555.1 uncultured Bacteroidia bacterium | reverse complement strand
TTAGATACGATTTTATTAGATTGTTTTTAACATTCTATTTTTAGAACTCCCCTATGGCCGTCTTCATCAGCTGCTCATTGCTTTGAATGATCAGTGAACTCCCGTCCTTTATCGTTTCGTCCATCACAACGTTGATTACATAATCTGTTTTATGTCTAAGCAATTCTGTACGGGCCTGCCATACCATTTCATCAATCCTTAAAGACATAAAATCTTTTTTACTGGAACCAACATCCGTTTGTGCAAGCAATAATAAACGATTAGATATATTATTTATATTTTTAATATCATCCAATACAGAGGACAAAACCTGTTTATATTCTTCAGGGGAACGATCTTTTAGCTGCACCACGTCCAATTGGCCCGTTATCGCTGTAAGCGGAGTACGTAATTCATGTGATGCGTTGGCAATGAAAATTTTTTGAATGGTAAAAGATGATTCCAGACGTTCAAGCATCCTGTTAAAGGTTTGAGCAAGCTGTGCCAGCTCATCCGTTTTATTTCCTTCGTCAACCCTGAGATCCAATTTAGAAATGGATATCTCGTTTACCTTATTAATAACTTCTGAAATTGGTTTTAACGCCCGACCGGAATATATCCATGCCGAGATAAAGGTGAGTATAACACTGCCGCTAAAAACAGCAACCAGGATTAATTTTAAATTATTGATCTTTCTCAAACCAAAAATATCCTCGGCAGCAACGATCACGATAAAACTCTCGCTCTTGTCTTTATATAAAAATCCAAGTGCTTCGTAATTCCCCTGTTGAAATCTCACATTACCTTCTGTGCGGATGAGGTTCAGGAAATAGGGAGTAAGCTCAAGTTCATTTTTTTTATCAGAGGAGTACAGCAAATTATTGGCCTCATCAAAAATTTTTATTTTTTCTTTTGGCAGACTTCCGGGATTATCATCCTCTATCTTCTCCAACAAAGCCATATCCACCTCATCAACTTTAATAAGAAGTTTGGCAGTGCCATTCCCTTTTTCATTCAAACGGTCGTAAAATCCTTCCTCACGGTAGTTGGCCGAGAAAAAATAAATGGTTAATGAAGAAAGAGAAATGATAAGGGCAACGATGGCAACAAACTGCAGCGTAAGCTTTGTGCGTATTGTCATGCCTTATTGGTAAAAATATATCCCATCCCTATTCGGGTATGAATGAGCTTTCCTGCGAAATCCTTATCGATTTTTTTTCGAAGAATATTTACGTAAACATCAACAACATTGGTTCCCGTATCAAAAGTTATATCCCACACCTTTTCTGCGATCTCTGCCCGAGAAACAACACGGGCCTCATTGCGCATAAAAAATTCCAGCAAGGCAAATTCCTTCGCTGTTAATTCAATTGACCTTCCTTCCCTGATTGCAATTTTTTTATCCAGGTCGAGTTCAAGATCGGCTACCTGCAATTTGTGTGAAGACTGAACAGCTCCAGAATTTCTTTTTGTTAATGCTTTTACTCTTGCAATCAGTTCTTTAAACTCAAATGGTTTAACAAGGTAATCATCGGCTCCTGCATCAAACCCCGATAATTTATCTTCAGTTGTACCTAAAGCGGTCAACATTAAAATAGGCACCACCGTGTTTTTTGCCCTGATCTTTTTACACAATTCTATTCCGTTAATGTGGGGTATAATTACGTCCATGATTACCATGTCATAATTATTTTTCTCCGCAAACTTTCTTCCCATCTCCCCATCATACACCAGGTCTATATTAAAACCTTGTTCTTCCAACCCTTGCTTTATAAAGGCAGCTACTTTCGGTTCGTCTTCTACAACCAATATTTTCAGTCCGCTCATAATACAAAATACGACTTAATCTTGCTTCAATAAAAAAAAATAAGATTTTAATTGTATTTTAATTAATCAGGAGAGAGCTTATTCGCAGTTTGAATTTCAGAAAACCGACAACAAAAATTACTTTAAAAGATTAACATGGCCGGTGTAACGGTGTTTTATACCCGAAGTGTCATGAAGTCGTATTAACCACACGTATGTATCTATTTGCGCCATTGCTTTACCATCATTAGCCCGCCCATCCCAAGCGGCATTCCATCTGTTTGTTTTCCAGATCAAATTCCCCCAACGGTCAAATATCCACATTTCAAATTCAGCTTCATCGATACCTGCACCCTTAGCACTGAATACATCGTTGTATCCATCGCCATTAGGTGTAAATGAGTTCGGAATAAATAACGAAAACTCTTCTTGCACATAAATACTGAGTTCCATAGTGTCGCTGCATCCGTATGAATTACGAACTACCTGTTGTATCACATAATTTCCATTTGTAGCATAATTAAAGGTGGGGTTTTGATCTGAAGAAAAGGTATTCAGCACATCTCCAAAACTCCATTGCCAATTTGATGCTCCGGAAGACTGATCAATTAAATTTATCGGTGTATTTATTGGCACCGGAGATTGCGGTGTAACAGTAAATCCGGCAACCGGTGAAGGATATACATTAATTAAATTATTTTTACTAATCTGCGCGCTGCAATTATTCACATCTGTTACAACAAGTGAAACAGAATATATCCCGGGAACATTGTAACAATGATTTACGCCCGGTGAAATTCCGGAAGTACTTCCATTCCCAAAATTCCATGATGCAAATAAAACATTAGGTGTTGTATTTGTAAAATTTACACATACCGGAGAGCATCCCGTACTATCGTCTGCAGAAAATGAAACCAGTGGAAGAGAATTAACTGTTACCAAAAATACACCTGTATTACTACATCCATTCGCATCAGTTCCCACTACGGAATAACTTGTTGCTGAAGTAGGAGTTATTGTAATGACAGATAATGTACTTGCAGTACTCCAGACATAATTATTTCCGCCTGTTGCAGTAAGATTTACTGAGCCTCCTGCACAAATGGAAGAAGACCCATTGATAGAAATCAACGGTAAAGAATTAACAACCACATTTGCTGTTCCAATGCCTGTACAACCATTCACATCAGTACTAATTACTGAATAACTTGTTGGGCCGGTTGGAAAAACAGTAATCGACGCGGACGTATTTGCTGTGCTCCATATATATCCATTACCGCCCGTTGCAGTAAGACTTACTGAACCTCCGGCACAAATTGAAGATGGACCATTAATAATAATCAACGGAGAAGAATTAACAGACACGCTTGATGTTGCAACACCTGTACAACCATTTCCATCGGTACCAATTACAGAATAACTTGTTGCAACAGTTGGTGAGATAGTGATAAGACTTGATGTCCCTGAATTATTCCACACATAACTACTTCCACCAGATGCAGTAAGATTTACTGACCCGCCTGCACAAACTGAAGACGGCCCATTAATTAAAATCACCGGAGGAGAATTAATGGATACTGTTGATGTCGCAATACCGGTGCAGCCACTCGCATCAGTTCCTACAACAGAATAACTTGTTGCGGATGTCGGAGAAACTGTAATAACAGAGGAAGTTCCCGTGGTACTCCATTGATAACTACTTCCTCCTGTTGCAGTAAGACTTATCGAGCCTCCGGCACAAATTGAAGATGAGCCATTAATAAAAATAAACGGAGAAAAATTAACTGACACACTTGCAGTTCCAACACCAGTACAGCCATTGCCATCAGCACCAATTACAGAATAACTTGTTGCGGATGTTGGTGAACCAGCAATAAGGGCAGAAGTCCCTGAAGTACTCCACACGTAACTATTCCCGCCTGATGCAGTAAGATTTACAGAACCTCCCGCACAAACTGAAAATGGTCCATTGATAGAAATCAGCGGCAAAGAATTAACAGTTACACTCGTGGTTTTAATGCCAGTGCAACCATTCGCATCTGTACCAATTACAGAATAACTTGTTGCAGCTGTTGGTGAGACAGAAATAAAAGATGAAGTGCCTGAATTACTCCACACATAACTACTTCCACCAGACGCAGAAAGATTTACCGTGCCTCCTGAACAAACCAAAGAAGGTCCATTAATATTTATAACAGGAAGAGGGTTAACTGACAATGTTGCGACTGCTATTGCAGTACAACCAGCGGCGCTGCTCCCGGTAACTGAATAACTTGTTATGGAAGTCGGCGAGACAATAATGGATATTGAGGTACTATTATTATTCCATAAATAATTAGTTCCGCCAGCGGCACTCAGTGCTACAGAATTTCCGTTGCATATAGAAGCAGGGCCATTTATCGTAATAACAGGGATTGAATTAACAGTTACTGTAGTTACAGATGTATTTGTGCAGCCATTATTGTCTGTACCAATTACAGAGTAGGTTGTTGTAGCCGTAGGATTAAGTGTGACAGCGGTTGTTGTTGCGCTATTGTTCCATATGTACGATAAAGCCCCACTGGCTGTTAAACTTGTTGAACTGCCGAAACAAATGTTATTATTGCCAGCAATATTTACAAAAGGACCATTGACAGTAATGTAATTGTTTTTTGTTAAAGAATCCTTATTGCAAGCTGTTGTAACAACCAGCTTAGCCGCATAAGTTCCCGGAGTGTAATAAGTTATGGAAGGATTTATGGATGTTGAAGTGCCGGGAGTACCTCCGGCAAATGTCCAATTATATTTAACACCTACCGTATCGCAGCCTATAAAAGAAGGCGTGTAATTTACCGACTGCCCTGAGCAAAGCACAGTTGGAGCCCCATTAAAATCAAGGTTTGTCGTTGTTATGCCTCCGCAGGTATATATATACAACTTCGCAATTGAAAGTTCTAATCCCCCGCTACAGGTATTTTGAAAGCATCCGGGCGTAACAGGATACTTACATTCCGACATCGCATTAATAAAAAAATCACAGCCGTATATTGCAACGCTTCCGCCAAGACCCTCCCAGGTTTCTTTATCGCCGCCGCCGGCTGTACCAAGCATACCAGAACACATCACTCCTCCACTCGGATAAAAAACAGTAAAAAATTGATTTTCAGAAGGCGCAAATGTTCGCTGGTACGCACAACTGGTAGTAGGAAAATCTGATGAGTAAGTATCACCAACAACTACTACATTATTATTTTTATCACAAGCTATACCTGTTACATATTCTTGCAATCCCAGACCACCGCCTGCATATGTACCCCACTGAACAACACCACTGCTATTAAACTTTACAAGGAATGCATCGTAACTACCCGACTTCGCCAATTGGAAAGCTCCGGCAGTAGATATATTGTTTGTAGATGATGTTCGTCCGCCGGCATAAACATTTCCTAAACCATCGACTGCTATGGCATAAACACATTCTCCAAAAAAACCATTTCCTCCGTAATAAGTGGACCATACGGGAAAACCGGTGGCTCCGCTTAGCTTCGCTATAAAACCATCCCCGTCTGTACCCGGGCTTCCCTGCACGGATTGATGTGCAGACAATAAAGGAAAGTTAGCGGACCAGGTAAATCCACCAAAACAAATATCTCCGGCAGCATCAGTAGTTATTGCATCAGCTCCATCACGATCATTTCCACCATAATAGGTTGCCCATTGCCGCACTCCCGCGCTGTTAAACTTAACAACAAAAGCATCTTGCTGTCCATTATTAACTCCCTGGTATGCTGAGAGAATAGGAAAATTGTTTGACGCTGTATATCCTGTCATCACGATATTATTTGCATTATCAATAAACACATCGTAACCAACATCACTATCGCTTCCACCATAAAAAGTTGACCAGGTTAAAACGCCGGCAGGAGTAAATTTTGCAAGAAAGGCATCTCCGGTCGCAAAGCCTCCTAGTGGCCCTTGAAAAGATTGATTATACGCGCCGACGAGATTTAATGTTGGCAGGTTCCCGGAATTGGTGCCTCCTGTTACAATTATATTATTTGTATTATCAGCACATACCCCATTGGCAAAATCAACACCATTGCCCCCAAAATAAGTCGCAAAAACCCTTGTACCCGCATTCGTAAATTTTACAACTAACCCATCCCATCCTCCTCCATAAATTGTTTGTGTTGCCCCTTGCAACGGGAAAGGGTTACAAGCTGTATTGCCAGTAACGATAACATCTCCGACCATATCAGTAGCAACAGAAGCTGAACGATCCCAATCGCTGCCACCATAATAAGTTATCCAGGGATCAATGACCAACGGAAGTTGAGCATTATAAGTTGAAAGTTGAAAGCTTATGGTCGTGCCCTCTAAAATGTATTTAGCTTTTACATCAACAATTCTCCCATTTATATTCTGGTAAACTTTTGGAAGAATTTCAGTTATTTCATTTAAAGAATTCTTAATTCGTAATTCTCCGTTTTCAATTTCTATTTCCCCCGCTCCCGAATATTTCATTTTAATTTGTGATGGATTTCCGCCTGGCAACACGACAATGTCGTATTTCATTCCTTCACTTTTTCCTCCGTAATATTTTATATCAATGTTGTCGTAAACATTTTTCAGCAGAATAACATTATATGAATTCACGTGAGTAATGCCTTGTGGACAATGTGGATAATAATAATTGTTTTGCCCTTCAACACGATCTGTGCTTAGCACTTCTATATCTATATTACAATCTTCAAAGTCAGCATCTATCCTGTGAAACTTTACTAGTACATTTTTTGCTTTTACATTCTCGAATGGAATTCCACCTTGCTCAGGTTCGTTGTCATTGACAGCCTCTGTATGTTTCAACACATAACTGAAGCCGGTTTTTCTTAAGTACACATCTGTACCGCCTGCTGTTCCTTTATATAATATATCAGGCCGTAAGTTTCCATCTGCATCTATAATCTGCCCCTTGTTTTGAGTAAACATCATACCATTACCACGCAGCATGTCATCACTTCCTGTTATCACATTATTTTCTTTCCCAACAACATAAAATGTAATAACAGCCAATAAAAGGGTGATGGAATATTTGCAGGAGGGGATGTGCATTTTCACAAATTACATTTTTCTTAAATTAAATTAATTGTTTTTCGGACGCAAACCAAAAAATATCATTCCGTAAATTTCCACGCCCTAATTGTATATATAATTTACATTGGTCGGCTTTAGCATAAAAGACAAAATAGGTTCCATTCATAATTTTTCACCATCATATAAATTAGGTGTTTTATAGGCTTATTAGTATATTAATGCGTAATTTTCATAACTTTTCATGAAATACTCCCAAGATCTTTTTATACTTATTAAATCCCTTGATAACAATGAAAAAAGGTATTTCAAACTCTTTTCCTCGAGGTATCACGTTAAAGAAGGTAGTAATTATATTCGCTTATTTGACGAAATAAATAATCAATCGGAGTATGATGAAGCGGCAGTTAAAAAAAAGTTCAAGGGAAAAACTTTTGAAACACAATTGACCGTCATCAAGTACAAATTGTATTTTATGATTCTTAAATCGCTGGAATCATATAACTCCGGGGATTCTATAAAAATTCAGATAAAAAGTTTACTGAATTATACAGGTATTTTGTTTGATAAATTGCTGAATCAGCAGGCAAGAAAGGTAATCTTAAAAGCAAAAAAACTGGCTGTCGAAAATGAACAGTTTTTATTGCTGGCAGAAGCTATTGAATGGGAAAGAAAAATCAATAGCTCGGAACGCTTTACCGGTAAAGTTGAGACTGATGTAGATGCTATGTATGAGGAAGAAAAAAGAGCTTTAAAAAAATGTTTGTCTGCCGTAAGATACGATTGGCTGCATACCCGCATGCGCTTAAGACCAGATAAGGAAGGACTTTCGAGGAACGCTGAAACGGCAAAACAATATGAAGGTATTTTAAAAAACAATTTACTTTTAGATGAAAATAAGTCGCCTTCTATATATACAAAATATCGCTTTAACGCTACCAGGGCCTCTTACTTTTTTATTTCTAAAGATTATGCAACTGCCGAAAATATTTCAGAACAAACCGTAACCCTCCTGGAAAAAAATAATTTTTTTACCAGGGAAGACATCGGCTATATGATTCATTCCCTCAGGAATTGCATCCTCTGTAAACTGTATCAAAAAAAATATGCGGGAATACCTCCATTACTTGAAAAACTTAAAAGGCTAAAAGCGAAAAATCTCCGCAATTCGGTTCAGTTATATTTTATTACGGCTATAATGGAGCTTAATTTTTATTGTGATATAAAGGATTTTGAAAAAGCGACAAAGCTTGCAAAGGAACTAGAGAATAAACTCCATGGGCCTCATGTTTATTCTCAGGAAATTCTAGTTGCCTATTACTATGTAAGCTATTCCTATTTTGCTGCAGGGGAATTTCTACAAGCAAAAAAATGGATAAATAAAATATTAAACCATGATGTAATTGAACTAAGGAGTGATATTTTTTCTTTCGTAAAAATTTTTAACCTTATCGTGCATACCGACCTGGGAAACCAGGAACTGCTTGAATATGCTTTGAAATCAACTTACCGGCACTTATATAAAAAAAAGCAACTATATAAAGTAGAAACCATCATCCTTAAATTTATTAAAGACAATATACGAATCGGTGATAAAAAGATATTGATCGGGGAATTTAAAAAAAGCCGAAAGCAATTACAGGAATTATCCAGCGATCCTTATGAAAACACTGCCTTGAGTTATTTTGATTATATCTCTTGGCTCGATAGCAAAATTGAAGGAAAGTCATTTGCAGAGATCGTGGAAAAAAGAAAAATTAAATTTTAACCTTTAATAAAGTTTAGCTGTTATACGCCGGGCAATGCCTGGTAGATCTAAATTTAGCAGTATGCCGTTTGCACCGTTTAAACAAAGCGAATTTCAAATGGAAATAAAAATCGGCGCCATAAACCTTCCTTGCTTTCCCTCTAAAAGAATCTAATCTGTCGCTTCCAACAATTATCCAATTACCCAGCCTTACGCAAAGACCTAATTGCGGATAAGTATACCCCACAAAAGATATCGGCATTGCTATTTCAAATAATTTTCTTTCATACCTGGGTGTAAACGAAAGCAATCCTGTGCGCTTTGTTTGGTTGTTAAATTTAATACTGGTCACCATCGAAGTATTAATGTACAATCCGTTTTCAAAATTATAATCAAACTGTCCAGCGAGGGCCAGTGGTAACATAGTTGTAAATTTAGTTGCACGTGTTTGTGTTATAGAATTATTGACGAGATTATTCTGCATGGCCTTATCAGCATCAGAAACGGATTTAATAGGAACGCTATCAAAATCAAATTGCTGATAGTTGTACTCAAAATCCTGCACAATGGCATTGGCTTTTATTTTTATCGCGCCAAGATCCATCAGCGAAACTCCTGCTCTATATTTATACTCAATACTCTTACAGCCATTTTTCTTTGTATTGGGCGTATATCCATTAACATCACGCACTTTATACTGGTAATTTACACCTGCATCAAGTGCCCAGCCTTTTCCAATGCCCCATGCAGGCTCAATGAAACGATAACCTCCCTCTACATGATCGATAAAGAGATTCTTACTCCCTAAAACCGTATAATCAAAATCCTTTACTGTAAGTGAGGTTGCGTTAACACCTTTAAGTCTTTTTATATTGGCGCCTACATTCAGCGTTTGATAATTGCCAACGATAAACATTCTGCCATATGATAATCCTGTTTCAAACCAGGTAAGAGTATTTATATATGCTTTCTCTTTAAATTGTTTTCCAATGTATGGCGCATAATCAAAATTTTTTATTGCGAGGTATGCAAGATTTCCTGAAACACCTGCATCCAAATAAGTACGAAAGCGGGTGAAGATTCCGAAGGAATGTTCTTTCCAGGAAACAGCAGCTGAAGGCCCAACAAGCTCCACCTTTGCAAATGCTTTTTTCTTAACATTTTTTTCATTGATCAATGTATTTAGGCCTTTACCTGGTTTATATGACAATTCACCCTTTGGCAGGAAAGCAATGTTATTATGAAAAAAAATATTGGCACCTACCAGATGTACATCAATAAAAATTTTAGAGTCGACACCAAAAGAAGGATTGATAAACAACGAGTTTACTCCGGCATAATTACTGTAAACAAAACCTGATTCCTCTTGCCCCAACACTCTTCCAAACAGAATCAGAAGAGCAATGAAGAAACATATTCTTTTCAGATGCATTTTAGCAGGTGATCATTTGACAGGTTAAATTTAGTTATTATACCAATAGCTTAAAAAAAAACCTAACAAGTACTGAAATCAAGTGTTTCAACCACAAAATAAGTTCTCTTTATTTTTATATGTAAATTTGTATCCGTAGACCTCAGCGTTTCAAATATCATTTTTATGATCCGTCTTATTCTTGCCACCATACTGTTTCTGCTTTCGCTTCTGACCATTTTTAAAGCCCCGACTAATTTTTTCTGGCGCGTTTCTGTTGGCATTACCGAATTTCCATATGTTACTATTTTCCTTTCTTTGATTCTCTTTGCTTTTAGTTTTAGTTCACCAAAATATAAACTGGCAGTAAACGCTATTAATTTATTTGCTCTTGTTTTATTTTTTATTCCAATTATAAAAGTTTATCAACGCGGAAAAAATTTACCGTCAGAATTAAACCAGGTTTTTCCCTCCGAAAATATTCCAACACAACTAAAGCAGCCATTTGCATTTACAAAAATGTTTAGCGGAATAGGGATCACAGAAGTTGTACCCCGCTCAATTGTATATAAACAAGCAGCAGACAAAACATTGAATCTTGATTTTTATCCTTCAAATGATACAGCTAAGTCTCCCTGCATTGTTGTTATACACGGAGGATCATGGGCACAAGGCGATAGCAAACAATTACCGAACCTGAATTCTTATCTCGCCAACAGGGGTTATCATGTTGCTTCGATCAATTACAGGCTAGCACCTGAAAATAAATCTCCGGCGCCTGTCATTGACACAAGGGATGCAATAAAATTTCTTACAGAAAATTCGACCGAATTAAATATTGATACCAATAATTTTATTTTATTAGGACGCTCGGCCGGAGGACAGATCGCTTTGGTTGCAGCGTATACGTTTCATCAACCAAATGTGAAAGGCGTAATTTCTTTTTATGCTCCTGCCGATATGGAATGGGGAGCCACAATCAAAACAAACAAATGGGTATTGGATGTAGACAAAGTTTTTGGCAATTATCTCGGTGGGACTTTAAAAGAAGTTCCAGAAAAATATAAAGAAGCAACCGCATGTGAATTTGTCAGCTCTCAATCTCCTCCCACTCTTATTATCCATGGAGAAAATGACGCAATGGTAGCCTTTGAACACAGCAACAGGCTAGTCAAAAAATTAAATGAAAATAAAGTAGAATATTATTTTTTAGACTTATCATGGGCTACACATGGCTGCGATTATAATATCAATGGCCCGAGCGGACAAATAACCACATTTGCTATTGAGCGTTTTATTAATTCGGTAACCAGGAAGTAATAAACTCATGGACAGGAAGAATTTTTTAAAATCTATTTCATTAATATCGTTAACAGGAGCAACTATGAAACTTGACGCATTAAATAAATTTTTGGACAGTAAAGAAGAAACAGAAAGAATGCCTGCTCTTTTTGTTGGCCATGGCAACCCCATGAATGCTATTGAAGACAATGTTTTTTCCCGGGGTATGAAAGCAGTGGGAAAAGAATTACCAAAACCCAAAGCGATTTTAATGATCTCTGCACACTGGGAAACAAAGGGAACATTTGTTACTGCTCAGGATAATCCACCAACCATACATGACTTTGGCGGATTCCCGGATGAGTTATTCGCCGCTCAATACCCGGCACCCGGCAGCAAATGGCTGGCAGAAGAAACAAAGGGAACAGTAAAAAAAACACAAGTGGAATTAAACAGTGATTGGGGATTTGATCATCGATGCTGGAGCGTAACAAAAAATATGTTTCCGAATGCTGATGTTCCAATTATCCAACTTAGTCTGGATTATACAAAAGATGCAGCCTATCATTATGAGTTGGCAAAAGAGCTTGCAGCGCTTCGCACCAAAGGAGTAATGATCATTGGCAGTGGGAACATGGTTCATAATTTTGGTTATGCACAGCTAAAAGGAAAAGATTTTAATGAACCCTTCGGACATGACTGGACATTAGAAGCAAACGAGATCTTTAAAAAATGTATCACGGAAAATGATGTTAAATCGTTGACAAATTACTCCTCATTGGGTAAGGCAGTTACACTTGCTATCCCAACCGCCGAACATTATCTTCCAATGTTGTATGCAATCGCACAAAGAAAAGAAAATGAATCCATCACATTTTTTAATGATGTGCCTGTTGCAGGATCTTTTACAATGACTTCGGTAATTATTAAATAGAAAGAGGTTGGAGGATAATTAAATTACCGTATTAAACTTACATTTCCCTTCTTCGTTATTTCGTCTTTGTTCACAAGGGTGGCAGTAACGATATAGGCAAAAACAGCCGCGTTCATTATCTCTCCATGATAATATCCATCCCATCCTTTGGTAATATCCGTTGTTTCAAACACAAGGTTTCCCCATCGATCAAAAATTTGAATGCTGAAATTTTTTATGCATTTTATATTTGCAAATAGCACGTCGTTTTGGCCGTCTCCATTGGGGGAAAATGCATTCGGAATAAAAATATCGCTGTTACAAGGCATATTCTCTACAGTTATTAAAACCGAATCCATACTAATACATCCATTGCTATCTGTAATAGTTAAATAATATTTAGTTGTCATCTGCGGAGATGCAATTGGATGTTGACATGTTAAACAGCTTAATCCTAAAGAAGGACTCCATGAATATGATCCTCCGCCTGATGCGGATAAAGTTGCCGTTGTGCCATTAATAATTGTTATGCCTGCACCGGCATTCGCAACCGGATTTTGCAATACAACAATCAAGGTAGAATCAATGTCCATACAGGGACCTATTGATACAATAACAGAATAGGTTGTGCGGCCCGTTGGAACAATGGTTATAGATGAAGTTGATTGTCCCGTGCTCCATAGATAAGAAATACCTCCGGATGCATTTAGAACTGAACCTTGCCCTAAACAAATAGTATCATTTAATCCTGCGTCTGCAATTGGTATTTGGTTTATAGTAATTGTTACAGCAGATGTATTTACACACCCGTTCGCGTCTGTTCCTGTAACAGTATATGATGTTCCGGACAATGTTGTAGTAACTAGTACTGTGGTCCCTGTAGAAGAATTTAAACCCGTCTGTGGCGACCATGAATAACCATTAGCCCCTGAAGCGGTTAGTGTTGTGCTATCGCCATCACATATAGAAATAAGGCCAGACACATTTACAACCGGAAGTTGATTAACAATAATACTTATTTGCGCAGTATCAGAACATCCGTTTAAATCTGTTCCTGTTACCGTGTAGGTAAGTGGGCCCGCAGGATTTGCAATTACAACAGATCCCGTTGTAGAGTTTAGTCCGGAAGCGGCAGACCAGGAATAATTAATCGCACCGGTAGCTGTGAGTGTAACGGAATCTCCTGCACAAATCACTGTTGCAGGTGATGCAACTACTGATGGAAGTTGATTTACATTAACCATTATGGTTGTTGTATCTGAACATCCATTTCCATCGGTTCCTGCTATTGTATATGATACCGGCATTGAAGGGTTCGCAATAAGAGAATTTCCTGTTGTAGAACTTAGCCCGCCAGATGGAGACCATAAATACGAAGATGCTCCGCCAGCTGTGAGCGTTACTGAGTTTCCGGCACATATGGTTTGAGCTGGAGAGCTTGTTACTACTGGTAATGAATCAACCAAAACATTTTTATAAATAGTATCCGTTTGGCAGCCTTCGCTAACAACAAACGTTATTGTGAATACTCCCGATTGGGTAAATATATGTTTAGGATTTTTGGCTGTTGAAGTATTTAAGCTTCCGCTTGAGGGATCATCAAAATACCAGGAAAAAGTTCTCGGGTCAGAAAAACAATGCGTTTGAATGGCCGTTGATGTATCAGTAAAAAAAGTTGTGTCGCCCAAACAAGCCTGGCTTGAAGTAAAACCCAACTTATCCGCAGTGAGTCTCGAATTACAATCAAGAAAATCCGCATCAATAAAATTAGGCAAACTAAAATTATTGGAAATTCCATTGCCTCCCAGAGAAAAACCATTTCTTATGTAACTGCATAAAGCTCCGGGCAAATTGGGATTCTGAATAATGTGCAATGAATCCTGAACGTGATTTACTCCATATATTTTTCCATCCGGGGCAAGCTGCATTCCCTCTCTTATATGAGTGCTTGTTGGAGCGCCAACTGCAATTGTATACTTGGATGCCTGAATAGCTGCTGCATTCCCGGCACAGATATCATATTGAAAAATAAAAGTACCATATATCCCTGATACGTATAATTTAGTATTGTCCGGAGAGAAAGATGTTCCAAACGACCAATCGGGGAGCGGCAATGGAATGTAATTAGAAATAATTCCGGTCGTATTATCAAAATCAAATAGCTGTAACTCACTTCCGCTTAATTCGAAATAAGTAAACGCTAGTTTTTTCCCGTTCGGTGACGCCTTTAGTTGGCCATGACCATTAGATGGCGAATTGTCTGTTAAGATTTTTCCAATATTAGAAATTACGGGCGCTGAAACACCTGCTGCAGAAACATTATAAACATAGAATAAATTCGTATTAAACCGTTTTGCAATTACCCAGTAATCTTTCCTGTTACAATGAGGCACTGCTGTTATACTTTGCATACTCGAATCAATTAATCCGATCTTTATTTTCCCTGCGACCATATTGCCCAAAGGATTTACAACAGTTCCATTACCCGGCAAACTCATATCAACAACGGAGTAGTACAAAGAGTCGTTGCCTGTAGGATATGGAGTAGTAAACAAATAATATTTTTTTGCATTCGCAGGATCAGGAACAATAATAACCGGTTGCGCAGGCTGCTGTCCTGCTGCATTTATCATTCCCAATGGCATAGTAAGATTCGTTTTATCATTTACACTATTCCCTGCAGTAGAAAAAAGAAGACTTCCGGTATTATCCGACATACAGCCGGAGCCTTCTCCAAAATTCATGCGAGAATTAATGATTGCCTTAGGCGGATTGCAATTGAAATCTATGCCCGCCCTATTACCAAACAACCAAATATTATTTCTTTTCGTGTTACAGTAATTGGCGGGTGTACCCACCTGAAATCCAGCTCCGGGATCCTGAACAATTGGCGCATGAGAAACAGAATTAATTGTAACCGATGTAAAGCTTGCATCAATAAAATTTCCAGTCGTACCGGAAATATCGTATTCGAGCCAAAAGTAATTTACTCCCGGGTCCAGGGGTACGTTTCCATTTATTGTAAATGCGCCTGTAGGCGAAATAAAATCCGTTCCAAACTGAACCGCGGATGAATAAAGTGGTGATAATCCCGTCGAAAACAAACGTGCTTTTGAGATATCAGTGGGGGCGTTTGTGCCAAAAGTATTAAATGTAAATGCTGTTCCCGTAAGAGGGTTAAGAGTAAAACTTGTGTACACTTTAACACAGTGAATTAATACATTGTTTTGAGGTGCAAGCAAACAATTATGATAAATTCCCTGAACTGTTGTACATGAATCAAAAACCATTGGTACCTCAGAAATAACCAAAGCATAGTCCTCCACATCTCCATTTGGTAAAGGGTCAGGCGAACCACACGGATATGAACCGGGATCGACCATTATAGATATCTCTCCGGAAGAAACTCTTATTCGAGTTGTCCCTAAAAGTGCTGTTGGCGGCACAGTAAACATTCTTGTAGTAACACCACCCCCTGAGTGGGTACCAATAAAATACTCCTCTCCTACATCATTAAAATCAAAATCCTGGTTCCAGTCGACCCAAAACAGTGCCGTTTGCATTGTTTGACCAGCAGTAACAGATATTTGGTAAGTTCCATTCCTATTCACCGTTGTACTGATGCTGCCTGAGTAATCTACGTATCCTTGTTGTGTAGCGGTGTTATTATTAATGGTGTTGAGGGTAACATTACTGATGCCATAATTACCTGACAGAGGCGCAACTACCGGAGTGCAATAGGGCTGTGCGACAACTCTGAAAGCAAAAAACAACAAGACAAGTACACCTATTTTTTTCACCACCAATTTAATCTCGATTGGTTTTTACAATAACAAAAAAGCACAAGAAATAATATTAGTTGAAAGAATTCGCGAACCATTTTTCGAATAATGCACCAACTATTGGAAGGGGTTTCATTTCTCCATTCGCTGCGTTAACAATTCCAAGTATTAAAAGGACAAGAACACCTATCCAGGTAAGCGGGGCGATAATGAGCAATAAAAAATTTACAAAAGGAATAAATGCAATGATCATGAAAGCCATCCAGGCTCCAATTGAAGTTAACATTAGCCCAAGCGCCTGTTTTAAATGGTAAGCACCCAATTTTGTCTTTTGATTTCCATGCATCACAATGGCAATGATAAAGCCGATCAATGTGATATAGGATAATATCGCTACTGTCTTATCTTCTGAAGAAGCTGATGAGTTTGTTTCCATTGGGTTTTTTATTTAAAGATAACCTAATGTTCCAGTTTTCACACGTTATAACTATCTTTTTTCCTAAGTAATAATTTCTCCCCTTAAACTATTTTAAACTGGGTATTACCGAATTCTCCCCAATGGCAGGGGGTACATTGTGTAAGTTTGGATTAAGAATATAAATCTAAACGCCATGAAAAATCAACTGTTCACCTTCTTTGCAATAGTAGGTTTGTTCCAGGTAACAACTACAGATGCAATAGCCAACCGGGATTCTTCATTGACTGAAAAAATAGACGAATTTCTTTCTTTCGATCCGGAAGTAGATTCGACTGTTTATACCGGATATAAAGCTTTCTCTTCTGAACTGGGAGGGAAAAAAATCAGAACTGAAGATAATGGCGCTCCTGTACAAGGATGGGTAATAGACTATTATCCGAATGGGAACATAATGCATAAAGGATATTATGTTGATGGTAAACTTAAGATCTTTAAAAACTATTATGATAATGGTATGCTGGAAAGAAGTTCAAAATTAACCAGCTACAGGAAGGCGCACGTTGAAATCTTTTATTCAGATGGCCGACAAAAATCTGTTTTAAAATATTTCAAAGGGCGGGTGTACAAATGGAGCCAGTTCTTATACGACAATGAGGTTAATGATATATATGTTGTAAAAAATTAGGTTTCATCCGATCTGCGCAGTAAAACGCGTTTTATATTTTTATCTGATTAACTTTATATCAAATAAAAATATTATAGGATGAAAAAATTCTACCAGTTCGTTGTTGTATTTTTTATCACATCTGTTTCTTTCGCGCAAATACCAAGTCTGCTAAAAGATATTACTACCGGAACATTAAGCTCAACACCCAACACTTTCAGGTACGTAGGCAGCCATTTATTGTTTGTAGCTTCTGATACAACCAATGGTAGCGAATGGTGGAAAACAGATGGTTCTTCAGCAGGAACACAAATTATTAAAGATATTCTACCGGGAAAAAGCAGCTCTCTTATACAATGGATGGTAAATTTAAATAATGATACTCTTCTATTTACAGTAAATGACAGCATTGTGGGAAATGAACTTTGGATGACAGATGGAACAGCTGCCGGAACACATTTGGTAAAAGATATATGGCCCGGCCCTTCGAACTCCGACCCGAATGGATTACTTGCCATGAATGACCGCGTTTATTTTTTCGCGAACGACAGCACAAACGGTAACGAACTTTGGGTTACAGATGGTACTCCAACAGGAACATTTTTAATAAAAGATATAAATCCATCTCCTACAGCCGGATCATTCGCTGGCGGCCTCACACGGTTTAATGATACTTTGCTTTTTTCGGCAACGGATGCCACCAATGGATATGAATTATGGAGAAGCGACGGCACAACCGGCGGCACCTATTTGTTAAAGGACTTATTGCCAGGTGGATCCTCGTTCCCAGGAATGTTCAAAAGCCTTGGAAATGTTTGTGTATTTACAGCCGACTCCACCGGCGTTGGGAATGAACCTTGGGTAACAGACGGCACAGCAAATGGAACATATAGGCTTGGAGATTTTTACCCCGGGGCCGGAGGCTCAGGTTTTTTCTTTTTTACAGAAATGAATGGAGTTGCTTATTGCCGCGGCAATGTTCCCGGAAGCGGAGGATTGGAAATGTGGAGAACTGATGGTACAGTAAGTGGAACACAATTAGTAAAAGATTTTATCAATGGAGGACCAAGCGGTAGTCCTATACTTATTTCCAACATTAATAATGTTTTATTTATTTCTACCACATCCGATTCAGTAAATGGATATGAAGTATGGAAGAGTGATGGGACAACAAATGGTACAGTACTTTTAAAAGATATTAATCCGGGAACACCAAGCTCTTTTCCAACGAGCTTTACAGCCTTTGATGGAAAAGTATTTTTTTCTGCAGCGAATGGCGCTAATGGAAAGGAAATATGGAGTACTGACACAACTACAGCAGGAACAAAAATGGTATATGATATATGGCCCGGCATTAATTCAACATTCCCTAATTATTATACTCCATATAATAATATGCTCATATTTACCGCTGCAGATTCTGCTCATGGAAATGAGTTATGGGCTTTACCAGCCTGCAATGGATTGGATGTTTCCTTAACAGGTACAAATGCAATGAGCGGCCCATCAACAGGCAGTGCAAACTCTATTGTAACAGGTGGAACTACTCCGTTCTCCTATTCATGGTCAAATGCACAAACAACAGCTTCTATAACAGGTTTGCTTGCGGGTAAATATATACTCACGGCAACTGATATCAACGGATGTACTGCCATTGACAGTGTAACAATTATAAATACTACGGGCCTTGCTGATGTACAAAGCGCGCTTACCGTTCAGGTTATTAATGACAACTTGCAACAACAATTAAAAATCTCGATTGATGATGTTTCTGGAAGTGCGAATTATATTGTTTCATTATACAATGCCTTAGGTCAGCGCGTTTATGAAAATATAATGCGTGAAAAAACTTTTTCTATTCCAGTAAATAATTTTGCAAACGGAACTTATTTTTTAAGTATTAATTCTAACGGAACACGAAAATCTTTTGTTCAAAAGCTTGTGCTCGACTGAGCCCTATATAATAAAATAAAGTTGAATGACTTACCAGATACGCGGCAGGTCGCTCATTAATTTTAAGGAAACCGCAATAAGAGAACAACTGATAAGTATTGTTACAACTGATTTCAGGAAGGGAAAAATCATCGCACAATAAATAAGCATAAAGACTGCAACGATTATGCTTATTAAACCACCGTACGGTATTTTATTCAACAGCATCAGGTAACAAACAAATACAATGATACCTGACAATATCAATACATGCCCATCCATTAATAATCGCAATAATTCGCGGTCATATTTCCCTTTGTGGTTAATGATCACAAAAATATCATGCAACACTCCGTTCACGAAGTACCATAACGCGGAGATAAGCACCCAGTGAATAGAAAATAACGAATTCATTAACTCACTATTTTAATATTGAAGGCGCCGCTTTTGGTTGCACCATAAATACGCAGCCACAATGGCAAATACATTTCAGTTCCTCTTGCCATTGTAATATCACCCAGGTCAAGGATATTTTTTTCATTCCAACCAAATGATTCTAATATCTCCTTTGTCTTTTCTTTTGCACTGGTATCATTCCCACAAATAAAAGTATGATGATCGCCATTGTTTACCATACCTGGATTCACCATTATTCCGCACCACATAGTATTAAGCGCCTTTACTACTTTTGTTCCGGGAAATATTTTTTGAATTTCCTCTCCTAATGAATTTATATTCACTACAGAAAGCGAAGGTGGCATTCCTTTCGAGAAATCAAGCGGATTAGAAATATCAATGATAATTTTTTCATTCAAATTATTTTCGCCGGCGAGTTTAAGCGCCTCAATTGTTCCTGCTCCAGAAGTACAATTAAAAATAATTTCTCCGAAAGCTGCTGCATCCGCAAATGTACCTGCACTTGCTTTGCCATTGTGCTTCTCTACGAATACTTTTGCTTTTTCGTTGTCGGCGGTTCTTGAACCCATCATCACAGAATGTCCTAACTCAATAAGTTTTGTTCCAATCGTATTTCCGACTGTGCCCGTTCCTAATACTGCTATTTTGCTCATATTTGAGTTTTATAATTTATACACAAATATGCAAAACACATTGCAATTATTAATGTAAAAAATTGCAAGCACGCTACCGGGCCACAACAACCCTTTCCGAATGAAAGGCTCCCTGATCGAGGTAAGAAATAAAATAAATACCGGGCGCACAATTAGTTAAATCGATCTGCTGCTGTTGTTGCTCACCCTGTAAACTATACTGCTGAATTGCTCTTCCCGAAGCATCAAAAACCATTAACTCTTTTATTTCCGGCGATGGTTCTGCAAAAATTATCCCGGTTGTTGGATTAGGGTAACATTTAAAATTGGATATAACCGTATTTGTTTTTTTATTTTCATCCACTGAAACGGAATCAGTCTTTAAATAAATCCACGGGCAGCAACAGCGACTGCCGCGACAGCAACATCCTCCGCAACTTATAATATCATAATCAACCGTATTTGCAACAATGACACATTCCGTGAGAAGTATCGACTCCTGCTCCATTTCCAGACAGATCTTCTTTACTTTAGAAGAAGTTATTTCAGTATTACATACGTTGCTTTTATACCCAACACAAACTCCTCCAACCAAATATGTGCCTGTCGAAAGGCCCGACACGAAAGCCTTGCCATCAACATCTGTTGTAACATTTTTCAACAAACCATCCGCTGATTGCACTTTTATATTTGCAAAAGGAATAGACTCCTTTGTCTTTTTATCTTTTACTTCTATTTGAAGTGATGCACTCTGTCCGACAAGAACTAAGTTCATTGAAAGAAGAATTATGACTAATAAGGAACACGTTTTTAGCATAGGTTGTTTTATCTATTTGATATGAAGACGCTCTGTCCGGAAAAAATCCATACGCTATTTCTATGATTGGCATATATTTTGAATATTTTATTTGTGTATTGGCTCTAAAAACATTTCAAAAATGTGAAAAACGAAATGTTAGAGCCTGTGCTATCATCATAAACTGAGTATTATTTCCTCAGTTTGTTTATAAAATGGCACAGTAATTACAGAAATTCCTATGTATGATCAAAATTCTTCACTATGAAAAATACAAATATTAAAAGAATCCTTATTCCTGTTGACTTCACTGAAACATCAGAGTTAGCGATAACAGAAGCTATTACGATAGCTAATGCTGTAGACGCTGAAATTTATATTTTGCATGTAGTAGAATATAACGAATACTATTTTTCTGTTGTACCGGAAACCCAAGTGATGCTTCCCCCATTAATATCACTTGAAAAAGCGGTGAAGACAAAAATGGAAGGGATGAGTGAGAAAATAAAAAAGAAATCCGGACTGTCTCCGAAAGTATTTGTTACCACAGGACAAGTGCATTCAGAGGTTATTGATTTTTCTAAAAAGAAAAAGATTGACCTGATCATTATGGGAACACATGGAGCATCAGGATTCCGTGAAGTTTTTATAGGAAGCAACGCGCAGCACATTGTTACACTTTCAAGTGTCCCTGTTATTACCATGCGCATGAAAAAAAGCAAGGCAGAATTTAGAAATATATTGATCCCTATAGATTCTTCTCTGCATAGCCGTGAGAAAGTAAATCTTGCAATTACAATTGCAGACTTATTTAAATCCAAAATACATTTGCTTGGGTTAACCGATTCAAAAGATATTGATGAACAAAATAAGATCAACATAAAATTGGATTCCATAAAGAAAGTTTCCAACATGCATAAACTGGATCACAAATCAGTTGTGGTGCAGGGAAAAAGTTTAGCGAAAGCGGCAATGGATTATGCCAATAGAAATAAATGCGATCTTATCGTCATAAACACAGGACACGAATCGGATATAACAGGAATTTTCCTTGGCGCATTCGCTCAACAAATCGTTAACCATTCAAAAGTTCCGGTATTAAGTTTCAGACATGCCGAAGGGATACATTATACAATTGAAACCCCTGGATACGGGATTGATTAGTTTTAATGATTAAGGGATTACTGGAGTGATCCCTTTAGGGTGAGCCTGGAATGAAGTGAACCAAGCTTACAGGTATTTTCCTTTTTCACTTCGCGAATTCAAATGCATTTGATTCGCTTCTTTCAAAAAGAAAACCCCGTGAAATACGGGGTTGGTTCTACTTCTATTGCGGAGAGGGCGGGATTCGAACCCGCGGTACCTTGCGGTACACAAACTTTCCAAGCTTGCACGTTCGGCCACTCTGACACCTCTCCTAAACAGAATGCAAATGTATGAAATTAATGGCTATTGTATTACACCTCGATAGTATATAGCCTATTTCATTATACGTAGAAGCTATACCTCAATTTGAGTGAGTATATCCTCAGAAGAGTTATGTCAAATGACAAAATTAAAGTGTATGTCACAAAAAAATATTGGAATGTGATTTGAATACTACTATTGTTTTGGAACAACAATTACAAAAAAAACCAAAGGGCTCATTTCTATTGGTAGATGACGACAAGGACGAACATGGCCTTTTTAAAATAGCCATGGATGCTCTTCATCTTGATAATAAATTTATTTCCTTTTATAACGGAATGGATACTTTGAACTATCTTAAAAAAACAAGCGATGACATTTTTGTCATTTTTTCTGATATCAATATGCCTAAAATGGATGGATTAGAGTTGAAGAGGATGATAGATGGTTTGCCCGAAATTAAGGTTAAAGCAATTCCTTTTTTCTTTCACAGTAACGCAGGAAGCCCTGCAGAAATAAGAGCAGCATACACATTAAATATACAGGGGTATTTAAAAAAAGCTACGAGTATCGATGGTACTGTTGAAAGTCTTAAAAAAATAGTAGCCCTCTGGACAGATTGCATACACCTAAAAGATCTCAAGTATAATTAACCAATAATTTTTTATTAACAGCTAGCAAAAACTCCCGCTCGCCGAAATCAAAGCCATTTGCAATATTACAAGGCTACATTTGAATCAACTTTAATAAAAATGTTTTAACATGGCAACGTATTCAAAAAAATCACAAGATAAAGTTGAAAAAGTAATGAACGAGTATAAGCACGGAAAATTAAAATCAGGCAAAGAAGGAAAAGGCGGTAAAGTTAAGAGCCGTAAGCAAGCAATTGCGATAGGATTGAGTGAGGCAAGAAAAGCGGGAGCAAAAGTTCCTAAAAAACAAGCTGCTTAATAAGAACAAAATTAGCATTTCAATCCAGTACATTGCACTCGTAGCCATAATTGGCTACGAGCTGGATAATTAATTCAGGATTGACAATATTTCCTTCGATGCGAAGTATTTTGTCGCAATCATCAAGATCAAAATTTATTTCGTTTTCGGGAAAACAAAGAAGTAGTATATCAATAATATTTTTCGATACAAGCTTCTCCTCCACGTTTGTCCTGAATACCTCGACCATAATTTATTGAACTGACGCCCCGCTTATTTTGTGATAACAGAAATAGGATGTGAAAAGGAAACCAATTAAAACCACCATAAATAATATTCCAGGAGTAAAACCACCAACAGCAATTGCCGAATATGTTGCACCAGCTATATCAAAAAACAATCCAGCGTATGCCCATTCTTTAATTCTTGGAAAACCGGGAATAAGTATTGCAATGGTTCCTAATAATTTTGCACAACCTATAAATGGTATTATGTAGGCTGGGTACCCAAGCATACCTTTTGTAATCGGTTCAGAGAACATTAAAATATCATTTATTGCTGAGAATATCATAAATGCAGAGAAAAGTCCTGTTATGATCCAGAAAATAATTTTTGTTTTCTTCACTTGATTTTTGTTTTATTAATTATTTGCCCGCAAATTTATATGAAACCGTTCGGCTACGCAAATTTTACTCGCTTTAACTTTTGTTTTTCTCTTGTTTTCTCATAATGCAACAACCAATGATTTCCATATTTATCCGTAAGATCTCCAAATAAAGCGCCCCAGAAAGTATTTTCTAAAGGATGCGTTGCTTCACCGCCTGATGACAGTTTTTTATAACAGCGCTTAATCTCTTCCTCGCTGCTGCAATTCATCATCAATGAAACCGTATTTCCTTTTTTTAATCCTTCATCAGCAACCATATCCGAACCCATCAACACCAACGATCCTTTTGTTAGTGTTGAATGTAAAATACATTCCTTCATTTCCGCGGGCATTTTATCTGCCATCGGCGATTCACCTATTGTTTGCAGGCTAAGTTCTCCCCCCAGACATTCTTTATAGAATATCATCGCTTCACGACAATTGCCACTAAAAGTGAGGTATGAATTTATCTGTGTCATTTTTATTGTCACTATGCATTCACCAATTTTTCAATTTCAATTTTATTCATTTTCATGATCTCTTCCATTACTTTTCCTGCACGAGGCCCTGTCATTAACTTACCTATGTTATCAGGAATAATCTGCCATGAAAAACCAAATTTATCCTTCAGCCATCCGCAGCGGCTCTCATTGCCCCCATCGGCTGTAAGCTTGTTCCAGTAATAATCTATTTCCTCCTGGTTTCCACATTCCACCACAAGAGAAACAGCTTCATTGAATTTAAAATGTGGTCCGCCATTAAGGCCCATGAATTTTTTACCATTCAACTCAAAGTTCACCACCATTGGTGTATCAGTAGTAATTTTTGAATTCTTAAAAACAGAACAATAAAATTCTGCGGCAGCTTTGGCTTGTCCATCAAACCATAAACATGGATAAATTTGATTTGTCATTGTTATTTTATTTTCTAAAATTATTAATTTGCTTCGGTATATTTTTTGAAATTATCCAGGATAGCCTGCCATCCGCCTTTTTGCATTTCAAGAGGGTTTACTGTTTCTGCATCAAAAGTTTCCTCAACCTTTATTCCATCAGCAACTTTTGAAAAAGTAATTTTAGTTTGTCTTCCATCATCCATTGTATAAGCAATTAATTCATTGGTTTTTACCTCATTGTAAACTCCGCCAAAATCAAACCCAAAGCTGCCGTCTTTCACTTTCATTCTTGTTAAGAATTTTCCTCCAACTTTTAGATCGTTTTCGGCACGCGGAGTATGCCATTCGGGTGTCGCAGTGCACCATTTAGTAATGTGCTCTAGCGCATTCCAGTAGTTCCACACTTTTTCAACCGGCGCATTAATTGTTGCCTCTACTATAATTTTTATTTTTTCCGCTGTTGTCATTTTATTGCTTTTTATAATTAGTGTTTCGATGCATTGACAATACAAAGATGCAACACAAAACTGGAACAAGAGGTGGGTAAAAACGACATTTCAAGGGGTTGATTACGACATCCCCCTTTTATATCTTTACAGCATGAAGAACATAATAATATTAGTACCAGAAACCGCTGTAATAGAAGCTATCGCTGATCCACACTATATGTTCAGGGCGGTAAACCAGTTCCTTGAAGCATCCGGCAAAGCGCCATTGTTTAAAGTTCAACTGGCCGGACTAAAAAAAGAAGTCAAACTGAACAACAGTTTATTTACGGTTCATACAGACATTTTATTAAAAGATGTAAAAAAGGCTGATCTTATATTTATTCCCGCCTTGAGTGGTGATATGCAAACAGCATTAAAACTGAATAAAAATTTTATCCCCTGGTTAGTTGAAAAATATAAGAATGGAGCGGAACTTGCATCGCTTTGTATTGGTGCTTTTTTATTAGCATCGACCGGATTACTAAATGGGAAAAAATGTTCTTCCCACTGGAACTCAGCCAACGAATTCAGGAATATGTTCCCGGAGGTAGAATTGGTAGATGGAAGTATTATTACAGAAGAGCAGGGCATTTACTCCAGTGGCGGTGCTAATTCATATTGGGCCCTGCTTTTGTATTTGGTGGAAAAATATACTGACAGAGACACCGCTATACTTGCTTCAAAATTTTTCGCAGTAGATATAGACCGCGACAGCCAGGCTGCATTTATGATGTTTGAAGGGCAAAAAAATCATGAGGATAAAGCCATTTTAAAAGCTCAGGCATTTATTGAAGACCATTACCACGAAAAAATTACCGTTGGTGAATTGGCGGATAAAAGCGCTATTGGCCGCCGAAGTTTGGAGCGCCGGTTTAAACAAGCTACTAATAACACGGTGGTTGAATATTTGCAACGCGTAAAAATTGAAGCCGCAAAAAGAAGTTTTGAATCGAGCCGAAAAAATATTAATGAAGTGATGTTTGATGTTGGGTATACAGATACAAAAGCATTTAGAACTGTTTTTAAAAAAATTACAGGCCTCACCCCTATTGAATATAGGAACAAATACAACAAACAACCAACTGTTGAATAACAATAATTTATTATTACAACGTTCTTTCTTAGCTTAGCTATACCAAGCATGGCCAAATTTTTAAAAAATATTTTTCTGTTTATACTTTCGGGATCCATCCTTGTATCCTGCTCTGTTCAAAAAAGACACTATCGTCCGGGTTATCATACCGAACAAAAAACCATTTTACCGGGAGGGAGTGTTGATCAAAAAAAAGTTGGAGTAAATGAACCTCCCTCAAACAACAAATTATATTATGACACTTCAGCAGCTAATGCTATGCCGAATACTGATTCTTCGGTAAGTGTAAAATGCGACACTATATTTTTTATGGACGGGAAAAAAATTGTTGCAGTTTTTTCTGAAGCAACTTTTGACGAAGTAAAATATAGAGACTGCAATTCCGATGGTCCGGCATACGCGGTTTATAAAAAGGATGTTTATTTTATTAAGCGCGCCGATGGCTCTCCAGTTTCTTTAGAAGAAAAAAAAGATACTTCCACAAAGGATCCGACAGGATGCGATAAAATATATTTTAAAGATGGAAAAGAAATAAGCGCACATGTTATAGAAACAAACCCGGAGGAAATAAAATATAAAGAGTGTGGCGACACAAATGGAATTACCTATTCTGTTTACAGAAAAGAAGTTATTATGTTACGCCGTACGAATGGCTCTTATGATGTTATTTCATCCTCCATGAGTGAGCCTGAAAAAGAAAAGGAGAAATATGTGCCGACAAAAAGTAAAACCACTGCATTTTTACTTTGCTTGTTTTTAGGATTTTGGGGTGCTCATCGCTACTACCTTGGGTATACCGGGATTGGAATAGTGTACACATTTACAGGCGGCTTGTATTTTATTGGGTGGATAACAGATCTTTTTCGCATTGCAGTAGGAGACCTAAAACCCAAGAAGGGAAAATACGCGAAAAGAAAAAGGGGTTAGTTACAACTCGCTTTCTGCAGGTCGATATTTATATACATAAAACATACAAGCGCCCACGATTAAAATACTTATTACCGTATAAATAATTTCCGCATTTACCGACCCTATTTCATCCGCACCTTTTGGCAAATATTCTTTCTGGATCAAATAGCTTAAGATCACAGCACCCGCATTGTTCGTGAAATGCGCAACAATAGGAAGCCATATGGTCCTCCCCCAAATCATCATGTATCCGAATAGGGCTCCCAATACCATCCGTGGGAAGAAACCAAAAAACTGGAAATGAAATGCACTAAAAACAATAGCAGAGATCCAAATCCCTTTATGAATACCTCCACCCCATTCTATAATTGTTTTTTGCATAGCTCCCCTGAAAAACATTTCTTCTCCTATGGCGGGGATAACCGCAACAATAAAAATATTTAATAGCAGTTCGTTTATCGAGTTCATTTTCAGGAACTGCTCGGTAGCAATTTTATTTTTGTCTTCAGAGTTACGCATCCACACTTCAAGCTCATGTAAAAAAGATGGTAACGACATGTGTTCATTCAAAGTAGCCATCGCGTTTATTAAAGGCTGTGCGCATATCATTGTAATAACAGCTATGCCCATTAATTTTAAAGCAGGAATTTTGTCGAAACCAAAATAACTTTTGTAATTGCCCGAAACCAGCAAGGAAAAAATATGAGCAGGTACAATAAAAGAACCTATGGAGGCGACAAGTTGCACCATTTTCATTGCTCTTACCACTGCCGGGTCACCGCTTTCGAAAAGCTTATTTAGCTCATCGAGGGATGTTATATTGAGAACTGGAATAAGAAACAACGACGATAATATTGAAAAAATAATGAACGATACTGAAAAAATAAATACCAGCATCCACATTTTACGTGCAGGACTAAACTCTTTAAATATGGGTTCCATAGGAGTTGGCTGGTTTTTGTACCTTTGCAAAGGTAATTATTGTTTTGAGCATTAAGAATCAATGGTCACTTCGAGCATCCGCCTTAGGCGGATGTATCGAGAAATAGACATCTATAATTGCAGCAATATGGTCCGGATCGGCGATATAGAATTAGGCGACTTTCCTTTATTACTTGCTCCTATGGAGGATGTGAGTGATCCGCCCTTTCGTGCGGTGTGCAAAGACCATGGGGCGGATATGATGTACACTGAATTTATTTCTTCGGAAGGATTGATACGTGATGCTGCCAAATCTGTAAAAAAATTAGATGTGTTTGAATATGAACGTCCAATTGGCATTCAGCTTTTTGGAAGCGACATTAATTCCATGCGTGAAGCGGCATTGATCGCTGAAAGAGCAAATCCAAACCTCATTGATATCAACTACGGCTGCCCTGTAAAAAAAGTAGCCTGCAAAGGTTCAGGAGCAGCATTGTTACAGGACATTCCAAAAATGGTAATGATGACATCCGAAATTGTGAAAGCAGTAAAATTACCTGTTACTGTTAAAACACGTTTGGGATGGGACGATAATACGAAAAATATTATTGAAGTCGCAGAACGCCTGCAGGACATAGGTATACAAGCGCTCACTATACATGGTCGTACACGTAAACAAATGTATAAAGGTCCGGCCGACTGGACACTGATTGGGGAGGTAAAAAATAACTCACGAATTAAAATTCCAATTTTCGGGAATGGCGATATTGACTCTCCGCAAAAAGCACTGGAAATGAAACAGCGTTATGGTGTTGACGGCGTTATGATAGGGCGCGCCAGCATTGGCTATCCCTGGATATTTAACGAGATAAAACATTTTTTGAAAACAGGAGAAATACTCCAGCAACCTAATATTGAAGAGAGAATACGCGTTTGTAAAAAACACCTCGATTTTTCTATTCGCTGGAAAGGCGATGCATTGGGTATTATAGAAATGCGCTCGCACTATGGAAATTATTTTAAAGGCCTGGATCATTTTAAAGACTTCAGAATGAAACTTGTCACTACATCATCCTATGACGAGATTATGGAAACGTTTGCCATTATAACAACACGTTATACCAATTACAACGCTGTTGCCTGAGCAGGAGAAATACCAAGGCTTCTGTCTGTAAATAATTTTACAGGATACCAGGCAGCAAATAGGCCAATCAATAAAACAGTACCGAATACAATTATAAAATCAACAGGCTGCATTATTACCGGATACGCATCCACAACATAACCTTCATTAAATTGTATAAATCCGAAATGCATTTGCAGCCAGCAAAGGGTTGTTCCCAACAGTAATCCGGCCAGGGAACCAACAAGCGTTATAAAAATCCCCTCCCATAAAAAAATTCTCCTTATCAATAGTTTATCAGCGCCCATGTTCCAGAGAATGTTAATGTCTTTTTTCTTTTCTATCATTAACATGGTAAGTGAACCAATAACATTGAATGTGGCAATGATGAGAATAAAAACGAGAATAATGAACGTCCATAATTTTTCCGACTTCAATGTTTTAAATAATGTTTCATTTTGTTCATCCTTGCTGCGCACTAAAAAAGAATCTCCTACAATCTCCTGTACTGCCTGCTGCACTTGCCCAACATCTGCCCCTGGCCTTAATCCTACCTCAAGAGCGCTAGCCCCCTTAGGTTTTTCAACAAGACCCCTAACAAAATCTATTGGCAAAATAATATATTTAAAATCAAAATCATCGTTGATCGTAAACACGCCAGAAGCATATGTATGTTTTTCATTAAACCCATCTTCAGGATTGAGTGTATTAATTGTTGTACCTCGTTTAGGTACATATACTGACATGGGAGAAAAAATATCATCATGCTCGAGTTCCAATTGGTATGCAATTCCCTTTCCAACAACAGCATAGCTATGCTCTCCTTCATTTAAAATATAATCTCCATTTTTCACAAGCGTGTCAAAACGCGTCATCATCTCAAATTCCGGACTAACTCCTTTTATTGTTGCGATACATTGCTTGTTTTTATATTTTATCAAAGCATTCTCTTCTATTGTCAATGCAACGTGTTCAACACCATCTATCAATTTAATTTTATTGATGTATTCTTCGTTCACATCAAAAGTTTTGCCTTCTTTAATGGTAACCTCGATATCCGGATCAAAAGAATTATATAATGTTTTTACCAAGCCCGAGAGGCCGTTAAAAGCCGACAGAACAACAATAAGTGCGGTAGTACCAACTGCAATACTGATTACTGATATAATTGAAATAATATTAATAGCATTGTGTGATTTTTTTGAAACCAGGTAACGCTTTGCTATGAATAAGGGAAGTTTCAATTTAGTTGCTGGTTATTGGTTGTCAGTTGACAAGACTTCTAATTGAACTTTTATTGATTATTTTTTTAAAAGATTCTCTATCTTCTCCACGTAATCCAATGAGTCATCAATAAAAAATTCGAGTGCCGGTGTAATACGCAATTGTTTTCCCACCCTGTTACCCAATTCCCTTCGAATATCCTTTGTATGTTCTTTAATCAACTTGAGCAGTGCTGCAGAATCAGCAGCTTTGAAAAGACTCACATGAACACGCGCCAATGAAAGGTCGGGTGTTATACGAACACCAGTAACAGTAATGAACGCGTTGCCAAAAAGAATTTTCCCTTTGAATAAAAAAATATCCCCTATTTCCTTTTGTAATAGCTTTGCTACTCTCTCTTGCCTTACTGTTGCCATAATACAAAGTTATCAAAAGATCGGCAGATAGTAATGTCTACTTACAAGCAACTTTTTTCTAAAATTTGCGTCATATGGCTATATGCTTCGCTATATATTGATCATACTTGTTTTTTTGCTGCACGCGAAGCAATCGGTGGCGCAATACCTTACCATCGGTGGGGGCGGAGTATTTAATCCTATGATCACACAGGTAGGATTTGATTTCAGAGCGGGTATAGAAAAGAGGAGAATAGGTGTTTTTGCAGACTATTATCATTATGGTGCCGGGATCAGGACAGTATCGGACCATTCACCAATTAATGAATATTATATAACCATTAATACTAGGTTCAACATAATTAACAAGGACCATTTTAAAATGTACGTATTGGCAGGATACATGTATACTAAATGGATAAACGAAACCGATACTGGGCCAGGAATTTATAGCGGCGTGAATCTGGGTGGAGGAGTTGATTATCGCTTTTTAACATACGCTGCCTTTTTCGAGGTAAGCACCAACAGTGTTTGGTGGGAAGCAAATTGCCATTTGGGCATAAAAAAATATCTTCCTATGCATAAAATTTTCCGTGGTGGATTAAAGAATCGCTACAATCTCGATCTGCAAAACAATAATAGCAAGGAGTAAGCGTTGCCCCTCTCTTAAAAATTCTCTCCTGTTTTATTGGGGCAATAGCTTACATTTGCAATAATGAAAAAAGTATTCAGAATACTAAGGTATGTGAAGGGATACAAAACCTATGCAGGTTTAAATATACTTTTCAATATACTCTCGGTAATCTTTTCTCTTTTTTCTATTACCATGGCGGCACCTTTCCTGGACCTGCTGTTCATGAAAGACCAAAACGATTATGCGGCAACATTAGCAAAGGGGCGACCGGAATTAAAAGCTTCCATTCAAAACCTCATCGACACTTTTTATTATGAACTAAGTAAGCTTATTGTTGATGAAGGAAAAATAAAGGCACTCATTTTTATTTGTGTACTTGTTATAGTATTCACTATTATTAAAAATTTGTTTCGTTACCTCGCCATGTTTTTCCTGGCCAACATTCGCAATGGGGTAGTGAAAGACATAAGGAATGATATCTACCAGAAAACAATTCGTTTGCCCCTGTCCTATTATTCCGATGAAAGAAAAGGTGATATCATGTCACGTATTACCACCGATGTGCAAGAAATAGAATGGAGCATTATGAATTCATTGGAAATGCTTTTTCGCGACCCGATAAATATCGTGATGCTTTTGGCAACCATGTTTTTCATGAATGTACATCTTACTCTATACATGTTCGTTCTGTTACCCCTGCCTGGATTTCTCATTGGTAAAGTAGCTTCCAGCTTAAAAAGGAGTTCGGCAAAAGCAAAGGAAAAATTGGGAAGTATCTTTTCCATAATGGAAGAAACGCTTGGCGGATTAAGGATCATCAAGGGCTTTAATGCTGAAAAGTCCTCGTTCGAAAAATTTGAAAAAGAAAATGAAGCCTTTACTAAGCACAGCATAAAAATGTATAGAAAGAATGATCTTGCTTCTCCATTAAGTGAAATTTTTGGCGTTGCCATTCTCGCAGTGTTGATGTATTTGGGAGGAAAAGAAGTAATTGATTCAGGGTTTAAGGCTTCTATATTCATCACCTTCATCGCTATATTTTCACAAATACTTCCTCCCGCAAAAGCACTTACAACAGCATGGTATAATGTGCAGCGCGGAGTGGCATCTGTTGAACGCATAGAAAAAATATTAGACGCTGATGAAATAATTCATGAATACGCTAACGCAAAACCTGCACCTGTATTTAAAAATTCTATTGAATACAAAAATGTTTCCTTCGCCTATAAAAAAGGGGATGATGGCTGGGTGCTGAGAGATATTAACCTTGTTGTGCCAAAGGGAAAAACAATTGCACTTGTCGGGCAATCCGGTTCGGGCAAAACAACACTTGCTGATATGCTGCCCCGCTTTTTTGATGCCGACAAGGGAGAAATATTTATCGATGGTGTTTCATTAAAAGAAATTAAAATAAAAGAGTTAAGAGCATTAATGGGAATTGTTTCGCAGGAATCAATCTTATTCAATGATACCGTATTCAACAATATTGCGTTTGGTATGCCTGATGCAAAAAAAGAAGATGTGATCAGCGCGGCTAAGATCGCGAATGCACATGAGTTCATTGTTCAAATGGAAAATGCTTACGATACAAACATTGGTGATCGCGGCGGAAAATTATCAGGAGGGCAGCGTCAGCGCCTTAGTATTGCAAGAGCTGTTTTAAAAAATCCACCAATATTGATTTTGGATGAAGCTACTTCTGCTTTAGATACCGAATCAGAAAAATTAGTACAGGATGCTCTTGAACGTTTAATGAAAAACCGAACTTCGATTGTTATTGCTCACCGATTGTCAACCATTCAACATGCAGATGAAATTATTGTAATGCAAAAAGGTGAGATCATAGAAAGAGGAACCCATAAAGATCTTATTCAAACAAACGGAGCCTACAAAAAGCTTTATGAAATACAGGCATTTGTGTAAAAATTCTGGCCTGTAACCCTAGGTAATCGGCTTTTTGCTTATCAAGGCACTTTTTTGTACATTTATAGTTACGCTTAATCTAAAATCTGAAAAAATGAAAAAACTCTACAGTATAATTATTGCGACCATTGTTGCGATACCATTTGCTTACGCTCAGCCAGCCTTTAATTTTGAAGGTGGCAGCACTAGCTGGAATAACACGCCGGCAAGCGGTGCTAACCCTGCCTATGATGAACCCAAAGGCTGGGCAACATTAAATATTCTTTCGAATTCACTTGCCGGTGGTAACCCAGTAAGCATTTTTAAAAGCACAGATGCGCACGGAGGAACTGCTGCATGTAGAATACTAACAGTTGCATTGAACTCACCTCCAAGTGGATGGTATCTGCAGGATACAATAGGACTAATAGTGACTGGTAAAATCGCTTTAGGACTTCCACCATCGATCACTTATGGATACGCATATGCATCGCGCCCAAGCACACTTGAGTTTTGGTCAAAATACACCCCCAATGGTGCTGATACTGCCAGCGCAGCAATTGTTCTATTAAAGGCTAATGGCTCCTTAAAGGATACCATTGGCGTAGGCTATTTAACTATAGCAACAACCACAGTATCTGCTTATACTAAACATGTTATTCCAATTATTTATAATACGGCTTTCCCAAGCACAAGTCCTGACACTTCTGTTATTGCATTTTCATCCAGCGGAAAAAACAATCCAAAGGCGGGCAGCGAATTATTGATCGATGATATCTTCTTAGGTTTTACAAGCGGAATAGATGATGGCGATGTTTCAGCTTCTGTAAACATCTTTCCAAATCCAACCAACAAAGAATTAAATTTTTCGTTTAATTCCAATAAAGCGAAAAAGGTAAGTATAACAAGCTCAACAGGTCAGCACATTGGTAATTATGATATTGAAAACAAATCCTTCAAAATGAATGCCGAAAAATTAGCGGCAGGCGTTTACATATATACCATTAAAGGTGAGAGCGGAAATGTGCTTAACTCAGGCAGGTTTACGGTTACGAACTAGACTATTTTTTATTATACAGAGGCGTCTCGATGAAGATCGAGGCGCCTTTTTATTTACCGCATTAATGTAATCGACTTTCTCAAATTAATTTCTCCTTATGGTGTCGTTACCGAATAAGACTATAAATAAGTGCGGATTTATTTTATCAGGTTCACGTGACCAACATATTTGTGCCTACTACCTTTTATATCTTTTAATTTGATCAGCCAAACATAAGTATCCTGCTGAGCTATTTCAGAGCCATTATTTGCTACTCCGTTCCAACCAATAGTTGAAGAGTTTGATTCAAAGATCTTATTTCCCCACCGATCGAAAATATAAAATTCAAACGTCTCATTTTCTATTCCAAACAAGGAGGGTGCAAATATATCATTGAGACCATCTCCATTTGGTGTAAATGTATTTGGAATATAAAACAAGAATTCAGGTTCAATAAACAATAACTGCACAGATGTATCACTGCAGCCAAATCCATTTATAACGATTAAGCGAATTTGATAATACCCACTATCTGTATAAACAAAAGTTGCGTTTTGTAAATTGGATGAAGAGTTAATTGCGTCGCCAAAACTCCAGTTCCAGGCTGTTGCGCCAACGGATTTATCAATAAAATTAATTATAGTATTCACCGCTGAAGGATTAGGGTAGACCTGGAAATCTGCTGTAGGATTTGGATAAACATTGATATAATTATTTCGCGTAAGTGAATCGATACATCCTTTATTATCTGTTACAGCCAGTGTAATATTATACGCGCCTGCTTGCATGAAACAATGATAGGGAGCGTTGAGTGTTGAACCCGACCCATCACCAAAACTCCAAACCTGAGATTGACTGTTAGTGGTTGTATTATTGAAATTAACACAAAGAGGAGCGCATCCTTCAGTGATATCACTTGAGAAAGAAACTACAGGTAATGCGTTTACGGTAACTTGTGTTATTGCCTGCGCAATGCAGCCGTTATTATCAGTCACCGTGATGGTGAAATTTGTTATTTGATTCAAGAAGGGATTAATGCCGTTGGTGTTTTGTCCTGTATTCCAACTGTAATTATAATTCGGCGTTCCACCTGCAACATTAGAATTAACTGTTGCTTGCTGACCCGCACAAATTTCTACAGGGGGAGGAATGTTCACCAACAATTGCGGCGCATCATTCACCTGAACAATTTGCGCGATGCTGCAATTATTATTGTCTGTAATTATTACTGTATAAGTACCTGCAGTTAACGCAATCGCGTTTGCATTCAGTTGATTATTGTTCCAGCTATAGCCGTAATTAGGAGTACCACCAATAACATTTGTTACTGTAGCCGTTCCTGTATTATCACCATAACACAATGTAGAAGTTGCGCTTAATGTCGCTGATAAAGCCGCAGGCTGTGAAATAGAAACTGTCATCGAATCCTTACACCCATTTACATCCGTTACAGTGCAGGAGTACATTCCGGCGCAAAGGCCTGTTGCAGTTAAAGAGTTTTGAGTCGGTATGGTATTCCAGTTGTAATTATAAGGAACATTTAATACTCCGCTAAGTTGAAGGGTGGCAATACCATCACAATTATTATTACAACTTGTGTTCGATATGCTAACCAATTGAAGTGTGTCAGCCTGCATTGGCAATACATTAACAGTTGTACTTTGAGTACATTGATTATTATCTGTTACAGTTATCGTATAAACTCCCGCAGGAAGACCCGTTATATTATTTCTTGTTTGAGAAGTATTGCTCCAGCTATAAGTGTACGATCCCGTTCCGCCATTTGCCGATACGGTTGCTGTTCCATCAGAAAGATTACAATGGTCGGGCGTGCTGGTAACAGTCAATGTAATTGCTATTGGCTGGGTCAATATCATTGACGATTGAACAGTACAACCGTTGTTATCTGTTACTGTTAAGGAATAGCCTCCCGCAGCAAGCGATGAAATATTATTTGTGATCGTGGTATTGCTCCAGCTGTAAGTATAATTTGGCACACCGCCTTGCACGTTACTATTTACTTGCCCTGTTGATATTCCATTACACAACAGATCGGTTGCAGTTAATGTAAGACTTAAAACAGGAGGCTCTGTTATAGTTACGGTAGCTTGTACTGTACAGCCATTATTATCACTTACTATTACTGAAAAAGTATTAGCTGTTAAATTATTTGTGGTTGTGCCCGTTTGCGCATTGCTCCAACTGTAAGTATAATTTGGCGAGCCGCCTGCTGCAACTACTGTTGCATTCCCCGTATTGTTTCCATTACACAACACATTTGTTTGAGCACTAATACTTGCTGTCAATATTGACGGCTGAGTAATTGTTATTTGTTTTGTGCTCACGCAACCCACTGCATCTGTTACACTGCATGTGTGTACACCAGCACATAAACTTGTAGCTGCTAAATTCGTCTGGCCATTGCTCCATGTATATACATAAGGACCGTTTGCTACTCCACTTAATTGCAATGTTGCTGATCCATCGCATACGCCGTTACAGCTAACATTATTTAAACTAACAATTTGTAAAGTATCACTTACCATTGCGAGTACAACTATTGCTTGCGAAAGACTGCATCCATTATTATCTATAACAGTTGCTGTATACGTATTCGCAGCAAGACCGCTCACCAAAGCACCGTTTTGTGCATTGCTCCAACTGTAAGTGTATGCTCCTGTTCCACCACTTGCTGATGCATATGCTGTACCATCTCCCTGGTTACAATGATCTGGAGTACTTGTCAGCGTCATACTTAAAGCAGATGGCTGTGTAATGGTTGTACTGGCCAATACTGTGCAACCATTGTTATCTGTAACAGTCAGGGAATAACTGCCAATCGTCAACGAAGAAATAGTTAAAGTGGTTGCGGCTGTATTCCAGCTGTATGTATAATTAGGTGTTCCTCCCTGTACATTGCTGGTTACTTCTCCTGTAGAAATATTATTACACAACAAATCCGTTGGTGTTAACGTAAGTGTGAGGATAGGCGGTTCCGTTATGGCTGCAGAAGTTTGCACAGTGCAACCGTGACTATCTGTTACAGTAACAGTGAAAGTTGTCGCTATTAAATTGTTTGCAACTGTATTTGTTTGTCCATTGCTCCAACTATAAATATAATTCGGTGTTCCTCCATTGACTGCAACGTTAGCGTTTCCTGTATTGTTGCCATTACACAATACATCTGTTTGTGCAATAATACTGGCCGTAAGTACCGAAGGCTGCACAATGGAAATTTGTTTTGTTGCCACACATCCCACACCATCCGTAACACTGCAGGTATGCACCCCAGCACACAAGCCGGTCACAGTTAAATTGGTTTGTCCGTTACTCCACTGATAAGTATACGGAGGATTTGTTACTCCGCTCAACTGTAATGTAACAGAGCCATCGCATGCATTGTTGCATGTAACATCGTTGATACTTACAATTTGCAACGTATCGCTGACCTGTTGCAATACCACAACTGTTTGTGTCAATGAACATCCATTATTATCTGTAACAGTTGCAGTATAAGTATTCGCAGTTAAGTTACTTATTGAAGAACTGTTTTGTGCATTGCTCCAATTATAGGTGTACGCTCCGGTTCCGGCGCCTGCAATTACATTTGCGGTTCCATCTCCCTGGTTGCAATGATCGGGTGTGCTGCTCAGTGTCATTGTTAAGGCTGAAGGTTGCGAGATAGTTGTATTCGCTTGTACGCTGCACCCATTGTTATCGGTTACTGTTAACGAATAACTTCCGATACTCAATGAGGAAATATTATTTGTAGTTGCGGCAGTACTCCAGCTATATGAATAATTAGGTGTTCCTCCCTGTACATTGCTGATTACTTCTCCTGTAAAAATATTATTACACAATAAATTTATTGGTGTAAGCGTAAGACTCAACACTGTTGGCTCTATAATAGTTACAGTTGTTGCTATTGTACATCCATTCGCATCAGTTACAGTAACCGAATATGTTATTGCAGATAAATTTGTTGCTGTTGAATTTATCTGGCCATTGTTCCAGCTGTATGTATACGCTCCTGTTCCGCCTCCTGCTGTAACAGTTGCATTACCCGAATTATTCCCATTACATAACACGTTTGTTTGCGCACTGATGCTGGTCGTTAATACCGCAGGTTGTATAATGGTAATTTGTTTTGTGCTCAAACAACCTGCTCCATCCGTTACGCTGCAGGTGTGAACGCCAGCACACAATCCTGTTGCTGCCAAAGTTGTTTGCCCGTTACTCCAATTGTAAGCATACGGACCATTTGAAACGCCACTTAATTGTAACGTTGCGAAACCGTCGCAGGCTCCGTTACATGTTACGCTATTCGTACTAACAATTTGCAATGTGTCACTCGCCTGCGCTGCAACCGCTATTGTTTGTATTAAACTGCAGCCATTATTATCAGTGACTGTAACAGTATAAGTACCTGCAGATATATTACTAATTGAAGAATTGTTTTGCGCATTGCTCCAGCTATAAGTGTAAGCTACAGTTCCTCCGCCTACTATAATAGTTGCAGTGCCATCTTGTTGGTTACAGTGATCAGGCGTACTGCTTAATGTCATTGTTACAGCGGAAGGCTGAGTGAGAGTTGTACTATTTTGTATGGTGCATCCATTGTTATCAGTAACTGTTAATGTATATCCACCAGCCGCCAATAAGGAAATATTATTTGTTGTTGATGTTGTACTCCAGCTATAACTATAGTTTGGCGTTCCGCCTGCAACACTGCAGCTCACTTGCCCGGTTGAAATATTATTACACAACAAATTGATTGGTGTTAATGTGAGCGTTAAAGCAGAAGGCTCAGTAATTGATGCCGTTGTTTTTATCGTACAACCATTTGCATCAGTAACTGTAACTGTATATGATGCAGCAGATAAATTTGTCGCGACCACAGTTGTCTGACCATTGTTCCAACTGTAAGCATAAGTCCCTGCTCCTCCGCCGGCAGCAACAGTTGCATTTCCTGTATTATTCCCGTTACACAACACATTTGTTTGCGCGCTGATGCTTGCAGTTAATACTGCCGGCTGTGTAATGGTTGCTGTTGTTTGTGATGTACAACCATTCGCATCTGCAACAATAACTGAATATGTTGTTGCAGACAATCCGGTTGCAGTAAAATTTGTTTGTGCATTACTCCAACTATAAGTATATGCAACAGTTCCTCCCGAAGGCGCTACCGTTGCAGAGCCGGTATTATTTCCATTGCACAGCACATTTGTTTGAGCTGATATGCTGCTTGTTAATACTGCAGGCTCCGCAATGGCTACTGTTGTTTGAGCGACACAACCATTTGCATCCGTTACTGTTGCAGTATATGTTGCTGCAGATAAACCTGTAGCGACATTTGTTGTTTGCGCATTATTCCAGCTGTATGTATAATTTAATGTTCCTCCCCCTGCTATAACTGTCGCTGTGCCATTTGTATTTCCATTACACGCTACATTTGTTTTTGCAGAAATACTTGCAGTTAAAACAGAAGGCTGAGTTATTGCTACAGTTGTGCTGGCAGCACAACCATTTAAATCGGTGACTGTAGCTGTGTATGTTGCTGCAGATAATCCGGTTGTGGTTCCTGTGGTTTGTGAATTGCTCCAACTGTAAGTATATCCGGGTGTTCCACCAAAGCCTGTTACTTTTGCAAAAGCAGTTGAATTACCATTACATAATAAATTTGATTGAGCTGTTATAGAAGCCGTAAGCGCTGTTGGCTGGGTAACCGTTATTGTTCCCTGCGATATACATCCATTTACATCCGTGACATTCACCGAATAAGTTCCGGAAGGTAAATTAGTGGCAGATGCTCCGGTCTGTCCTCCGGGAGACCAGCTATATGTATATGGAAATGTTCCTGAAGAAACGGCAACTGTTGCTTTTCCATTTGTTCCGCCAAAACAGGAAACAGGCGTAGGCGTTAATGTTAAAGATGGTAACGGAAAAACAGAAACATCAGTAGTATCATAATATGTTTGACAAGCAAATGTGTCATTAACGATCACGGAATACTGAGTAGTTATTGTGGGAAGAACTGTAGTTGTAGTAGTGGTGGCACCGTTACTCCATGAATATGTTGTTCCCCCCGGTGTTGCAGAAAGTGATGCAGCTGAACCGCTGCAAACAGATGCAACCCCGGCAATAGTAGGCGTGCAGGAATTCCCGCACTCAATCAAACAAATATCATCAATGTAATAATGTGAGTACCATCCGGAAGGTGTTCCATCAGTAGTTGTAGAAGCATCATTATAAAAATTACCAATGGTGATATAATCTTCGCCGCCGGTCGCTACAAAACTTCCTGATATCTGCGTCCAGGTTGTCGTACTTGATATAGGAACGCCTGGAGTATTTTGAACTTGTGGAATATAACCATATAAATTCTGCGAAGCTGAACTGATAGCAGCTGTTGAGAAATGAGCACCGATCCTGTCGATACCCATATTCAATGCAACATAAAGCTTTACATAAAAAGTTAACTGATAACATTTTCCATTTTGTAATGGCTGCAACAATTTTGCCTGGAGGTACTCTCTCGAAGCGGGATCATAATTTTGCCAGAACATAAAACCCATACAACCCGCTCCTGTTCTGGCGGAGTCACCGGTATTTCCATTGAGCGGAAACCCCATTCCATTATATAAGTCACACGAATTATGATAATCTGGCCAGCTGCCATTATGCAGCACCGGCGAATTCCATTGCTTGGCATATGATACCTGATCGTACTGATCGGGACAAGTAGAATAACATTCAAAACTACCGTTGGGAACAAGATTTTGAGAAATCCCGCAGGTATAAGCGGCAACAAAAAAACAAATAAAGAGTATGTGCCGTTTCATGGGAGTTTTACAATATACAATTTAGCGTGTTTACATGGGGAGCCCGGTATCAATTACTTCTAAAAACTATATTTCTGACAGTACATTTAACTCATAATTACCTGATAAACAATTAATTACATAATTATGGATTAAATTTCAAACTAACAGCGGGTTATGGGGCACTATCTGGATATGTAATATATACTTTCACCCTCTCCAATAAATTTGAACAGAATCATTAATTTTTTCAAATTCTTTTCATTCTAAAATCTCCTTCCCAGATCTTCAAAAGCACACTCTTTTGTAATAAATGAGTGGTTTTTAAGCGAAAATTTTACTAAGCCAACTAACCAATATGCCTAACACATATGTGCGTTTGCTAATAAGGATAGCTATGTTTAAAGCCATTTTTGTTTCAAAATTTGTATTAAAATTTTATCCTTTGTTAATGATTAAGAAGTGTCTTCCTCTATTTATTTTTCTTCTTGGATTTAATTCGATCCAATCCCAAAACCAATATAATGTTTGGTATTTTGGATTTTCATCGGCCGGCCTTGATTTTAATGCGGGGACACCAACTTCACTGCTTAACAGTGGCATGGGGTTTACAGAAGGCTGTTCCACTTATTGCAACAGCAACGGACAAATATTATTTTATACAGATGGCAGCCAGGTATGGGATAAAACACATACCATTATGCCAAGCGGAAACCTCGCAGCTACGAGTGGCGGCACTCCCAATTCTTCTATGCAAAGCTCTGTTATCATTCCTGTGTATGGCGACACCAACACATATTATTTATTTGGGAATGCAGGTGTGCCAACTGGCCACTCCACCGGACTTGCATTTTACACCAAAATAAATATGACATTAAATTCTGGTTTAGGTGATGTAAGTACACCGCTGACCACTTTTGTTACCGGCACATCAGAGAGGATGGTTGGAGTAAAACATTGTAACGGTATAGATCATTGGGTAATCACACATCTTTCCGGAACAAATACTTTTTGGGCAGTAAGGGTTACTAAGTGCGGCGTAATGGACACTGTTGTTTCATCCATTGGCCCTTCCGATTCCTTTGGTGACTTGAGTACTCCTCTTAAAGCGAGTCCAAAAGGGAATAAACTTTCAACAGTTATCAAGGGCATAACAAGTATTTATGATTTCGATAATGCTACCGGCAGCATTACAGGATTTAATCCAATTGACACGGCAACTTCAGGGATCAGCATTGCAAATATGTTTTCCCCCAACGGAGATCTCTTTTACCTTAGCAGTGGTAATTTTCCGGTTCCTGTTTTTCAGTTTGATCTTACCGCACCTAACATCAAATCCACTAAGACAACTGTTGGAAGCAGTTCCGGAACAATGGCTAACCTGGCACTCCCCTATGATTTTCAAATTGGACGCGATGGAAAACTTTATTTAACCAGCGCTGATTTTTTTTCATCATTAAGTTCACTTGACGCAATTAATAATCCAAACGTATTGGGTATTGGCTGTGGTTTTACCAATAACGCGGTAACACTTGGCGGCAGGGCATCGTGGCTCAACTTGCCAAATAATATTTCTGATTATCTGGATCCATTGCCAATAAGGCCATACGCAGCAGGAATTAAACCATCTTCCTCTACAACCTGCACGGGATCGCCTGTTATATTTACCGATACTACTGATTCCTGCACACCAACAAAATTATGGTGGTGGAATTTCGGAGATCCAGCATCAGGGCCGGATAATACTTCCGATACTTCTGGGTCTGTTCACATGTACAATTCAGCAGGGACATACACAGTTACGTTAATAAGTTCTGATGGTTGCCAAAGAGATACTTCAACCGCTACAATTAATGTACAGAATGGATTTTCATTTTCTGTGTCAGGGGATACAAGTATTTGCAAAGGAACAAGTGCCAATATTGTTGCTACAAGCTCCGTTCCGGTAACCTATAGCTGGTCTCCTTCAGCCGGTTTAATTTCAACAACTGGTTCAAGTCACTCTGCAAATCCATCGACCACTACAACATACAGCATCATGGCCTCAAATGCCGGAGGATGTTCGCTTACATCTTACTTCACAGTACAGATTGACAATGAGGACGTGACACTGTCAGGGAATTACCCACTTTGCACAGGCGATTCTACCTTACTCACTGTATCAGGGGCTGCAAGCTATACCTGGTCTCCTTCAGCGGGACTAAGTTCTACTACAGGCAGCAGTGTCTATGCTTTCCCAACATCTTCTGCTCCATATAATATTTACGCAACTTCACTAAAGGGCTGCATCGATACAATTCCATTTAGTATTAATGTTGTTTCTAAACCTGTGGCACTCGCATCTTCAGGATCGGCCATTTGTTTTGGGAACAGTGTTCAACTCACTGCGGCCGGTGCAACAAATTTTTATTGGTCGCCTTCTGCTGGTCTAAGTTCCACAACAGGAAGTTCTGTAAACGCTACTCCAACAGGAAATACAATTTATACTGTTATTGTTTCCTATGGAGGTACGTGCGATGATACAACCAACGTTTCAATTACTGTAAATAATGCTGCTGTTATTTCGGTGAACGGGAACACTTCCATCTGTATAGGCTCATCAACAACATTGAATGCAATTGGGGGAAACAGTTACGTATGGTCACCATCCATAGGGCTTTCGGGCACAGCAGGCCCTAGTATAACAGCATCGCCAACATCAAATTCAAATTATACAGTTACCGGAACAGATGGCAACGGATGCACCAATACCTATGCTTTTTCGGTTAATGTTTTACAAATCCCTGTTGCCAACGCAGGGCCCGATCAAACTATTTGCCGCGGCGCAACGACCACATTGAATGGAAGCGGAGGCGGAACTTATACATGGAGTTCCGGTGTAAATACGTCAACACTTAACGTGGGCCCTACAACAAACACGGTTTACACGTTGACAATTTCAAATGGTTCGTGTACAAATACTGATGTTGTTAACGTAATTGTAAATGTTGGGCCAACTGCAAATGCAGGACCCAGCGCTACCATTTTGTCAGGCAACAGCGCTGAACTAGCTGCATCAGGCGGAGGAACGTACTCCTGGTCTCCATCAACAGGTTTAAGTTGTGTTACCTGCGATGATCCCGAAGCTTCACCTGCTGCTACAACAATTTATTATGTAACTGTTTCCGACGTGAACGGATGTACATCTGTTGATTCGTTAATTGTAACCGTAGAAGATATCTGCATTGAAAATTTGTCTATCCCCAATGTGTTCACTCCGAACGGCGATGGCAGAAATGAATTGTTTGTCTTAACAGGATCCGATCCTTGTTTTAAAAATTATGAGATCGCCATTTACAACAGGTGGGGCAATGTCGTTTTTCAATCAACCGCTCCGTTCACAAAATTCTGGGATGGCACCACCACTGCAGGTGATATGGCTGCTGATGGCACTTACTATTATACACTCATAGCGAAATCCGAATCCATCAAAGGGTTCATCACATTGATCCGGTAAAAAATCCGGACTCCCAAATAGAATTACTTCTATTGACATTCCTAATGGAGTGAAAAATCTCTTTTCTCTTCCTATCTTTGTGCAATCCCGTTGCGGATAAATATTTTATGAAAACCGGAGTATTACTTATTAACCTTGGCACACCAGATAGCCCTTCGAATTCGGATGTACGAAAATATTTAACACAGTTTCTTAATGATCCTCGTGTAATCGATATAAATCCAATTGGCAGATTCTTTTTAGTAAATGGAATTATCATTCCCTTCCGCACATCTAACTCAGCAAAACTTTACAAAGCTATCTGGACAAAAGAAGGATCTCCCTTGCTCGTTAATGGAAATAAAGTAAAACATGCTTTGCAGCAAACACTGGGAAGCGATTTTGTTGTTGAATTAGGAATGCGCTATCAAAATCCAAGTATTGAAAGTGTATTGGAAAAATTAAAACAGCAGCAAGTAGAAAAATTTATTGCGATCCCGTTATATCCACAGTATGCCTCTTCCAGCACAGGTTCATCAGTGGAAGAATTGATGCGCGTGATAAAAAAATGGGAAGTAACGCCAACTATAAAAGTCATAAATAAATTTTATGACAGGCCAGATTTTATTGATGCATGTGTTGAGGTTGCAAAAAAATACAATGTAAACGATTATGATTTTGTGTTGTTCAGCTATCATGGTTTGCCCGAAAGACATATTATGAAAGGCTCAGCACATTATGGAGCCAACAGTTGTGAACTAGGCACCTGCTGTTTCAGCATTACTTCAAAAAATGCTTATTGTTATCGTGCGGCATGCTATGAAACAACAAGACAGTTAGTAAAGAAATTAAATTTACAGGAAGGAAAGTTTACCACGTCATTTCAGTCGAGATTAAATGATAAATGGATAAAACCATATTCAGATAAAGTTGTGGAAGACAAGGCGAAACAGGGCGTAAAAAAAATGCTGGTGTTCTCCCCTGCTTTTGTGGCAGATTGCCTGGAAACCGTTTATGAAATTGGAACCGAGTACAATGAAATATTTAAAAAACACGGAGGAGAAAAAGTACAATTAGTAGAGAGCCTTAATGATTCCCCGTTATGGATACAGGCATTAAAAAATATGGTGCTGGAAAATTATAAGTAAAAAATTGTGCGCAGCAAGTTATCCTTTCCTATCTCACCCTCCTTCAAACAAAAACTATTGCATTGGTCCAATCAGTTTGAACAGGTTTGTATTTTAGATAGCAATAAAAGGAATCTAGAACCAGGAGCCAAGAACTACGAATTACTTGCAGCTATTGACAGTATTGAAACGATCAGCCCCTCACAAAATTCTTTCGAAACGTTAAAAAATTTTATCGACAAAAACAACGACTGGGTTTTCGGACATTTGTCTTACGATTTAAAAAACGAGGTTGAACATCTTCACTCTGAAAAGCCTGACGGTATTGGATTTCCATTGATGCGCTTTTTTGTTCCAAAATATGTTTTCACAATCGAGAACGAAAAACTAGAAGTTTATTACCTACCGGAATTATCATCGCAAAAAAAAATTGAAGATCTTATATCCAAAATCACCAACTTCAAGCTTCCCTGCCCGACAGGCAGGCGGGTAACTTCTAACTTCCAACTTCCTTCAATCAAACCCCGCATCACCAAAGAACAATACATTACTTCCGTTCAAGAATTGCAACAGCACATTCAGCAAGGCGATATATATGAAGTAAATTTTTGCCAGGAGTTTTATGCAGAGGGTGCAACAATTGACCCGGTTATCACTTATGAAAAATTAAATGCCGTTTCAGAAGCCCCATTTTCTTGTTTCTATAAACTTTCAGAAAAGCATTTAATGTGCGCGAGTCCTGAACGTTTTATAAAAAATACCAATGGAAAAATAATATCACAACCCATTAAAGGGACCCGCAAGCGAGGGGGTACAGAGGACGAAGACGAAAAACTAAAAAAAGAATTGTTGCTCGATGAAAAAGAACGCAGCGAAAATGTGATGATCGTAGACCTGGTTCGTAACGATCTTTCCCGCACAGCAAAGCGTGGAACGGTAAAAGTTGACGAGCTTTTTGGAGTGTATACGTTTAAGCAGGTTCATCAACTTATCTCCACCATTAGTTCAGAAATAAAAGAAGGCATACATCCTGTAGACGTCATCAAAAATGCTTTTCCTATGGGATCCATGACAGGGGCACCCAAAATAAAAGCGATGGAACTTATTGAAAAACATGAAAGTTTTAAACGCGGACTTTTCTCAGGATCGGTTGGTTACTTTGATCCTGAAAAGAATTTCGACTTTAACGTTGTCATCCGAAGCATACAATACAACAGTGATCGTCATTACGTTTCCTTTTCTACCGGAGGAGCAATCACCGCTAAGGCAACGCCTGATGCTGAGTACAAGGAAAGTATGGTGAAAGCCAAGGCCATGTTTGAGGTCCTTGGAGCGCCTAATTAGTCGGTCGTTATTCGTCATTGGAGTTATTAAAACCCGCTTTGAACGGAGAACAGGCCACTTACACCGAAAACTCACATTAATTCGGTACTTTTGTGTAATGTTTTCTACATTTAAAAAATTTGCTTCATCAAACAAGCTTTTTTCTAATAAGGACAACATACTTGTCACGGTAAGTGGAGGAACAGATTCTGTTGTATTATGTCATTTATTTTCCGAAGCAAAAATAAATTTCGCAATTGCACATTGCAACTTTAAGCTGCGCGGAGAAGAATCGGATGGCGATGAGATCTTCGTTAAACAACTTGCTAAAAAATTAAATGTTCCCTTTTTTGTGAACCATTTCGACACGAATACTTACGCAGCAGAAAAAAACATTTCCATTCAAATGGCGGCAAGGGAATTACGCTATGAATGGTTCGAGGAGATCAGGAAAAAAAATAAATACAATTTTATTGCTACAGCTCATCACAAAGGAGATGTGGCAGAAACTATGCTCATTAACCTTACGCGGGGTACAGGAATTCATGGGCTTCATGGCATATCAGTAAAACAAAATAAGATCATCAGACCATTGCTTTTTGCAACACGAGAGGACATAACAGCATACGCCACACAAAATAATTTAAAATGGCGGGAAGACAGTAGTAATACTTCTGATAAATATATCCGGAATAATATAAGATTGAATATTATTCCTCAACTGAAAAAAATAAATCCATCACTAGAAGAATCTCTTTACCAAACCGCCCAACAAATGAACCAGGCCGAACAAGTATTGAATAAAAAAATTAATGAGTGCAAAAAAGAGGTTTTAGTAAAAAAGGATAGTAACACAGTTATCTCTCTTAAAAAACTGAAATCGTATACCCCTGTAGAGTTTTTTTTATTCGAGATACTAAAAGAGTTCGGGTTCAATGGTGATGCCGCAAAAAAAATAGCAGCCGGAATCGACGGAGAATCCGGCAAGCAATTTTTCTCTGAAACATATAGCGGGCTAATTGACCGTGATAATTTAATAATACACAGACTGGTAAAGAAGGGAAGTCACGCCTATACTTTTACAAAAGATTCCGCCTCCATAAAATCGCCACTTGCATTAAGTTTAAAAAAAGCCAAACATACCGCCAACACAATTGTTCCCAAATCAAAAAAAATAATAGGTTTTGATTACGACAAACTTGCGGAAAAGCTTACCATTCGTAAATGGAAAAACGGGGACTTCTTTGTTCCACTTGGCATGCGTGGGAATAAAAAAATAAGCGATTTTTTTGTCGACAACAAATTTTCTCTTTTGGATAAAGAAAGTACCTGGCTGATGTTATCGGGCAACGATATAATTTGGGTGATTGGACACAGGATAGATGATCGTTATAAAGTAACAGATGCTACTAAAAATATCTTAATTTGCGAGTTAAGTAATTAGTGAATAATTTTAAGTCATGAAGGAGAATGTCCTTTTTCAGGAGAAACAATATTTAGGCAGCAATAAACAATCTATTTTCAGAAGATTGGTGCTGGTTATATTTTGTTTTGCAGCTTACTATTGGTCAGAAAATCCAAAACCCGTTGATGTTTCCGGAATTCATATTGGCTCCTACCCTATTGATGACATTCCAAATTCAGGCGAATTGTTTTTTATTATGGGAATGGTCATCCTCGTTTCATCAACCGTCATGATATTTATATTGCATATTAAAACAACAGTCGTTGGTGATAGTGTAGTGCTCGACGGACTTTGGACATCCCGTAAGGTTAAAATTATTTTGGACACAATTGTTAAGGCCGAAAAAGTTGATTACAGTAAGTATTCTTTTAATCGCCCAGCTTACAACCTCCATCATCGCGGAAAAATAAAATTTTATACCAGTGGCAAGCATGCTGTTGAACTAACCGATAAAGATGGTTTACGCTACAGAATTGGCACACAAAGGCCCGATGAGTTGCTCAACGCGATTATGCCTTTTATCAAATCATAGATTTAAAATAAAGTGCTTTTTATCGTATCACAAAGTCGCTGTAGAAATTATGCCTCTCATACATTTTAGCAGATCCCAAAAAAATTGAATTAGCTAAAGTCGTATGAATAAACTACCGAACAAGCTTGTATCTGTTTTCTGGTTTCGAAGAGACCTTCGCTATTTTGATAATCATGGTTTTTATGAGGCGCTAAAAAACTCTGATGCCGTACTTCCAATATTTATTTTCGACAAAACAATTTTAGATGATCTGACTAACAAAAAAGATAGAAGAGTTGGCTATATTCATCAGGCAGTTGAAGACTTAAATAAAAAATTTATAGATAATGGCTCTTCTTTGTTTGTTTATCATGATGAACCATTAAACGCATTCGTAAATATTTGTAACTCCTTTCGAGTTAAAAAAGTTCTTGCGAATCATGATTATGAACCTTATGCAATTAAACGAGATGCGATAATTTCAAAATTTCTACAAGACAGGGGTATAGAATTTCAGACCTTCAAGGACCAGGTTATTTTTGAAAAAGCGGAGGTTATGAAAAGCGAAGGTAGTCCCTACACCATTTTCACACCATATTCAAAAATATGGAAACAAAAATTAGAAGAAAGTAACATCTATTCTTATCCAAGTCAAAAGCTACTTAATAATCTGTTAAAAACACAGCCAAAAGAAGTATCATCCATTTCTGATTTGGGTTTTGAGGCTACTTTAGCCTATAAATCTTCCATCCATCCGGATAAAAATATTCTTTCGAACTACGATAAAACGCGTAACCTTCCCGGAATAGACGGGACGGGAAAGATGAGTGTTCAGCTACGATTTGGGACAACCAGCATTAGAGAGTTGGTGAGGTTAGCAGTTAGTTCGAATGAACAATGGTTAAATGAATTAATCTGGCGGGATTTTTTCATGATGATTTTGTTTCACTTTCCCAGAGTGATAAATACTTCTTTTAAAACAAAATATGATGCTATTTCCTGGAGAAACAACAAAAACGAATTTGACCTTTGGTGCCGTGGAGAAACAGGATATCCAATGGTGGATGCAGGAATGCGGGAGCTTAATGAAACCGGGCTTATGCACAATCGAGTTAGAATGGTTGTGGCAAGTTTTCTTACAAAACACCTGCTGATTGATTGGCGCTGGGGTGAAGCTTACTTTGCGGAAAAACTTCTGGATTATGAATTATCTTCTAACAATGGTAATTGGCAGTGGGCCGCAGGTTGTGGCTGTGATGCATCACCATACTTCAGAGTTTTTAACCCGACTGAGCAAAGCCGTAAGTTCGATCCGGAAATGAAATATATTAAAAAGTGGATCCAGAATTTTTCACCTGACTATTTGAAACCCATCGTTGACCACCAGTTTGCCCGCCTGCGCGCGATTAGTGTTTACAAAAAAGCCATAGCGGAGTTGCATTAGGCTGAAAATTATTGATTGTTAGAGATTCTTAATTAGGAGTTAATTAATACCAGACAAGTAATATCTGCGTCATCTAACATTGGTTATTGCCCCATATTTTGCTTAACTTCACAATCCCTTAACCACAATTTTATGTCAGATAAACCAATTGTAATCGAAAAGGAACAAGTAGCTGGACTTAAATTTCCCAAAGAAGATGTTCTCAAGAATCCGGAAGACATTAAAAAAAGATTACACGACTTGGAAAACGCATTAAAACTAGGGAATCTCGAGCGAATAAAAATCAGGATTATATTTGAAGACAGCATTGGTGTGAAACAGGTTGAAACTACTGTTTGGGGTGTGACTGCCGAACGTATTATATTAAAAAAAGGTCTTCTTATCCCTATCCGCAGAGTAAAAGAAGTTATTATTTAGAAATCAACGGATGCAACAGATTTTTAGAAAATATTTTCTCCTGGTTGTTCTGGTTTCATTTTCAATCGCTACTTCTTGTTCGCAAATATTAAAACCCGTTAAATGGAAATTTTCGAGCGAAACGAATGATAAGGGAGAAACCTTTTTAATTTTAAAAGCAACAATTGACGAGGGTTGGCATTTATACTCACAAAAAAATTACGGCGACGAAGGCCCTATACTATCCTCTTTTACATTTGAGAAATCATCTAATTACGAAACATTAGGTGCTGTAAAAGAAGGGAAGAACTTGGTTAAGGAAATGGATAAGCAATGGGGCTTTGAAATTGAATTTTATGAAAAAACCGCCACGTTCAAACAAACAATAAAATCAAAAACAGATAAACCTTATACTGTAAAAGGCAGTTTAGAGTTTATGGTTTGTAATGAAAGTCAATGCCTCCCTCCAGAAACGGTCGAATATGAAATAAAAGTAGAGCCTGCCGTTTCAGCAGCAGTAGAGCCGAAACCAGACACCGCAACTCCAAAGTTCCTGACACCCGTAAAATGGGACTGGACTGTTTCAAAACCTGAAAATAATATATGCGAGATTTCATTTAAAGCAGCTATTGAAGATGGATGGCATTTGTACGGACTAAATTCCGGTAGTTCAGATATCTTGCCTATCGAAATTGTATTGTCTCCTTCTGCAGACTATGAATTAGTTGACTCTCTTATCGAGGGAACGCCTGTTGTAAGACAAGAACCAGTTATGGATAATGCTATGCTTGCGTTCTTTGAAAAGGAAGCGACATTTAAACAAAAAATAAAAATAAAAACCGAAAAGGCTTTTAGTATAAAGGGACGGATTGAATTTCAATCATGTAATGATAAACAATGTGTCAATGGTCCAGGTGTAGATGTTGAAATTAAAATGAATGAAGGTGCGCCAATTCAAGTAACAGATGAAGCCGAAGTTACTGACGATAGTTCATTCTGGAGAATATTTATTTTTGGTTTTTTAGGTGGGCTCGCTGCATTGCTTACACCATGCGTATTTCCAATGATCCCATTCACCGTTAGCTTTTTTACAAAACGCAGCAAAACCCGTGCAGCAGGAATACGAAACGCAATTACTTACGGAATTGCAATCATAATAATTTACGTTGCTCTTGGATTAGGTGTTACACTTGCATTTGGTCCCGATGCGTTAAATGCCCTCTCAACCAATGTCTGGTTCAATCTTGGATTTTTTGCTTTGCTGGTTGTCTTTGCCACTTCGTTCCTCGGAGCATTCGAAATTGTTTTGCCGTCCTCATTTATAAATAAAGTTGATGCTAAATCGGAAAGGGGTGGATTGATGGGAATATTTTTTATGGCATTTACATTGTCGCTTGTCTCCTTCTCTTGCACCGGACCAATCATTGGAACATTATTAGTTGATGCCGCTGTGAATGGCGGCATCAAAGGTCCATTCTGGGGAATGCTTGGATTCTCTACTGCACTTGCACTTCCTTTTGGTTTATTCGCGGCCTTCCCGGGATGGTTGAACTCATTACCAAAATCAGGGGGATGGCTGAACTCAGTAAAAGTTGTTTTAGGATTTTTAGAATTGGCGCTTGCATTGAAGTTTGCATCCAACGCAGATCTTGTTGTGCAGGCAGGTATTATTACCCGTGAAGTATTCCTGGTGTTGTGGATAGTTATATTCGGGCTAATGGGAATTTATTTAATGGGCTGGATAAAATTCGCACACGACAGTGACATGAAGCATCTTTCTGTTACAAGGTTATTTTTTGCGATCATTACTTTTTCATTTACCGTTTATATGATCCCCGGCTTATGGGGCGCACCATTAAAATTAATTGCAGGCTTTCCACCGCCAGATTTTTATGCAGAATCTCCCAATGGTGTTGGGTATAAAGGCGGAATGATTACTGTTGGAGAAAGCAAACCGGGAGATCATAAAAAAGAACATTGTCCAAATGATCTTCCTTGTTTCCATGATTATGATGAAGCATTAGCTTATGCAAAAAAAGTGAATAAGCCATTGATGATCGATTTCACGGGGTGGGCTTGCGTTAACTGCCGTAGAATGGAATCGCAAGTATGGATAGACCCGACTGTAGATCAACGATTACGTAATGAAGTAGTATTGGTTTCTTTATACGTTGATGATAAAACAGAATTGCCTGAGTCAGAAAAACGAGTTGAGCAATTAGGTGGTGAAGATTGGAAAATAAAAACGATCGGAAAAAAATGGAGTTATTTGCAAGCATCTAAATATGGATCTAATTCACAACCACAATATTTTATTTTAGATCATAATGAGAATAAATTAACTCCTCCCGCTGGCTATGATGCTGACGTAGCAAAATACGTCAAATGGCTAGACGATGGCATTGCTGCATTTAAAAAGGGTAAGAAATAGTTCAAATTATTCTTCTCTGTTCTGATAAAGCATCCCTTTATCAAATGGAGTCCACAAACAAGCCTTGGCACCACAATTCTTTAGTCCGGCATTTGTCCAGCTATTACAGGTATTAATAAGGCTGTATTTCCCTTTCGCTTCGTAAAATGAATCATAGTCACCGTAATGATAACCACTAATCAGAACTGGAACGTTCTGTTCCATTGCAAAACTTTCTTCTATGTATTGGATCAATTTAATATATCCGGCTTTATTAATTTTTATCCTCTTGCAATTTTCACCAGTCTTTATGTTTTTATAATAAGTAACATGCATTGCTGATGTGCCCAACGCAAACATTGCTTTAAACGCGGTACTGAAAGTAAGATCGCCCCAGGTTGGTGTGTTCAGGTAAAATCCTTTATCGCCCCAGCCAAACGCGATATAATTTACTGATGGGTCATTGACAAGCGTATTCGCGACTGGGATTTGCCTGGTCCAATCTTTATATTCATTTACAGCAGGCAATACTAAATCTGTATGGACTCCATTTGAGCGGATAAATATTTCTATTTCATCCTCAGCAGTTTTATCGAATGCATCAACAGGAATAAGAGAAAATACGACAGCGAAGATAAAATAGAAAACAAAAAATTCAATTGTTCCGAGAAGAACATTAAACGCGATTTTAAAAATAAAAAAGATTTTTGTTTTCAGTAGTGAAGCGTTATACAAATCTTTGCTAAACGAAAATAACCAGAGAAATTACAACAAAAGAAAATTATCTCACAAGACTAAAATGGCCGATTTTGCTCAGCTCAATTCCGTATTTATCAAAGGCAAGTATTTTATAAACGTAAACATCTTGCTGTGCGGGCCTGTTAGTTTTTACATTGCCATTCCAACCTTGTTTAGGGTTATTCGTTTTAAAAATTAAATTTCCCCAGCGGTCGAATATCAGTAACTCATATTGCGTATCAACATAATCATATAGTGATGGAATAAAAATATCATTTACGCCATCGTTGTTTGGCGTAAATGCATTAGGGAAAAAAACTGCGCTCTCTTCGCAGGTTGAAACGGTAATGGTAACAGAGTCTTCAGATGTTTTACACACCGTACTCGCTGTTACTTTAAACGTAGTGGTTTGATTAAGTGTTGCAACAGGATTGCTGGAGGTGGGATCATCTAAACCAAGCGGTGGATCCCAAGAATAAGTAAAACAATCCATTGCTGCTTTACCAAGAGATAACGAAGCCTGACCCATTGTACAAAAAGAAGTATCGTTACGGACAAACTCAGGATCTCTCATGGAACTGAATCCGCTGAACATATTTGGTAAACCGTAAGAGCAGGTTCCTGCTCCCAGCGCAACTGCATTTGAAACGAATCCGGGATTGGCAAAATTATTTGGTGTGTTAAAAACAGAAAGATAATTAGTCGCATCATTATTAGTCGCGTACATTTTTCCGTTAGGTGCTAGTTGTATAACAGTTGTACTTGTTGGAAGTGTTGCAATTACCCCGCTTGCTGGTACATTGGGAGCAAAACGTTTAAAACGTTTATACGTTACTCCTCCCCAGGGAACAACATAAATAATTGAATCGTTTGGTGAATAACATACGCCCCATGCTGCACCTAATTCCATCACATCAGCAACCAGGGTTCTTTTGTTGCTCGCAATGCCAGTAGTATTATTAAAATCAAACAAGTGAACGCTCCAGTTAAATCCCCCTGCCACTGTCAATGATTTTCCGTCTTTTGAAAAGGCCATATTTGCATACGTTACATGAGCACCAGGGCCATATAAATTAAGTGACTTCCTGGGAGTCATATCTATTCCATTGCAATCAATTTTATAGGCATAAAAATCTCCATTGATACGCTGCGCAACTACCCAATAATTTACTCCATTGGAATGAATTGCCGCGTTTACTTTTTCCTGGATAGAATCGATCAATTCTATTTTATTCCCGCCTGCAACATATCCGGGTTGAGCAGCTAAGTAGGCAAGATCAACATCTCCCTTTCCTCCATTCAATGTCATGTCAATCACAGTATAATACAAGCCATCGTACATCCCTTTCGGATCCGTCGCATCAAAAGAAGTTTCTCCATCGGTGGTAAAAACATAATACTTATTCGTGTCGCAAGGATGTGTAGTGATTATTGCCGACTGCGCACTGCTTGAATTACCTGATAATTTTTTGTTCCATGACGATCCGTCTGCATTGGGCATTGCAATATGTGTTTTGTCCCACACAGTAGCGCCATCAGTATAAAATAATAATTGTCCGCCGGTATTACTTATTGAAGCACAGCCCTCGCTGGTGGACATGGCACTTCCTGCAACAGCAACGGGAGAGCCAGTATTAAAACTTACACCTGCATTATTGCCAAAGTACCAGTTATTGTCCCGCATGGAAACCTGTCCGAAAAACAAAACAGGAATCAGAAGCAACACTAAAAAAATATAAATTTTACCCTTCATTGATTGATACTACAAATCTACTCTCAAATACGCATATGAGTGAATTATTTTAACGACAATATTATGTTCCCAAACTTCATACAAATTGTAAACTAGGGGAATTTGCGTATTAAGAGTCGATTTTTGGAGGCTAATAATTAAGGTTTCAAGCTATACTCGCGCATTCCGAATACAATTTACTCTAAATTGCAGGAAGTGGGCAAATGCGTTTATCGGATTATTTGTATCTCGAACAAGAGTTATTCCTTAGTAATTGGATTGACTAATCCTTCTGCCTTTACAATATCAAGTTTGATTGAACCAATTAAAAGTTCGGCCTGGGCCCTTACGGGAATATGGTTTTTATCATCAGTGATCCAAACTTTCATGTCTTCTTCTTTCTTAAAAACGCGCCCCTTTTGTACTACCGGTCTGAACGTTAAACATTTTACTTTCCCCAATGAAGTCTTGATTGTTTCTTTACCAACGAATTTTATTTGCATTGGAAAAATTTCTTTGTCTACAAAACTGGTGATGTCAAAAATGTCTCCTTCCTTCGCACTGCTAAAATCAAGACATCTTGCAGCGTAAAATGCAGATAACATATCCTGCGTATTATCAGGGATATCAATTTTTTCGCCTTCGCCAACATCAACTTTGTTGGCATAATGATTAAAAGTATAGTCCTGCGAAATTTTAAACCCGCCTTCATCCACTCTTCTTACAAAGAACCAGGGAATAATTGCTTCCTCATCAATATAGGTTTCATAACGATCCCGCACTTTAAAAAACCAATCGAATGTTCCAATTGAAGTTCCTGTTCCCACAATGTGAAATGATTTTCTTGAGCCAAACATCTTCACCTCATCTTTTACCTCGAGTACTGCAACACCGGCATCAATAAATCCATAATGTAAACGGAAGGTCAATTTTTCTCCGCGTTGAAATGCTTCATTTTTCAACACACGAAACGGAGTTCCTTTTTCGTTTGGAACGACAGAAGAATGAGTCCGCTTATCCGCAGAAAAAGAAACAAGCAACAATGTGGTTGTTAAAGAAAAAAATAAAGCGATCCTTTTCATATTATATTCTACTCCAATTACGTGCCAAATTCATAACATGCTGAGTTATAAAGCCCTCCCCGGCATTTCGACGGCTCAATGTGATAGCGCACAGATTGTCAGTTCGAGCTTGTCGAGAACTTACACCACAATATTTACAATTTTTTTTGGCACCACAATCACTTTTTTAGGCGATTGTCCTGCCAGATATTTCTGTGTATCCTCCAAAGCCATTACTTCTTTTTCAATGTCTTCTTTAGAAACAGAAAGATCAAACTCCTTAAAGAAACGAGTTTTACCGTTGAATGAAATCGGATAATTATAGGATGACTCCGTTAAGTATTCTTCTTTCGCTTCAGGGAATTTTGCGTAAGTAATACTCTTTTTGTGTCCCAGCTTTTCCCAAAGTTCTTCGGCAATGTGTGGCGCATACGGAGAAATAATAATCGCCAAGGGCTCCAGTATTGCACGTTTATTACATTTAAATTCGGTTAACTCATTAACGCAGATCATAAAATTACTCACCGAAGTATTAAATGAATAACGTTCAATGTCTTCTTTTATTTTCTTGATGGTTTTGTGCAATGTTTTTAATTCCGGTTTTGTTGGTGCTTCATCACTAATGGCCTCACCCCCGGCCCCTCTCCTAAGGAGAGGGGAGTTATTCCAATCAGAAGAATGATACAGCCTCCACAATTTTCTAATGAAATTACTCACCCCACTAATTCCATTTGTGTTCCATGGCTTATGCTGCTCCAGCGGACCTAAAAACATTTCGTAAAGGCGAAGACAATCTGCGCCGTGTTGAGAAATAATGTCATCGGGATTTACAACATTGTATTTGGACTTAGACATTTTTTCAACTTCACGTCCAACAATATACTTTCCATCCTTCTCACAAAACAAATCATCAATTAATAAAGAGTTATACCTTTCACTCCTTTTAAATTTTTCTACATCTAGTTCATTCGAAATAGGATCAACTAAACTAATATCAACGTGCACAGAAATGCATGACGTTAATGTTGGACTGTGCTCAACATCGCCAAATCCTGCTTTTTTTATTTCTAACAATCTATCTACTATTAGTTTATTAATAAGCGGATCGCCATTGATGTCCTTTTTATAATTCTCATATGAACTTTTAGGAACGATATACTTTTTTAATTTAGGCATTTCCCTGTTTTCTATAGAATTAATTTTTAATCCCGCTCCAAAACCATAAACAAATGCAGACACCCCCTGTATCATCCCCTGGTTAATCAATTTCTTCGCAGGCTCTTCAATAGAAATATATCCTAGATCTTTTAAAAACTTTGTCCAGAAACGCACATACAACAAATGCCCGGTAGCATGTTCTGCGCCTCCAATGTATAAGTCAATTTCTTTCCAATAATTTATGGCTTCTTTGGATGCGAATTCTTTTTCATTGTGCGCATCCATATAACGCAAAAAATACCAGGAGCTCCCGGCCCAGCCAGGCATGGTGGTGGTTTCAAGCGGATAACTGGCCCCATCCCGGCCTTCCCCAAGGGGGAAGGAGTCGTTGGTCAACTTGCTTTTTATTCTACCAACAACATCTTCGGTGTTGTTCATCACCTCATCATTTGTAAACCGAATAACATCATATCCCCAATGATTTAACATGTAGGTTCGCCCTTCATCATATTCTTGTTGTTCAGCATTTAAATGAATTCCTCCATCAACTTCAATCACTAACTTTTTTGGCAGACAAACAAAATCAACTATGAATTGATCAATGGCGTGCTGTCTCCTTATTTTAAAACCCAGCTGTTCATCTCTTAATTTTTGCCACAAAAATTCCTCAGCAGGTGTTGGGTCTTTTCTATTGTCTCTTGCATTCTCTTTTAAGTTTCCCCATAATTTTTTGTTCGCTGTGTGATATCCCGGAGAATCCATCCCCCTCTCCTCTGGAGAGGGCTGGGGTGAGGCGTGCGATGGCCTGTACGTCCAATCCTTCGCTCTCGCTAATGGAGGCTCGCCTGTTTCCGTTGGCAAAAATTTATCTACTTCAGGTAAACGTACCGGCAAATCTTTTTCTTCAACTGTATATGGAATCCCATCTTTATAATAAATTGGTATCGGTTCTCCCCAATAACGCTGGCGTCCAAAAGCAGCATCGCGCAAACGGAAATTTGTTTTTCCTTTTCCTAAATTTCTTTTTTCAATTTCTGTTATCGCTTTTTTTATTGCCTCTTTTACTTCTGTGCCATTTAAAAAATCGGAGTTAATAAGAATTCCTGTTTTGTATTCGTAAGCTTCTTCCGCCCCATCCCAACCTTCCCCAAAGGGGAAGGGGCTATTTTGCGGAGGTTCCACAACTTTCTTTAGAGCTAAGTTAAAATGTTTTGCAAAAGCATGATCGCGAGAATCGTGCGCAGGCACTGCCATTACAGCTCCTGTGCCGTAACCGGCCAATACATAATCACCCACCCATACCGGTACTTTTTCATTGGTAAACGGATGTTCAACATACGCACCGGTAAATTGTCCTGTTATCTTTTTTACATCCGCCTGCCTTTCGCGCTCACTGCGGTTTTTAGCATAGGCCACATATTCATCCACGGCTTTCTTATTTTCAGCAGTTGTGATTTTTTCTACTAACTCATGCTCGGGTGCAAGTGTTACATATGTAACTCCAAATATCGTATCAGGCCGTGTTGTAAACACTTCTATAGTGTGCTGTGTTTTCTGTGCTGTGTTCTCAGCACCCAGTACACAAAACTGTATACTCGTCCCCTCGCTCTTTCCTATCCAATTTCGCTGCGCTTCCTTTATACTATCACTCCAGTCAATTTCATTTAATCCATTTAGCAATCTATCTGCATAGGCCGTAATACGCATGCTCCATTGCGGCATTGTTTTACGCTCCACAGGATAACCTCCACGCTCTGATACTCCTTCTTTCACCTCATCATTTGCCAATACAGTTCCCAATGCCGGACACCAATTTACCCATGCTTCGCTGTGATAAGCAATGCGGTATTTCATCAACAAGTCCGACTTTTCTTTTTCGTTAAATGATTTCCATTCGGCAGCAGTAAATATTTTTGCTGACTCATCGCATGCTGCATTTACATTCGCATTTCCTTCTTTTTCAAAAACAGCTATTAACGATTCAATTGATTCCGCTTTATCGCTTGTTTTATTGTACCACGAATGAAAAAGTTTTATGAATATCCACTGTGTCCATTTGTAATAATGCGGATCACTTGTGCGCACTTCTCGGTCCCAATCGAATGAGAATCCGATCTTATCCATTTGTTCACGATACCTCGCAATATTTTCTTTGGTAGTTACTTCCGGGTGCTGCCCGGTTTGTATAGCATATTGTTCCGCAGGTAATCCAAATGAATCGTAACCCATTGGATGCAATACATTAAACCCGTTTAATCTTTTATAACGCGCTGCTATGTCACTCGCAATGTACCCTAGCGGGTGACCAACATGCAATCCAGCTCCCGAGGGATACGGGAACATATCCAATACATAGTACTTAGGTTTTGCTGATTTATTATCAGCCTTATATGTTCTGTTCTTGGCCCAATACTGCTGCCACTTTTTTTCTATCTCACTAAAATTATACTCCATGATTCATTCTTATTACCATACTAAATTAGGCATTATCCTAAACAATCCGTGTCCATCTGTGTAATCTAGTGGTAAGGTTTTACCACGGACAGCACAGATTTGCACAGATAATTGTTAATTACTACTTATACCATCAACCTTAACACAGCTTATATTTTAATAATTTGGCTTTGATAAAATCCATCAAGTGGCCGATAAACAAACAAGACGAAGGGTACAATCCTCCTCTGTTACAACAGTGGTAAGCTTATCATTGGTATTATTTATGCTGGGATTATTGGGGCTTATTGTTCTTAATACCAATAAACTAAGCGATTATGTAAAGGAGAATATTGCTTTCCAGATTATACTCAGCGACAAAGCCACTGATGCTGATATTGCCAAACTACGCAAAACACTGGATGCATCGGAGTACGCAAAAAAAACAGAGTATACCACTAAGGAAGATGCAGCTGCAAAATTAAAAGAAGACCTGGGAGAAGATTTCATCAGCTTTTTAGGATTTAATCCATTATTACCCTCTATAAATGTAAACCTTAAGGCCGCATATGCCAATACCGACAGTGTTGCCTGGATAGAAAAAGAAATTTTACAAAACAACAAGGTAAAAGAGCTCAATTACCAGCCTAACCTTATAAAAATGGTAAATGAAAATGCGAAGAACCTAAGCCTGATCATTCTTGTTTTCAGCGTGTTACTACTTGTAATTGCTCTTGCACTAATTAATAATACCATAAGGCTGGCCATTTATTCACAGCGTTTCCTCATCAAGACCATGCAATTGGTAGGTGCCACGCAAGGTTTTATACGCAAGCCTTTTATTTTAAAGGGAATGTTAAATGGTGTTTATGGAGCAGTTATTTCCATAGGTATGCTTATAGGCCTGCTATACCTTGCTGCAAGGCAATTTCCCGAATTGGTAATGATACAGGATGTTGAATTACTTGGGTTGCTTTTTGGATTAGTTTTACTGGCCGGGACAATAATTGCAGGTATAAGTACGTATTTAGCGGTAAGAAAGTATCTTCGTATTAAAGCGGATGATTTATATTATTAATTTTGTATTCAAATACACACAATGAGCAAGCCAGTTAAAAGTGACGGATTCGTTTTCGCCCGCGAAAATTACATGATACTATTTGCAGGCATAGCACTGATCATCCTAGGTTTTATATTAATGATCGGTGGCAAGTCTGATGATCCTAATGTTTTTAATCCTGAACTTTTTAATACGCAGCGCATTACTGTTGCTCCTATTTTGGTACTCTCCGGTTTCGTTACCGTTATTTTCGCTATTATGAAAAAGCGGAAGAAAACTGAGTAAGCGCCATAATTTGTAAATCAAAAATCTGAAATCCTAATTCATTTGTGTCTTATCTCCAGGCTGTAATCATTGCGATCATTGAAGGGCTTACAGAGTTCCTTCCTGTTTCTTCAACCGGCCATATGATACTTGCATCTTCATTGATGCGTATTGAAAATGAAGAGTTTGCCAAAACGTTTGAGATAGTGATACAATTGGGCGCCATCATGGCCGTGGTGGTGTTGTATTTTAAAAGCTTTTTATCCGGAATAAATATTTACACCAAACTTGCAGCAGCATTTATACCAACAGGTATTATTGGCTTTTTTGCTTACAAATACATCAAGGCACTTTTGTTCAATCCTCTTACCGTTAGTATTTCTTTAATTGTTGGAGGTGTTATTCTTATCCTGCTCGATAAATGGTCAGAGAAAAAAGAATCCGTTTATGCCTCAACAGATGATATTTCATTTATGGACGCGATAAAGATCGGGTTCTTCCAATGCCTGTCCATGATACCGGGCATATCAAGGTCTGCCGCCACAATATTTGGAGGCATTTTTTCAGGATTCAACAGGCAACAGGCGGCAGAGTTTTCATTCTTGTTAGCTGTACCAACTATGTTTGCCGCATCTGGTCTTGATCTTATACAATCGCATGACAATATTCATAAAGATGATATTACCATTTTACTCGTTGGTGCATTGGTTGCTTTTATAGTAGCCATTGCAGCGATCAAAGGATTCATCACCTTCCTTACAAAGTATGGCTTTAAACATTTCGGTTATTACCGCATTATACTGGGAGTATTGTTCCTATCTTATGCCTTGCATTCAGGCTTGCAGTTAAAAAGCTAATTATACATGGCGCAAAATTTTATCAAAGGTGAAGTATTGTTGATCAACAAACCGCTGGGCTGGACATCCTTCCAGGTGGTGAACAAAGTGCGCTGGATGTTAAGAAAGAATTTAAATATCGACCCTAAAGTTGGCCATGCCGGAACGCTTGATCCATTGGCAACAGGGCTGCTTATACTTTGTACAGGTAAGCTCACCAAAAGCATTGAAGAATACCAGGGTTTTGAAAAAGAATACGAGGGCACTTTTACTTTAGGCGCCACCACTCCATCCTATGACATGGAAAAAACGGTCGACAGAACCTTTCCCATACAACACATTACACCTCAGCTTATCAATGATACCGCCAAAGGCTTCGAGGGACCAAATATGCAGGTGCCGCCGCAGTTCTCCGCAATAAAAATAAAAGGGGCCAGAGCTTATGACAAAGCAAGAAAGGGAGAAGAGGTTGAAATAAAACCAAGAGAAATTACCATTTCATCTTTTGAGGTGACGAATATAGCAATCCCCATTGTTTCATTCCGAATTGTATGCAGTAAAGGGACTTATATCCGCTCCATTGCACGTGATCTCGGAGAGCGATTACAATCGGGAGCTTACCTTAGTTCACTTGTTCGCACACGCATAGGAGAGTTTAAGCTCAGCGATGCTTTTGAGATCGCAGACCTCGAGAAGGATATTGTCCAAAGAAACCCCGTATCTGAGTCTTGAATTATTCCTTCAAAAAAAAAGGTTTTTTGTTGATAATTTGTTACTTTCGCAACCTTAATTTTACCTAAAGTAACAACGCGCGAGAATGAAACTATCGAAGTTCAAATTTACCCTCCCTAAAGATGCAATTGCAGAGCATCCTGCTAAGAACCGTGATGAATCGAGGCTGATGGTTGTTGATAGAAAAACGGGAAAAATAGAACATAAAGTATTTAAAGATGTTTTGAAATATTTTAATGACGGTGATGTAATGATCCTTAATGATACCAAGGTGTTCCCGGCGCGTATGTACGGTAATAAAGAAAAAACCGGAGCAAAAATTGAAGTGTTTCTTTTAAGAGAACTTAACCGCGAAAGCCGTCTTTGGGACGTGCTGGTTGATCCTGCAAGAAAAATAAGAATTGGCAATAAGCTTTATTTTGGCGAAAATGATCTATTAGTTGCTGAGGTAATTGATAACACTACATCAAGAGGACGCACACTTCGCTTTTTATTCGAAGGTCCTTACGAAGAGTTTAAAAATATTATTGAAACATTAGGAGAAACTCCACTTCCAAAATACATTAAAAGAAAACCTGTTGATTCGGATAAGGACCGTTACCAAACTGTTTACGCTACACGCGAAGGAGCAGTTGCTGCGCCAACGGCAGGTTTACACTTCAGCAAAGAATTGTTAAAACGCCTTGAGTTAAAAGGGGTGAACTTTGCCAACGTAACCTTACATGTTGGTCTTGGTACATTCAGACCGGTAGAGGTTGAAGATTTGACCAAACATAAAATGGACTCCGAAGAATTGGAGATCCTTGAATCTCAGGCTAAAATTGTTAATGCTGCAAAAATTGCGAAGAAAAGAATATGTGCTGTTGGAACAACCAGTATGAGAGCCATTGAAACATCTGTTTCTACAACCGGACAATTAAAACCATACAAAGGTTGGACAAATAAATTCATTTTCCCTCCTTACGATTTCAGCGTTGCTAATTGTATGATCACTAACTTCCATTTACCTGAGTCTACATTGTTGATGATGGTGTCAGCTTTTGGAGGTTACGATCTTATAATGAAAGCTTACAAAGAAGCGATCAAAGAAAAATATAAATTCTTCTCCTATGGAGATGCAATGCTTATTCTATAAGGCCACGCTCTTAGATAAGAAATGACTCAAGAAGCTACGTTAAAACGTTATGTGATCATAGTCGCGGGAGGCACCGGTACGCGAATGAACCTACCCGTTCCTAAGCAGTTCGTTATCATTGAAGGCAAACCTGTTGTTATACACGCCATAACCGCCTTTTACGATGCGTATCCTGATATCGAAGTGATAGTTGGCTTACCTAAGGAGCGTTTGGATAACTGGAATGAAATAGCAAAAGAACATTTACCCGGAAAAAATATTACAATTATTGAAGCCGGCGAATCCAGGTTCCAGACAGTTAAAAATTCTCTTGCCACTATCACGGAAGAAGGTATTGTTGCGGTTCACGATGCTGCGAGACCATTGGTATCTGTAAAAACAATTACTGCTGGTTTTAAAGCTGCGGAAATGTACGGCTCAGCAGTTCCTGCCATTCCGTTGTACGATTCAATACGCCAGATCGATTCTACAAGAAGTATCGCGGTTGACAGGGCAAAGTATTGCCTGATACAAACACCACAATGTTTTAAAACAGATCTTATTCAAAAGGCTTACAAAAAAGAATACAAATTTACTTTCACTGATGATGCTACTGTAGTAGAGAACAGCGGTGAAAAAATTCACCTGGTTGACGGCCACGCGGATAACATTAAGATCACTACACCGCGTGACCTTATTATTGCTGAAGCATTAATGAAAAACAAACCCGTTACAACGCCTCATAATAAATTAAAAAATTCTGACGATCTTAATATCCTGAAGCAAACAGGAATGTCAAGCTAACCTTTGTACCGAACTTTTACCTGTCAGTTTCTCTCCATCAATATCTTTTATCAAAACAATTCCCGGTGCTTTTCCTGTTTCTATTGTTCCTAATTCTTTATCCCACCCAAAAAATTCAGCCCCATTTTTTGTCGCCCAGGTGAGTAATGTTTGCAATGAAATTTGAGGAAATTGTTTTGTGATCACTTTTAATTCTTCTAAAATAGAAAGAGAATGATTTGAGGCAAGACTATCAGTACCAACTAAAATCTTGCAATTGTTTTCTATAAATAAATTTATATCAGGTAAGCTGCCTTCGATATAAAGATTGGCATTGGGACAAAAACAGAAGCTGGAAGTTGAACGTTGCCCGCCTGCCTGCCGGGCAGGGAAGTTGGAAGTAATTACATCGATATCGTTTCTTGAAGTAAACGTATTGTGTACAAATAATAACTTGTGTTCCTTTGAAAAATATGGGATTGTGGATTGTAAAGAATTTTTTCCTTGTGCATTGATGTAATCCAGCTTAATACCAACAGAGGAAAATAATTCTGCGATCGATCCTTTTTTATTAATATATAGTTCGCTCTCCGCAATACTTTCCTGGTTGTGGTAACTTATGAGTGTGTGTTTTTTTTGCAACGCTATCAGCGAAAATAGTTTTTGAGATACAGAATAAGGTGCATGCGGTACAATAGATGAAGAAGAGATAACTCCCGCTTCACTCATTGTTGTATTGTATAATTTATTCAGTTGCTCTGCCTGCGCAAATACATAATCAGCCTTAGATGCATCCAGATCAAACACTTCAAAAAAAGTATGGTATTTTATATTGCCCTTTTTCTTTTGTTCAAGAGTAGAATTGTCATTCGAAATATCTCCAACGCCTACAATTCCGTTCTCATACATCTCCGCCTCTGCATCTATAATAGCACTCATTACCTTTGACCCTAAAGAAGCAGCTCTTTTTGAAAGTATCCCCTTTATAAAACCCGCCATACCCAGACCCTCAGCTATCACCCCTTTCATATGTGAAAATTCCAGGTGACAATGCGCATTGATAAAACCGGGACAAATTGCGCCCTCATACTTCTCCACGTTTGAAGTTGGAGGCTGGAAGTTGGAAGTCTCTATACCAAGTACTTTCCCATTATCATCAATAACAACAATACCATCCTTAATGGGTGGAGATGAGATAGGGAAAATATAATCGGCTGTTAAATACCTCATGTGTGAATTAAGAATTAGTACTAATTTACGAATTACATGCCTCAAAAATCGAATAATTAAAACTCTGCGATCTCTGCGTCTCTGCGAGAACAATTCGTAAATTAGTACTGAAAATGTCCACCAAAAAAGACATACGGGCTTTAACGCTTGATGAGCTTAAATTATTTTTCGAAAGCAACAACGAAAAAAGTTTCAGGGCCAAACAGGTTTATGAATGGCTATGGCAAAAAACTGCCCATACTTTTGATGAGATGAGTAATCTTTCAAAAGAAACCCGGGAATTATTGAAAAATAATTTTGTGATCAATGCCGTTAAAATTGACTCTATGCAGGTTAGCAATGACCGCACAATTAAGAATGCATTCCGTTTGTACGATGGAAACATTGTTGAAGGAGTATTGATCCCCACTTCTGAAAGAATGACGGCTTGCATCTCTTCACAGGTAGGCTGCAGTCTTACCTGCAAGTTTTGCGCAACTGGCAGACTGGAACGATTACGAAATTTAAATGCAGATGAAATTGTTGACCAGGTAGTGTTGATCCGCAACCAGGCATTGGAAAAATACAATACGCCGCTTACAAATATTGTATACATGGGCATGGGTGAGCCATTGCTTAATTACGCAAACACAATCAGGTCGGTAGAAAAGATTACTTCTCCAGAGGGATTGGGGATGTCACCGCAACGGATTACGGTATCAACCGCAGGCATTGCTAAAATGATAAAAAAATTGGGCGATGATGAAGTAAAATTCAATTTAGCCCTGTCACTACATGCCGCAAACGATGAAAAGAGAAATAAGATTATGCCCATCAATGAAAGTAATTCGTTAGATGCGTTGGCAGAAGCGTTGAATTATTTTTACGAAAAAACAGGCACACGGGTAACTTTTGAATATATCATTTTCAAAGATTTTAATGATACGATTCAAGACGCGCAGGATCTTGTAAACTTCTGGAAGAAAGTTCCGAGCAAAATAAATATTATAGAGTATAATCCTATTGAAGACGGCGAATTTGAACAAACAACAGAATCACGCCTGACCGCCTTCATTGCACATTTAGAAAAAAACAAGATAATCGTAAACGTACGCAGAAGTCGCGGAAAAGATATTGATGCCGCCTGCGGACAATTAGCAAATAAAAATAAATCGGGAGAAAATACCCGGGTGTTAAAAAAAGCATAGTCGGCAATGCCTGATGTAGATAAAATAAAACGGCCGGTGCAAGCAGAGATGGAACTCTTCGATGAAAAGTTCCGTGAGTCCATGCACAGTACTGTTCCCTTGCTGGATAAGATCACGCAGTACATCATCCGACGCAAGGGAAAACAGATGCGCCCTTTGTTTGTTTTTTTGTCAGCAAAATTATGTGGGGGCAATGTAACAGAATCTTCATACCGTGCTGCGTCATTGATAGAATTGCTTCATACTGCTACGCTTGTTCATGATGACGTAGTAGATGACGCCAATGAACGCCGCGGATTTTTTTCAGTAAATGCCTTATGGAAAAATAAAATTGCTGTATTGGTTGGCGATTACCTCCTATCACGTGGCTTATTACTTGCCATTGATAATTCCGATTTCGAATTATTAAAAATAGTATCCACCGCTGTGAGAGAAATGAGTGAAGGAGAATTATTGCAAATTGAAAAAGCGCGCAAACTGGATATCGCGGAAGATGTTTATTTTGAAATCATCAGGCAAAAAACAGCAACACTTATTGCTGCCTGCTGTGCCTGCGGTGCGTCATCGGTTGGAGCCGATAAAGAAACTATTGCTAAGATGAAAGCTTTTGGAGAAGCTGTTGGCATTGCTTTCCAGATAAAAGATGATCTGTTCGATTACGGAAGTGGAGAAGACATAGGCAAACCTACGGGGATCGATATTAAAGAAAAAAAGATGACCCTTCCTCTTATCTATGCGCTAAACAATGCTTCTGCCATAGAAAAAAGGAAAATGATCAATATTGTAAAAAATAACAGTGATAATCCAACAAAAGTTCATGAAGTAATTGAATATGTTGTTAAGAGTGGTGGCATTGAATATGCAACAAAAAAAATGAACGAATACAAGGAGAAAGCATTGGCCATTTTAAATTCATTTCCTGATAATGAGTACAGGGCATCACTGGAACACCTTGTGCGCTATACAACGGAAAGAAAAAAATAAGGGTCTCCGACCAGTTTTTAGGAAAGCACTATTTGAAATGCATTTATTGAATGGGGAAAATAGCGTCTAGTATAGAAAACAAACTTCAGCAACCCGGACTTATCAATAAGTTATCGGAAAAACTTTCATTGTCTGAGCTCAATTCATTGTTGCTGGAAATCATCGGTAATAAAACAAAACAAATTACTCCCGCCCAACTTTTAAAACACTACATAGAAAATAAATTTACTTCCCCCGCTTCTATTGATCCAATAGAATTTATGAAAAGGGATATCGAGCTTTTAAAAACAGCAAAGGGGCTCGGCTATGAACCGACTGAACTCTCTCCTGTTACACCGCTTGGGACAAGCTCTGTGGTAGGAACGGTAAATCAGCATAAAGTTATTTCCGCATTAAGAGGAGTAGAAGTTTTAGCCGACGCAACAAATGTTTTAGCGCTTGAGATCAGCAAAAGAAGAAAAGAACAATTGTTCGATGGTTCTCAATTAAAATTTTGTACGAGCCATCGTCATGTCAGAGCGCAGGATTTTAATAATCCCGGATGGAATCAGCACTTCAGGATCTTTTGCATGACTGATGCCGGAAGAGATACAGGAAATTTTGAGTTTGAAAAAAAATCACTCTTTGATCAATTATCATTCTACGAAAAATATTTAAGAACACAATATAAGGTCGAAACAGTGAATCTTCTGTTTAAATCTTTAGACGGAAAAGAGAAAACGAATTTACTTTTTGAATCACTGTTTAATTTTATTTGTGATAAATTCCCTACATTCAAATTAGAAAAAACTATTGCTGCTCAGGACCAACAACCATACTACAAAGGATTACAATTTAAAATAACAATAACCATTAATGGCAATGAAATTGAAATTGGTGACGGAGGTTTTGTTGACTGGACACAACAGTTAACAGGGAATAAAAAAGAAAGACTACTAATAAGCGGATTGGGCACTGAACGACTTTTAAATCTTTATAAATAATAAATTATGAACCGGAATATTGCACTACTTACCATTTGCTCTGTTTTAATTTTTTCATGCGGGACAGAACAAACAAACGAAGAAAAAAATAAAGCAACTACAGCTGACACATCCTCTGCGTTTGCTCCAAAAGATACTACACAACAGCTTTCCACAACTATGCCCGATGGTCCTTATGAAGAGCGCCACCCAAATGGATTGATTAAAATTAAAGGCGAATATGCAGGGGGGAAACGTCATGGCTCCTGGTTAAGTTTTTATCCTGATGGCAAAATGTGGAGTGAGGGATCGTATAAGAATGGACTACGCTATGGCCGCGCAACCGCTTATTATCCGAACGGGAATAAACGTTACGAAGGTTTTTATACCGATGACAAAGAAACGGGCAAATGGCAGTATTGGGAGGAGAATGGGAAATTGGCGGAAGAAAAAAATTATTCCGCTAATACAAAGTGATCAGATTTAAAGACATTAATAATGTTCTTTTTACTGCTACACAGTTTGCACTCTAACTATTTTTGACCATGCTGTCAAGTAAAATAGTTTCTCTAAAATCGTATTTGGCATTGGATATAAAATCGATCATCATGCCCTTTCGGAACATCAGTAATCCCGCCTCTAAAATCGTAATTTACTAAAACACGAAATTTATCCTTTGGCTTACCATAATATGCCCCCAAAGTAAGGCGTTTGAATTCATCCTCGAAGGTATCATAACGTACCAGCGGTCCTAATTTCCATTTTGTTTTTAAAGCTAACAACCCACTATATCCAACGGGTTCTCCATAAAGTGTATCTTTTACCATGTCCGTACCTTGACCATATTCCCCAACTATAAAAAAATAGGGGTGATCGAATTCTACATCCACACCTATACGTTTAAAATCCGTATAAATATCATCCGCTGGGTCAATAAGGTCATCGCCTAAATATCTTATGCCGCCAATACCAAAAGAAGTTCCAAAGTTAAAAGTGGATTTATTTTTCTTGTAGCGCAGTCCTACTCGCCCCCACAAGGCTTTCTTGGTATTAAAATCAAACGGACCCCTTACATTGCTTCGTGTTCCATTGGTAAATGTTACAGCATCTTCCAAACGAAAATTTTTATTTATTGGTACATTGCCCAACAAGCCTAAACCAATATCACGCAAATTTTCACCTCTTGCTACGTTATCAGAAGCTTCTGCTCTATTCACTACATATAACTCTGTAATGGATTGTCTATTTTCCCAACCAAACTGAGTTTTCTGCTGACCTATTCTTATCTTTTGATTTTTAGTGGGATGAAACTCTATATAAGCATCACGCAGAAGCCCGGCAATTTCTGGAGCACGAGGATCAATCATTACCTGATAAGAAGTGTACTTGTTAAGATCGCCTTCTGCTATCAAGCGTGCTCTTAGAATGCGAAAACCATCCGGATCCTGTATTGTGTCTCCATTGGTATTAAACTCATGTTGATAATGCACTTGTAAGACACCAGAAATTTTGGGCTTATGTTTTCCCTGTTTTTCCCTTGAGAAATTTGTAGAATCGTTTTCTCCTTGGGCTTTAATGTTAAGTGTGCTTATTAAAAGCAGAGCCCCCATAAATACTTTTTTTACCATTTTAAATTAACTTTCGTAGTAATAAATTTTTATTTGTGTTGAATCTTTGAGGAAATCTATTTTCCCAATAGAAATTCGATGTACATTAATCCCCGTTCTCGCTTTTATGTCCTCCATTAATTCAACATGCTTCTCAGCCCTTACTAATTCAATGTTTTCATAACTGATAATTTTTGTTGCTTCCTTTTTAAAGAATATCCCCGAATCAAAAATAAATGCGATTGCAATAATGATAACGTTAACTAGAATCAGAAATAAATATTCATACGCATCAGATGTATTCTTGATTTTTGTTACGGCAGCAATAAGTCCTATGGCAATTACCAGAAAAAGGTAGCTCATATCTTTAATACTAATGTCTTCCGTACGATACCTTAACATGCTGAATACTGCAAATAATCCAAATGCGGCCCCCATACTTAGGTCAACTTTATTTAGTAAAAAACATATTAGAAAGATTACGATGTTAAAAATAAAAAAAGTGAAAAATAATTCAGTGTGTTTATATACACGAAAATAAACCAGCCGAATTAAGACAAATACGGAGGCTATATCTATTACAAATCTTAATAAAAATTTTGTGAGTATTTTCACTAACTCCTCAGTGCTTTCGGCCGCCGTTGGAAGGGCATCACTCACAATATCAGTCGTTACTTGAAGCAGAGTCATGGTGTTGTTATCTTTTTAATGGTTAGTATTTTCTCTTTGAAATTATTCTTTTTCACGTTGTTGTGAGTCATTGCAACTGCCAAACAGTACTTGCTAATAGAGTTTTGTTTTACCCTAAATCGTGTTAATATATTTAAAAATTCCGAGTGTTGTTTTTTGCCTTGTTTTACTTCCGCAATTACTAAATCAGTTGCATCCACAACGGTACCGCCGTTTACAAACTGTAAATTTAGATCTATCGTTACGCGTTCTGCAACTTGTTTATTTACAAGCGTAATACGACCATAATTTACCCAAACCACAGGTGCTAATAAACCCGGATTAAATGGCAACTGTTTCGTTAGAAAAATTTGCGCCTCATCTTTAAATGTAGCAGGCGCATTCGTTTCTCTAATACGTTCTTTAACAGTTCTGCCTTTATTACTTTTAAATTTTACCTCTAAAAATGCCAAGTTTGAATCCACATATGTACGGTGTCGTACTTTATACCTATTTAAATGTCCGTTGTGATGTTTGTGATACAATTTTAAATCCGGGGTGTCGTAATACAATGTTTTGTATGTGCTAATCTTGTTTGTCTCGATTTCCAGACAGCGATAAAACGGCTCTACCTCTTTGAGGATTGTAGGGAGAAGGTCGCATTTAAAAATGAACTTGGAATCTATTCTATCCATGAGCTTTACGCCGTCCATTTTTTTTAAGCTAATACTTTCAAATAAATTTAATCTTTCATGTATAAGCTGGTTCATGGTTTATATCCGTAATAATATTTTTTTGTGGAAATCAGGATATTGTTGCCATCGTATGTTTTCTTCTCTGTTTTTAATCCATTCACATCGTAAGTATATATAGATTTTTTAATGATTTTATTGTCTTTATCTGTAATCAACTCTTCTGTTTTTTCCCCTAAAGAATTGTATTTAAATGTCCTTTTTTCTTTGAGCAGGCTGTTGGCATCATATTCAAGCTCCTCAATAAGATCTTCGCTTTTATTGTATTTATATTTGGTGGTAGATTTTAATGCTCCGTCCTTATCGTTATTTATTTCTTCTGTAATTTCTCCACTGCTATTATACGAAGACTTATTGTCTGTAATTGTTTTGTTGTTTTGCGTATTGGTTATTGTAATAGTTTTGATTCCCATTTTCTTTATTTCCTTTTTTTTCTGAGAAAAGGTTGGGTTCGCCAATTGAAGTAAAAACATTATACAGAGATACTTATACATTTTGTAATATTAACTAAATAAAGATAGCAAAATAATTACACCACTTTTGTTCCTGCATTCGCAGGGGAGGTTGACTAAATTGGTTTTATTTATGTTAATTGTCGTAAATCTCAGTATTTATATTTGTCATTGAAAATCTACATAAAAAACATATAATATGTATTTTTTATGTAGTCATCATTGGAAATCGATACCTTAAGTACAATTTATTGTGTGTCTGCGGGTACTCGAGGTGGCTTTGCTTCATAACAATTAAAAATAAACGAATGAAAATTAAAAAATTAAACCTAAGCGAAATTAAAGTAGAGGGTTTTGCTACTTCTGTTGAAACCGCAAATAGTTTGACAATTAATGGTGGAAGAAGAGATAATAGTAGGCCAATTTCTATTGCTCAGGGGCCAGAGCAGGCCACAACTCTTCCAGGACAGGGAGCCTACCCTGCTTTTACACGAGGTCAAACTTGCATTGTAAAGTAAATGGATGTCCAGAGGTTACAGATGGTAAAGAAACTGCGATTGTTTGTTGTGCTGCGGATCGATTAACTGAGGCGCTTTGGACTAATTGGATTTGTTACTAAAAGAAAGGGCTTTGAGCCTTTGTCTCTCATTCTTTGAGAGAACGGAGAGGGTTAATACGTTATCACCTGCTGCTCAATATTAGCGGGTAGTTCACGGAAATTATATTGTTGGTCGCGCAGCTGTGGTTCAAAACCTGCTTCACGAATTGCTTCCTGAATAGAATTCGATGTAAATCTGTGGGGTGCACCGGCAGCGGAAACTACATTCTCTTCTATCATTATACTTCCGAAATCATTTGCTCCCGAGTGCAAACAAACCTGCGCGGTTTCTTTACCAACTGTTAACCATGATGCTTGTATGTTTTTCACATTGGGTAACATGATACGGCTCATGGCGATCATACGAATGTATTCATCACCTGTAACATTATTTTTTACTCCCTTGTGTCTTCTCAACAAAGTACCATCATCCTGGAAAGGCCATGGAATAAAAGCAAGGAAGCCTTTTGCATTAACAGGTTTTTCCTGTTGTACTTCTCGTATCAATACTAAATGTTCAAATCGTTCTTCAATGGTTTCAATGTGCCCGAACATCATGGTTGCAGAAGTGGTTAAATTTAATTTATGCGCGGCACGCATCACATCTAACCATTCTTTACCTCCGCACTTTCCTTTCGATATTAATCTGCGAACCCTGTCGTTCAATATTTCAGCTCCTGCACCCGGCAACGAATCCAATCCCGCATCTATCAATGCTTTTAACACTTCGGTATGAGTAGATTTTTCAAGCTTGGTAATGTGCGCTATCTCCGGTGGACCTAATGAGTGCAGTTTTAAATTCGGATATAATTTTTTTAACTCTTTAAACAGATCAACATAAAATTTTAAACCCAATTCCGGGTGATGCCCACCTTGTAAAAGCAATTGTTCGCCTCCATAACGAAACATTTCTTCTATTTTCTGTTTATACTGGTCAATTGTGGTGATATAAGCCTCTTTATGTCCAGGGATACGGTAGAAATTACAGAACTTACAATTAGCAGTACATACATTGGTAGTATTGGCATTGCGATCGATGATCCAGGTAATAATATTTGTTTCACCTTTTTGCTTCTTTCTCAGCTCGTTTGCAACATAGGCAAGTTCCGTGGTCGGGGCGTTCTCAAACAGGTATTTTCCCTCCTCTTTGGTAAGAAAATCAAACTGTAATGCCTTTGCCAGTAGTTTATCGCCGTTCATCATTTGTGCAGACCCAAAATTGGAATTAATTCTTTACTTTTACGCCCTTAATATACTAAAACAATATTCCTCAAATTTAACAATAATGACGCTCATAAAGAAAGTATCTAAACCGGCCCAGGGAAGTAGCATTGTGTTGCTAGGGAACAAAAAAACGAACTGGGAAAAATGGGGCCTTACCAAAGAAGAGACAAACTACGTTAAAACGAGGTTCGATAACGATAGAAAATATGCTGCGCTCAATCATTTAGGAAGCTGGGTTTTTGTTATTGCTCCAGAATCTAAAAATGAGATCGGAATAAATATATTAGAACAATGCAGACGTTCAGGAAACGTAGTTACTGTTCTTGCCAACGAACAAAAAATAAAAGAGATTACTATTATTGATACCGATAATAAAAACGGTTATGCTTTGGCAGTTGCCGAAGGAATGGTGCTTGGGAACTACCAGTTCTTAAAATACAGGAAGCATGCAGAGAAGGAAATCAATTCTCTTTCAGCAATTCATATTCAAAGTGCTAAAGTAAATCAAAAAGATATTGAGATGCTGGAGATCATTCTTGATGCGACCTTAACCGCGCGTACTCTTGTAAATGAACCTCTCTCCTATCTTACAGCTGAAAAATTAGCGGCAGAAATTTCTTCTCTCGCTAAAAAATGCGGAAGCAAAGTAGAGGTATTCGACAAAAAGAAAATTGAAGCATTGAAAATGGGCGGACTGCTTGCAGTTAACCGCGGCAGCCAGGATCCTCCTACATTTACTGTAATGGAATGGAAACCTTCCAATGCAAAAAATAAAAAACCATATGTTTTAGTGGGCAAAGGTGTTGTATATGATACCGGGGGGTTGTCTCTGAAGCCTACGTATAATTCCATGGACAGAATGAAATCGGATATGGCGGGTGCAGCCGCAGTTGCATGCGCACATTATGCGATCGCAAAAGCAAAACTCCCTATACACGTTATTACTCTTGTCCCTGCGACAGATAACAGACCGGGCGAAAACGCTTATACACCTGGTGATGTTGTTACTATGCATAACGGGCTCACCGTTGAAGTGTTAAACACTGATGCTGAAGGCCGCATGTTATTGGGAGATGCGCTTAGTTATGCATCTAAATATGATCCCTTGTTAGTAATGGATTTTGCTACACTTACCGGAGCTGCAGTAGCTGCTATCGGACCATACGGAACAGTTGTGGTGGGCAATGCGGATGAAAGCACAAAAAGGAAATTAAAAGAAAGCGGAAATAATACACACGAAAGATTAGCGGAATTTCCTTTCTGGGAAGAATACGGTGACTTGGTAAAATCTGATCTTGCCGAAATAAAAAATGTTGGCGGACCTTATGCAGGTGCAATTACTGCCGGGAAATTTTTATCTCACTTCACCAATTATCCATGGATGCATTTTGATATTGCAGGCCCATCATTTATTGATCACAGAACAAGTTACTGTACTAAAGGCGGAACAGGTGTTGGCGTGAGATTATTATTTGACTTTTTCAGGAATATTGTAAAGAAGTAATCAACGCTTAAATGTCTGAACAAAAAATAAGAGTAGGTATTTCTCATGGTGATGTAAACGGCATTGGCCTAGAAGTAATTATCAAAGCTTTTCTTGATCCACAAATATTTGAACTTTGCACACCTATTGTTTTCAGTTCATTGAAAACAGCATCTTATCACCGCAAAGCGTTGGGGCAGGAAAATTTTAGTTTTAATCCTGTAAAGGATCTTGATACACTTAATGAAAAGCGCGTTAATCTTATTAATTGTTACGAGGAAGAAATAAATATTGACCTGGGAAAAGCCAATGCTAATATTGGACAATACGCACTTAAGTCTTTAGAAGCTGCTAGTGATGCCTTGCTTCAAAAAAAGATAGATGTATTGGTAACTGCGCCAATTGATAAACACAGCATACAATCAGATACTTTTAATTTCCCGGGGCATACCGATTACCTGGATAAAAAATTTGGCGGCAACGACAATGCACTTATGTTATTGGCGGCCGATGGACTTCGCATAGCAGTAGTTACCGGACACACTCCACTAGCCAATGTCGCATCACAATTAACACAGGAAAAGATTTTAAAAAAAATAAAGGCGCTTGCGCATTCATTGTTGCAGGATTTTAGTATTCGTAAACCAAAAATAGCTGTGCTTGGACTAAACCCCCATGCAGGCGATAAAGGAACTATTGGCAAAGAGGAGTTGGAAATTATTATACCTGCAATCAACAAAGCAAAGGAAGAAAATGTTTTAGCGTATGGCCCTTATTCTGCCGATGGATTTTTCGGATCAGATACATACAAACAATTTGATGCAGTATTGGCCATGTATCACGATCAGGGCCTCATTCCATTCAAGGCGCTTTGTTTTGATACGGGAGTAAATTATACTGCAGGTTTATCTATTATACGAACATCACCTGATCACGGAACAGCATATGAGATAGCAGGGAAAAATATTGCTTCAGAAACTTCATTCAGAAATGCGGTATACCTGGCATGCGATATTTTCAAAAACAGAACTATTCATTCTGAAATTTCCGAAAATCCTTTGAAGACCTCACTTACCAGGAGAGAATAAATCTACGCTTCCTACATATTTCCGGCAATAAATACCAGTTGTATTAACCTTCTGAAATACTCCCTTTCTCACATTCCCCCACCTTGATTAGGTATAATAAATATGCAATTATATATTAATTTGGCATCTTTTTAATCATTTAATTTATTTTTGATTGCGTATAGTATACAACTAATGTTTCCCATTTGTATGCTCGAGGGCATATATTTATTTGTACAAATATCACCTCAACAGCGAAGAAAATGAAAACACATCCCCATAACCTACTGGCCTTTGCATTAATTATCTCATTTTTTAATCGGACTGTTTCTTTCGCAAATAATTCATTTTCTGAAGATAAAAAAAAGATAGAGGAATCGATCAAAAATATTCCGGTAAGCTTCAGAAAAAATATGGGACAATGGGATGGGAAAGTTCTTTACAGGGGATCTTCACCGGGATGGAATGCAGAAGTTACATTCTTAAGGTCAGGGATGAGTTTCGGATTCGCTAAATCAATGCCAAATGTTGCTGACGCAAATTCATTTGGATTAAACGAGGAAGATAAATTGGAGTACATGGTGTGGAACATGAATTTTAAAAATTCAAATCCTAACTGTGTGGTTAACTCATTCGGAGAAAAAGAAAGCCATACTAATTATTTATACTCTTCATCGCCTGATAAAAATCAATTGAATGTGCCTGATTACAGAATGATAGAATATAAAAATTTATATCCAGGCATCGATGCAAAATATTATTGGAGCAATAATAATTTGAAATACGATTACATCCTGAATCCAGGAAGCAATGTACTTTCCATAGAAGCACAATGTGAAGGAATAAAAAAATTATCCATTGAGAATAAAAAATTAATGATCACTACCGAATGGGGAACACTGGAAGAACATATGCCCGAGTCCTACCAAGTAATAAATGGAGAGAAAAAAAATGTTGCGGTTGAATACAGATTAATTAATGATAACACATTTGGTTTTGCAATAACCGAATCATATGATAGAACACAGCCACTTGTAATTGATCCTGTGACACTGGACTGGTCAACATTTGTAAGCGGCAATTCTATTTCCGGATCAGGATACCTTTATGATATTGATGTTGATGTTGATGCAAATGGAAATGTTTATGCTACCGGAGGACATAATGACGGTTTTCCTATAACACCCGGAGTGTATAGTACAGCTTTTTCAGGAGGCACTTTTGGAGGCGCACTATACAATACGCTCAGTGGATCGGATGTATTCGTAATAAAGTTAGATCCTACGGGGTCATCGCTGCTTTTATCTACATATGTAGGCGGAAGCCTTGACGATGCTGGAAGAAGTATTCGTGTTGCAAGCAACGGAGATATTTATGTTGTAGGAACAACCGGATCGTTCGTGCCGGCTTCGCCTTTCCCTACAACTATTAATTCCTACAAACCCTACTCAAGCGCTGCACATGGTATTTACGATGCATTTTTGTTTAAGCTTGATCCGGGCGCTACAACATTATTATATTCAACGCTAATTGGAGGCACCGATGAGGATAGGGCAGAAGACCTTGATGTTGATGCCCGTGGGGATGCCTATGTATGCGGGTATACACAGTCGTTGAATATTACAGGAGCCGGCAATGCTTTTCTTGGTGGTAACCGTGACGCTTTTGTCTGCAAAATTTCTCCTCAATCAACCGGAGCTACGGATTTAAAATATTTCAGATATCTGGGAGGAAATAATATCGACGTAGGTTTTGGAATAAAAACCAATAGTCTGGGAGAAGCTTATGTAGTAGGATCAACAAGATCATCTAACATGTATACAAGCCCTGTTTGCCTTGATAATTTACTAAGCGGAACCTGGGATGGATTTGTTTGCAGAGTAAATTCATTGGGAAGCGCCCTTGACTATTCCAGTTATTTGGGAGGATCCAGCCCTATGGCTGGCACCTATTCTGAAGCAGCAACAGATATTGCCATTGCATCAAACAATGATATTGTTATTGCCGGACAAACCGTTAGTACTGATTTTCCCACTACACCCGGAGCTTTCGACAATTCGTTTAATGCAACAACAAGCACCTGGGATGTTTTTATTTCGCGCATCAACCCAACAGTAAACGGTATAGCAGGATTAGTATATTCAACCTATGTCGGCGGCAGTAATAATGACTTCTTCCCAGAATTAGTTCTTAACTCTCAGGATGAAATATTTATGGTGTGTCATGTTTATATTTCTCGCAATATGCCCGTCATCCCACTCTGCTCTTACGATGCTAATATATCATCTATGGAGGACATTTATTTTGCTAAACTTAGCTCTGATCTGTCGCAAATTTTTTATTCAACTTATCTTGGCATGGGTGGCAACGACTATTATCCCTCTATTGATCTGTTTGGTAATTGCGATGAATATGTTTACATAGGCGCGACTACACACTCACTTAATTTTCCTACTACCGCAGGAGCATATCAAAATGGAGCACGGCCAAATTCGAATAGTAGTTATGATGAAGGGACTATCTTGAAATTTAAATCAACTATTATTCCTGATTTTACTTATAATATAAATCATGTTGCTTGTACGCTTCCTGTTGTTTCCTTTACTGATAATACTAAACAAGGGGCCTGCAGTTTACTATATCCAAACTGGTCAGTATCAAATTGGTTTTGGGATTTCGGTGATGGAACAACATCAACCTTACAAAATCCAGTTCATACTTATAGCGTATCCGGCACTTACCAGGTTAAATTAAGAGTCAATTGTCCGCTTGACTCAGTTATCATTCCGTTAAATATTGTTGCCAATCCTCCACTATATGCTTTTATTCCTACACAAAATAATTTAGCTTGTTATGGAGATAACAGTGGTTCTGCCATTGGTACTGCTTTAGGTGGCATACCGGGCTATCAATATCAATGGTCAACAAATCCAATTCAAAATACCAATACAGCAACCGGACTTTCTGCAGGAGTTTACACATTAACAGTAAACGATAATGCAGGATGTACTGCAACTAAAGCAGTAACTATTGTGCAACCTCCTCAACTTCTTGTAAGCGCGTTACTCACGACTTCTATTTCATGCAATGGTGGCAACAGCGGCATTTTAAGTTCTGTAACTATTGGGGGTACGCCGCCATACAACTATTCATGGAACACAACTAGTACTACATCTAATATTTCTTCTATCACCGCAGGAATTTATTCGATAACTGTTACCGATCAATACGGATGCCAAACTTTAGCAACATACAATCTCACCGAGCCAAGCGCAATTGCTGTAAATATTATTACCACTGATGTGTTATGTAATGCAACGGCTACCGGCTCTGCAACAGCAGCTGGTTCAGGTGGGGCGGGGGGATACACTTATCACTGGTCAAACTCAACCATTGGAAGCGGAGCATCATCATTACCTTCCGGAATATATTCGGTAACTGTTATAGACGCCAACGGATGTGTTGGCATAGGTACAACCAATGTTGGTCAACCAACCGCGCTTTCATTGTCATTCAGTAGTACCGATGCGCATTGTAATCAAAGCGACGGATCTGCAACAGCAACTCCGTCCGGTGGAACCGCAGGATACAATTATATATGGAACAACGGAAATGCATCTGCATTTAATAATAATATTCCATTTGGTATTTACTCTGTAACTGTTACTGATGCAAACGCTTGTTCCGTTTTGGGAAATATAACTGTTGCAAATCTTAATGGTGTAGTTGCGAGCATTGCCTCTTCTTCGAATACACGTTGCAACGGTGCATGCGATGGAACGGCCACGGCTGGTACCGCAGGAGGATCGGGCCCTTATGTATACAACTGGAGCACCGGCGGTGCTGCAATTGCAGAACCCGGATTATGTGCTGGAGTTTTTTCTGTAACCATAACCGATGCAAATGGATGCAAGGACATCACCTCTGTAACTATTTCTCAACCTGCTGCGATAAGTTCAACAGTCCAGGCAACATCCGTGTCATGCTTCGGCGAAAATAATGGTTCCACTTCTGTCACCTCAACAGTCGGCGGAACACCACCATATAATTTTTCGTGGCAAGCAGGTACCGTAGGAGTCTCCGCAAATAATCTTTATGCAGGAGTGTATTCTGTTACCGTTTCTGATGCAAATAATTGCACGGCCGTCTTCTCTACTAATATTAGTGAGCCAACACAATTAACAGCAGCTACCTCTGATGCTTTTGCATGCGCCGGTTCCACGACATCTATTAATGCAACCGCTAATGGAGCAACGCCGGGATATATCTACAATTGGAACAACGGATTAATGGGTGCAACAATAAATTTTATTCCATTATACTCTTCAATTTATACTGTTACTATAACTGATGCTAAAGGATGTACGGCAGTAGCACAAAGTTCGGTTACTGTTCTGGGGTTGCCAGTTATTGATTTTACAACCGATGTAACAAACGGATGCGGACCTTTGTGTATAAATCTTAGCAGCGGGAACAATCCTGCGATCGTTCAATGTCATTGGAATTTTGGTGATAACACTACTTCGAATAATTGCGGTACAGTAAATCATTGTTTTGCAAACCCCGGCTCATATAACATTTCGCTTACTTCAAAAGACGTAAATGGCTGCTCGAGTTCTATCACAAAAAATAATTTCATCACCGTACACCCCAACCCCATTGCGGCATTCACAGCCACTCCAAAAGAAACAAGCATACTCAACCCAAATATATATTTTAAAAATAATTCTGTTGGAGCCACTAGCTGGCAATGGGACTTTGGTGATGTGAACAATAATACCTCAACCACGCAGAATACTTCTTACACCTATGCGGATACCGGATATTATGTTGTTATACTTGAGATAAGTAATGAGTTTGGATGCAAAAGTATTACAGGTGATTATGTTCGTATCCTTCCTGATGTAGCAGTATATATTCCAAATTCATTTACACCAAATTCAGATGGAACAAATGATCTGTTCAATCCTATGGGTGTTGGAATTGATGGTGAAAAATATGAACTGATCATTTACGATCGCTGGGGAAGTTTAATATTTCAATCCAATAACCCCGCAAAAGGATGGGATGGGATAGTGATGGGAGGCTCAGAGGCGGCGCAACAAGACACTTATGTTTGGAAGATTAGATTCGATGATATTCTCGGACAAAAAAAACGTTATACAGGACATGTAAACCTTATTAAGTAATGTAATAGCCATAGTATTATACTTGTTTTTATTCATTAACTAGGTATAATATTTTATTTTTCTGACAACATAATTTGCTGGCTGTTCCTTTTTCTCTGGTGATTTATTATTATAAAACAAACACCATGGAAAATATAACTATGTACCACAGGTCTATTCACAGCAAGTCTTCTACAAGAGGAAATATCAGTAAAGAATTGCTAATTTTTATTGTCTTTTTATCTCTTCAATAAGCTGTTTTTCATAGTTTAAATATCCATAACTACTTAAACAACACCTACTTTAAGGGCCTGAACTAGCCAGGTGGATCTGTTATAATCGCTACTAATTAGTATTGCCATTTTACCAAATTCGCAGTAACTTTCAGTTGTTCAGCATTCCTCGTACATATTGACAGCAATTAAGTGCCGATTTTGAAAATAATGGATTAATTTTTGCTTTACAGGCAACGTATACAATTTTTCACGTTATTAAATCGGTTCATTGCACAACTTTTGAGTAAAAAATGATCAGGCGTTTTATAGTAATTAATTATTTCCACTTATTTATAGTAAGCCTCTTCATTGTAGCTCCTCTTTTCGTAAATGCTGAAATGGGAGTTCAGCCCAAATCGATTTTTGAAGAAAATAAAAACCAATGGGATAAAAATATATTGTTCCGTGCAGAGATGACCGGTTGTAATCTCTTTTTAGAAAAAAATAGTTTTACTTATGTGCTTTACGATCCTGAAGAAACAGCAGATCTGCACTATCACAAAGGATCGTCGAACAATGAAAAAACAAAAACACTTCAGTTACATTCTTTCAAAGTTAATTTCTCAGGAAGCTCAGATCTTGTAGGTGTCGCAGGCGAACGGCCTTCAGATTATTACAAAAACTATTTTATCGGGAACAATCAAAGTCATTGGACATCACAGGTAAAACTATACGCATCTGTGATGTATTCAAATCTATACCCAAACATAAACGCACATGTTTATACAAGCGGAAATTTAAAATACGACCTCATTGTTAATCCGGGTGGTATTACCTCACAAATAAAAATGGAATATTCCGGCGCCGATAATTTATACTTGAAAGATGGCAATTTATACATCTCAACTTCGGTAAGGGATGTGGTTGAGCAAAAACCATATGCATACCAATATATTAACGGGATAAAGACAGAAGTGCCGTGCCAGTTTTCATTAAAAGAAAATAGTGTAGGATTTATTTTCCCTAAGGGTTACCAAAAAAATATTCCTTTGATTATTGACCCGACTGTAGTCTGCTCCAGTTATTCCGGATCTACCGCCGACAACTGGGGATTTACTGCTACTTATGATGCTGCCGGGAACATATACATTGGAGGTATCGCGCATACGATTGGCTACCCCACTACCGTCGGAGCTTATCAGAATTTTTTTGCTGGCGGTTCGCTTTTCAGCGGCAACGGATATGAATCCGATATAGTAGTAAGCAAGTTTAACCCTGCCGGAACTAATATGCTTTTTTCTACCTATATCGGTGGTTTTGATAATGATCAGCCTCATAGTATTGTGGTAAATAAAAATAATGAATTGCTCATTTATGGCAGATCTTATTCTGGTAATTACCCGGTAACTCCGGGAGCATATGATATAACACACAATGGGGGAGCAGATATTATTGTTTCTAAATTAAATAATTCAGGTGCAATACTTGTGGCTTCAACTTTTGTTGGCGGCTCCGCTGATGATGCTGTGAACATTGATGCGGTTGCCTATAACATGAGTTCTATAAAATATAATTATGGCGACGATGCAAGGGGATCAATAATTGTTGATGCGAACAACAACTGCTATGTCGCGTCCTGCACTCAATCTTCAAACTTCCCTGTTACACCTGGGTGCTATCAGGGTTCACTTTCAGGCAATAACTTACAGGATGGCAGCGTATTCAAAATGAATAATAATCTCAGCGCGCTTTCATGGAGTACATATATAGGCGGCACTGCAGATGATGCTGCTTATGCTTTAGCGCTTGATGCCAGCGGAAATATTTATGTAACCGGCGGAACAAACAGTAATGATTTTCCTGTTACAGCGGGGACCTCAATCACAACTGCACCGGGAGGTTTAGCCGATGGCTTTGTAAGCTGCCTTGATAATACCGGAACTACATTGAGGCATTCAACATATGTTGGCACCAGCCAATATGATCAAACTTATTTTATTGAGATCGATAAGGATGACAATATATACACATACGGACAAACTGCAGGAAATTATCCGGTTACCGCCGGCGTTTACTCGGACCCAAATGGAAAACAATTTATCCACAAATTCAATCCTGCTTTAACTACTACAGTTTACTCAACAGTTTTTGGTTCAGGCAATTCTTCACCTGATATAGTTCCAAGCGCGTTTATGGTGGATACCTGCGAAAATATTTATGCATCGGGCTGGGGAGCATGTTTTAATTTTCTTCCCGGCACCGGCGGATCTACAGCGGGAATGACAACTACCGCAAATGCATTTCAAAGCAGTACAGACGGCTGCGATTTTTATTTCCTGGCTCTCAAAAAAAATGCAAGCTCATTGTGGTATGCAACTTTTTTCGGAGGCAATGGTATTGATGAACATGTTGATGGAGGAACAAGCCGATTTGATAACAAAGGTGTTATCTACCAATCTATATGCGCGGGCTGCGGAGGTTCTTCTGCATTTCCCACCACACCTACTGCTTGGTCAACTACAAACAACAGTTCCAATTGTAACAATGCTGTTGTAAAAATAGATTTTCAATTGGTAAATATAAATGCGCAAGCCATTGCATCGCCCAATACAACAGGCTGTGCACCATTCAATGTAAATTTTATTAACAGTAGCCAGGGCTCATACAATTATATCTGGGATTTTGGCGATGGTAGTGCAACGGATACAACAACCAATCCTCAACACTCCTATGCAAATGTCGGCGTTTACAATGTAATGCTGGTCGCCATTGATTCGAACAGCTGCAAAATGACAGACACAACTTATTTAACTATTAATGTAATACCAAAACCCATTGTAAGTCTTGGTAATGATACCATACTATGTAACACTTCTACGCTTACATTAAATGCAAACGCACCTGGATGTACTTATATGTGGTCAACAGGAGCTAACTCGCAATCGATCATCGTTACATCACCTGCTGTTTATTCTGTAACAGTTGATAATGGATTTTGCAAAACAACAGATAATATCAATGTAAAATATGTAACTCCGCCCAACCTTGGTGGCGATACATTATTATGCGAAGGGCAAACAATAGTACTAAACGCAGGTAATCCGGGAATGAATTATTTGTGGTCGACAGGCGAGACCACACAAACAATAAACGTTTCAACAAATGGCATTTACCAGGTGCGTGTAACAGGCGGCCTCTGCGATGAACAAGATACAAGGACAGTTAGCTTTATTCCTCCTCCCATTGTTTCGATTGGTAACGATACAATAATATGTCCATTGGCTACCGTTAATCTCAATGCAAATAATCCCGGACTATTGTATTTGTGGTCAACTGGTGAAACCACACAGCAAGTAACTGCATCTCATTCCGGCATGTATACAGTAACAGTATCGATAGGAAATTGTCATATCCCCGATGGAATCAATATTATTGTTACTGATCCCATTAATCTCGGACCGGATTATTTATTATGTGCAGAAAGCAATTATATCCTCGACGCAGGAAATCCGGGGTGCAGCTACTTATGGTCTACAAATCAAACAACACAAAAAATAACCGTAGCCGAACCAAATAGCTATTACGTACAGATTTCTTTGCCGGGTTGTACGCTCAAAGACACAATAGAAGTATCAGCAGCATTTGGTGCGACAACTATATTTTTTCCAAATACATTTACTCCCAATGCCGATGGGTTAAATGAAATGTTTAATGGTTATGGCATTGAAGTAATTTCTTACGACATGAAAATTTTTAATCGCTGGGGTGAACTTATTTTCCAAAGCAATAATCTAAATAAAGGATGGGACGGAATTTACAAAGGAGCACCGGTGCCCAATGATGTGTATGTTTATAAAATTGAATACGCTACTTATTGCAACGCAAACGAGATCATAAAAAAAATTGGCCACGTAATGGTCGATAAATAAAATATATTACCGAATAATGGTTGGGTTCTTTTTTTCTTCCCCAACGATCTGAATAAATCCTTTAAGTTGAATTGGCATGATACCACTGACCCGGATCTGGTTTACTGTACAGGTATAAAAGTATGTACCATCAGGACAAAATTCTTTTGTTTCCATATTTCTGCCATCCCAATTAATATTAGGATCATTGGTTTCAAACATCAATAATCCCCAACGATCAAATATTTTTATATCTATGTCTTTTATAAAACGATAAGGAGACAGTGGTGTAAACCTGTCGTTGCGGCCATCTCCATTAGGAGTAAATACATTCGGCAATTCGTATACAGGACAATTATCTACACAAAACAAAGACCCCATTGCACTTTCATTACCTGTAGAATCAACTGCCGTAACAGCAAAACATCCCGCAATAGATTGATGATCGGAAAAAGTATACGCAGTATCATTAAAATTATTTACTGTTATGATCGCGACCGGAGTTCCCCCTTGTGCAGGAGTATAATAGATCTTGTAATACATGGCATCATCTGAACAAACAAAATTTGGATTGTTCCACTTTAAAAAATTCTCAAACTCGTCACAATTTGGAATAACTGTAAGCTGCAGGGGACATGGCGGAATAAGATCTATCGGTGTTCCACATTTTCTTTCCGATCTGTTATAAAGCGGTCTCTCAATATCCGGGTCTGAATATTCTCCTTTTGATTTGATGAAATAACAATATTCTCCTCCATTTACTAATCCATTATCAACATATAATGTTGATGCGGTGCTATCATATAAAGTATACACTCCCGCGATTTCCTTGTAGATATAATATAATTTGTTATTCCATGGTACATTGGCCTGCCAGTTTAATGTGAGTTGATTATCGGATGCATTTATATCTACGTAAACTGAAGAAGCAATGTGTGAGCTTCCAATAAAATTACTGTTAGCATAAAAATCTATTCTGAATGTATATGCGTTATCTCGTGTGTTCAATAGTGTTGCATAATAAGATGAGTCTGTCCATGATTGGAATACCGCACTTGTATACGTATGTATCAAAACAGGAGCTGTAAGGTTAAATCCTGCAGACTGATATATTTTAAATTGATACGGTCCGGGGTTCGCTACAGTATCAAAATCAAGAGGACCTGCGACAGGTTTTTTCCATTTAATAAAAATAGAATCGTTAACACCAGTGCTCACCACATCCACATTGGTAATTATAGGCACATCATTGATCAGCTCAGAACAAACCTCAACAGAAGCATAACTTTCTGAACCATCTTTGAAATATGCAACAACACGATAACAATAAGTTAAACCATGTACTAATCCTGCGCCGTTATCATTATCAATAAATACGGTATTGGTTATTGTATAAATCGGTGCAGCCTGATCAGCAATTTTTACAAAACCCGTATACGCCGGGACGCCCGTTTCGCAATATCCCGGACCCCAGCCTGAAGTGCCGCTTTTCCGGTAAATTCTGTACCCCATGAATTCATTCTTAGTAGGCTCACAAATACTTTTACTCCAGCTTAAATGCATTGTAGTTCCCGATGGTGTAGCAATTGGATTTTGTGGAGCAGGCGCTACGACAATGATCTTCGCTGTTTCAAAATCGATCAGGTTTGGTGTTCCGGCATCAACGGCTTTAAATGAAACAGTGTAAGGTTGTTTACGCACATGTTCACAATCTGTAAGCCATGTAAATACCACGCTTAGTGGTTGTGGCCCAACGGTAGTGGGAAAAACAGCCAATGGTGGAGGCACTGCAGACATTGGTCCTCCAGAGGCAGAAAGAGTAAGGTCGTCTCCATCAGGATCAGTTGCCGTTACATTTAATGTCAACGTACTTCCTGCTTCTACACAGGCATCAATAATATTCGCAATGACAGGCGGATTATTATTGCAATCAGAAATTTTTATCTCAATGTTTTGCAACACCTCCCCGATTTTCACTCTTGCATTTCCATATTTTCTCCACTCCTCAACAACAAGCGCAAGATTAACAAAACCAATGGTATCCGGATTGCACCATATTATTTCTCCCGTAGATGGATCTATGGTTAGGAACCCTGCAGTTGGAGGAAGCGTATATCCCGAAATGGGTTTGGCTCCGTTACCTAAACAGCTTGCCAATTTAAATGAGAGGCTATCTCCATCAGGATCATATGCAATGGGGTCATAAGAAAAACAAACTCCCTTGCAGGCATCAGCAATTGGTGTGCTATATAAAACCGCTGAGTTATTCGGTCCCAATAAGTTATTATGTTTTAAATATGATTTAACTGAAAATGGTTCATTGACCGAAAAAGGAATATTAATAATATTTCCTACTCTATTAGGATCCTCGATCCATATAACATAATCAAACGGATTAAATTTATGCGTACCTCTATAAATATTTTTTTTATAGTTAGTCCCGGATACAATCTCTCCATCACCTATACCTGTACCACATAAAGTACTTGATGGCCCGTTTATCCTTGGGAAAACCGCAGAGTCAGATCCTGTTGCATTAAAAAAAACGGTGATAAAACAAGTGTTTAAATTGGTCGGATTCGCGATATAGGTTGTAACTGTTATCTCATAATCATTTCCTGAAAGATATTTATAGGTAATTTCTCCCGCCCGGTTATGAGTCGCGTAAGAATATATGGAGAGGAGAAATAATAGTAAAAAGGCTAATCGTTTCATTATATAATACTAAAGGGGATAACCGGCCACTAAATTTTAGTTCGCCAGCAACCCGTATTTATTTAAAGACTCTCCTAGGCAAGAAAGGTTGCCTCGATATTGGAAATAAATTTGTCAGCCAAATTCAGCGGACTTCCAAGAATAAGTTTATTTTTATTTTTTATTTATTGCTTTCTAATTTACTTTAAATGCAATTTTATACGACTCTATAAAAAAACAAAATGCTTAAGAAAACAGCAATCGTAGTGGTAATATTTATTCTTGTAAAGCTTGTTGATGGATGCAGATGTCCTGAGCCTGATATTTTCAGATGGAACAGCATATCAACCCAAACATTACAGAACAATGTCGTTACTAGTGCTGATAGCATTTTATTTTCAGATTACGGTATAGGAATGACTGTTGAATCACAACAAATTGCCATGTGTCAGCCTGGTTTTATAGATGCGGCCTTTGCCCGTAAATGTGCAAGCCATGAAATGGAGAGTAATATAAAACAGGTAGACATTCAAACTGTAAGCAGCTTTGATAGCAGTCATGCTGCCGGCAGTGATATTACCTCCTATTGTAAAACACTTCGTGTAATAAATCTCTCTGCGCCGTCGATACCTGTCTCGGAGCTGGGCGACCTTATCAGTATCCAGGATCTAAATGAGTTTAATATTTTTTTTACGCAAAATCCAAGCTCAAGTGGCTATTATCAGTTTGTAGTTAATATCAGACTTGAAAATGGAACAGTTTTAACAAACACAACCCGATCTGTTAAACTTTATTAAAATTTGTAAACGAAAAAGAAAATTATCCTGCTAACGCTTTGTTGTTGATCCCAACCATTTCCACGGCTGCTTGCGCAATACCTTCGGGATGAAAGCCGCATTCTGTATGTAATTCTAATTGCTCTCCGTGTTCAATAACTTTATCAGGCATTCCAAGTCGCCTTACTTGTGCTGTATAATTATTATCTGCCATAAATTCCAATACTGCACTTCCCATACCACCCATTATACAGCCGTCTTCAACAGTAATTACTTTATTGTACTTAGAAAAAACTTCGTGTAATAATTTTTCATCAACAGGTTTTACAAAACGCATATCGTAATGCGCTGCATTTATTCCCTGCGCTTCCAATTGTTTGCATGCATTAACTGCATAGTTACCAATATGTCCAATTGTTAAAATGGCTATATCTTGTCCGTCTTTTATTTTTCTTCCTTTGCCAATTTCAATTTTCTGAAATGGTTTTTTCCAGTCTGCCATTACTCCATTTCCTCTCGGATAGCGAATTGAAAATGGCGCATTAGTTTCTTCCAGCTGTGCAGTATACATCAGGTTCCTTAACTCTTCTTCATTCATTGGGGCTGATACGATCATATTGGGTATACATCTGAAATAAGCAAGATCATAGGCGCCATGATGTGTTGGCCCATCGGAACCAGCGAAGCCTCCTCTATCCAAACAAAACACAACATGTAAATTTTGCAATGCCACATCGTGTATCACCTGATCATATGCACGCTGCATGAATGTTGAATATATATTGCAGAAAGGAACCAACCCCTGCGTTGCCATTCCTGCAGAGAATGTAACGGCATGCTGCTCCGCGATACCTACATCAAAAGCCCTGTCAGGCATTGCCTTCATCATGATGTTCAGCGAACATCCAGTAGGCATTGCCGGAGTAACTCCAATTATTTTTTTATTTTTTTCAGCAAGCTCAACAATGGTTTGGCCAAATACGTCCTGGTATTTCGGAGGCTGCGGTTCTTTAGGTGCAATTTTTATTATCTCTCCCGTTTCCTTATTAAATAACCCAGGCGAATGCCATACCGTTTGATTTCCTTCTTCAGAAAATTTATATCCTTTACCTTTTACAGTTAAACAATGTAAAATTTTTGGGCCGGGAATATCTTTAAGATCATCTAATACTTGCCGTAAGCGATCTACATCGTGTCCATCAACCGGACCAAAATATCTGAACTTGAGCGATTCAAAAAGATTACTTTGTTTTAATAAAGTTGTCTTCACAGCATTCTCCACCTTGCTCGCTATCTCCTGCGCGTTAGGACCAAACTTGCTGATCTTTCCTAATAATTTCCAAATCTCGTCTTTTACTTTATTATATGTTTGGGATGTTGTAATATCTGTTAAATACTCTTTAAGTGCACCAACATTCGGATCGATGGACATGCAGTTATCATTGAGAATAACAAGCAGATCGGAATTTTCTGTCCCTGCATGGTTCAACGCCTCAAAAGCCATTCCGCCTGTCATGGCACCATCACCTATGATTGCAATTACTTTTCTTTTCTCATTTTTATAATGCGCCGCAACAGCCATTCCCAATGCTGCTGATATTGATGTGGATGAATGTCCTACACCAAAAGCATCATACTCACTTTCATTACGTTTCGGAAATCCACTTATGCCTTTATAAACGCGATTGGTGTCAAAATTCTCCCGGCGGCCAGTTAAGATCTTATGTCCGTATGCCTGGTGTCCAACGTCCCATACCAATTGATCTTCGGGAGTATTAAAAATATAATGAAGTGCTACCGTTAATTCAACAACACCAAGACTTGCACCGAAGTGCCCACCTTTTTGAGAAACAACATCAATAATATATTGTCTTAATTCATTACAAACCTGCTGGAGCTGCTCGGGCTTTAGTTTCCTGAGATCCGAGGGATAAACAATTTTATCTAATAATTCACCTGCTTTAAAAGGCATGAGGGGTATAGGAAATAGCATGCAATTTACGAATTTTTAACCTCAGGATAACGCAGATATCGTTGAATTATTGGGTGCAATGGCAGGTTTTCGTCCTTATTGGGTTTTGATCAGTTTTTTCGACACAAAGTGTCCACCAGTTAATTCAATACTCAAGTAATAAGAGCCCGGAATAAGTCCGTTGCAGGATACTTCTAATTCAAGAGAATTTACATTATTAAATTCTCCTACTTGTGCTCCTAATAAATTAAATAGATGAACTGCAATTATCTCTTTACCATATGAACGAATAGAGAAAGATTGACCCGCCGGCTGCGGGAAAACATTTATGTTCACACTCAAATTCGCTAGTTCAAAATTTTCCGTGATCTGCGAGTTTCTCCAGGTTTGTTTTTGACGTGTTGATGTACTGTCCAATCCCGTGGTATAATAAAACATATTGTTTACACTAAATGCCATGCCACCCTTTCTTGGAAAATCGGGGATCCCCGAATGGACAAAAATATTCTGTGTTGCAGGATCAAACTCTATTAACTCATTTGCAAATCTTCCCGAAGAATCTGCACCGCCAAACATACAACCCTTATTATACACAACTGCTGAGCTAACATAATTTCTTGCAGGTAAAGAAATTCCCGAAACAATTGTCCATGCATCTGAAGTATGATTATATGAATAGATATTATGATTGTATGAGCCGTTACCCAGGGCGCCAAAACATAAATATCCAACAGAATCAATTGCAAATGCACTGCCACGCCAGCAGCCAATGAGAGGTAAATTATTTTTTCTATTCCACGTATTTGATAAAATGCTGTATGCCCATACTTCATTAATGCCCTGGCTTATACTGTTTTTTCCGCCAACAACATATGCGGTATCACCAATGACAAAACAACCCGTACCCGAGCGACCCGAATCGGGAATAGCAAGCAATCCCAGCCATGAATTATTTACGGGATCATATCTCCAGAGATCTTTTAAAAAATTTCCATAACAATCTACTCCTCCAAAAAGATAACCATATCCGCCATGAGAGAATGAACAACTGTATTGCCTGTCTTTATTAGCAGGCAGATCATTCATAGTACCCCAGCTCTCCGATGCACCATAAAAAACCGCGCCGTTGCGTGTACATTGCCAGCCCACTTCTAAACCGGTAATACAATATGCGTTGTTACCAATTACAAACACAGTACCATCATCACGTCCTGTGCCTGGGAAATCTGGTTTCTGCTGCCAAGACTGCGAATAAACTAAAATGGGAAAAAGAGAAACAGAGATAAATAAATTTAACCTATTCATTATTTATTATTTTACCAATGAAATATTTCCTCTCTTTATAAATTCTTTGTTATTACTTACACAGGTTAACTTCAGGTAATATACATATACATCTGTATTACATTTTTTCCCTCTATACTTTCCATCCCAGGCAACAGTTACATCAGTGGTTACAAATACTTCTTCTCCCCAACGATCATAAATGACAAAGTAAAAATTTTCGGATACGCCTTTCAGATACAATTGCAATACATCATTCGCTCCATCTTCATTAGGAGAAAAAGAATTTGGAACAAATACACTCGAATTATCCGTGCAGGAATTTAGTACAACCACAGTAACAGTATCCATTGCACTGCAACCATTTCCATCAGTTACGGTGAGCGTATAAATTGTGTTAATAGCAGGTTGCTGCAGTATAGTGGCTGTTGTTTCACCGGTATTCCATTGATAAGTATACCCTGCACCTGTTGCAGCAATTAGCGTTATATTCTCCCCTGCGTTGATGGTAGTGTCATTGCCCGCGTTAGCAATAGGAAAAAACCCGATGCTCAATGTTATGTTTGATGCACTGTCACATCCATTCCCAGCAGAATATGTTTGTGAATACACTCCGGCCGTATTTTGACTCACGCCATGTATCGCAATAGATTGCCCCGTACAAATAGTTAAATTGCCGGAAGTGTTCACATTATTGTTTACCGAAAGTGTTATCG
>CAZQIC010000002.1:28976-103875 GCA_964593555.1 uncultured Bacteroidia bacterium | reverse complement strand
AATAAATGTTTTTTTAGCTTTGAAAGGTTTAACTTTGGTTCGTCAGGCTCCACCAAAAAAAATGTAGTTTTATGTACTTTTGTACAAAAAAGTTAAAAAAGGGCAATTTTAATTGCTCTTTTTTAATTTAACAACGGGAAATAAAATATGACAATAGAATTATTCAATCAAGAATTTGAAGGCATCGTAGGACAACTAAAATCCTACATTTTAAGAATTACGGCAAGCATTACAGACGCAGAAGATATTGTTCACGACACCTATCTAAAAGCTATTGACAAATTACACACTTTTCGCGGGGACTCTTCCTTAAAAACCTGGCTGTTTACTATTGCTTCCAACTTGGCAAAAGACAACTTAAGGGCACAAAAACGCTGGACAGAAAATGTAACTGACATCACAAAAGAAGCAGCACTAAATAATAGACAGTTTTTTCAAGAGGCAATGAATATTCGTATGACTTCACCTCACGGACAATACGAAGCTAAAGAGCATATTGCTTTTTGTTTTACTTGCATCTCAAAATCATTACCATTAGAACAACAACTTTGTGTTTTCCTAAAAGAAGTTTATGAATTTAAAGTTTCTGAAATTACGACCATACTCGAAACTACTGAAGCAATGGTGAAATATTATCTGCACACAGGAAGGTCAAAAATGATTAATATTTTTGAAGGACGGTGCGCTTTAATAAAAAAAGAAGGCGTTTGCCATCAATGTTCAGAACTTAATGGTATTTTCAATCCCAAACAAAATACGCAAGAAGAATTAATGAAAACCGATTTGGTTAAGGAAGCCGAAAAAGGAAATAAGGAACATTTATTTGATTTAAGGATGCAGATTTTAAAGGAAATTGACCCGTTTAAATCAAAAGCATCTGCATTACAACTTCATCATTTAGAACACAATAGACAAGTAATGGAAAAGTATTTGGAAAAAACTGTTGATTAATCCTATCGTTTTGTTTTGCTCAATCGTCAAAATAGAAAACAAAACAAAAAATGAAGTATTTAATCACAATTTTAACAATCACAATGATGACAACAGCAACTATGGCTCAAAACGGAAAAGCCACAACCGTTAAAACAACCTTTCACAGAGAAACATCTGTAAGTATTGAAATAAAAGCCGACCCAGCAATTGTATGGGCTTTATTAACCAACGCTTCTGACTATCCTCGTTGGAATTCAACGGTGACTTCCATTGAAGGTAAAATTGCGTTAGGTGAAAAAATCAAGTTAAAATCAATCCTTGACACAAAGAGAACCTTTAAATTAAAAGTAAAAGAGTTTGAAGCGGAAAAGAAATTAGTTTGGGGTGACGGTCAAGGAAATCGTATTTATACCATTACAAAAAATGGTAGCGGAACTGTAACATTCTCAATGATAGAAAAAATTGGCGGACTTATGTTTCCAATGTATGCTAAAATGATTCCATCATTTGACCAATCGTTTGAAAAATTTGCAAGCGACTTAAAAAAGGAATCGGAAACAATTATGAGTTCTAAATAATTTTATAATTTAAAATTAAACGAAATGAAAATAGTTAAAGTAACATATACGACAAAAGCAGAGTTCTCAGAGCAAAATCAAAGCAATATAAAAAATGTAATGAATGATTTGCAAAATGCAAATTATCAGGGCATCAATTACAATGCTTGTTTATCCCTTGACAATAAAACATTCACTCATACTGCATTTTTCAAATCAGACGAAGACCAAAAACTCTTAAATGAATTACTTTCATTCAAAACTTTTCAGGAACAATTAAAAGCAAGCGGACTTGAATCACCACCTAAACAAGAACTTCTAACTTTAGTTGGAGCATCAAACAATATTTTTTAACTTAAAAACAATTTGAAATGAAAAATAAAATCGGAACAAAAGAAAAGCCTATGGCTTTAAAAGCACCACCGTTGACAAGTGAATACACCATGCACGTTGACGAAAAAGACGGAAAAGACGTTTTAGTTTGTACAGTTGGTAAAACTGTTTTACTGTACAACATTAACATTCTTGACGACTTACATAATGCTTAAGAAACATGGTGACTGGATGGAGCTGGGCAGTGCAGACGAGCAAAAACCTGCAAAAGAAGGAACGGTTGAAGCTTGGGCTCGTTCAGAAAAAAATCCTGTTAAAGGTTGGTACGGACTAAAAAAAGGACTTCGTGGCCGAGTTGGAATGTATATTCCACCTTTAATGGAGAAGCTTGGACTTGCAGAAGTGACGCATGATGCAAAGGGAAATAAAATGAAAGCTAAATAATTTGAAAGTCAAACTTTAACGACAATACTGGCCAAAAGCAACAAAGGAAGTCGAAAAATGTATTTTATACTTCTAATGACTTGAAATATATCTCTTTAACTCGGATAATATTTCAATGTCCTTTAATAACTGGTTCGAGATTTTGTCTGTGAAGTCCACCTTCTCCCTCCTTCGCATCACGAACCCAAAAGAGTTCGCGATGCGAAGGAGGGCTTTCATTTTAAGTAATATTTATTTTTCTAACTTCGAAAGGCTACGGTGGACGAAGTCCACTAATTTCACAATAAAATTTAATATGCTTAAATGTTGTGATGGTACTTATTATTGGTTGTACAAGTGATTTGAGTGACAGGTTGAAAAGACATAATAAAGGCGAAATTCTTTATACATCTACCAGGCTGCCTTTAGAATTGGCAACTCATATAGTGTTTACGGATAAATACAAAGCTTACAATTTTGAGAAATATCTTAAGTCGGGTTCGGGAAAAGCATTTGCATTGAAAAGATTGGTGTAAATAGTAGGTAGTGATCCACTAGAGGATAACAGTTTTATTTCTTCTTGAAGGATTTATTTACGCGATCCATTCTTCGGGTCTCTCTGCCTCCATGTGGTTTGAAGCGAGACAGTTTGCGTTTTTTCTTGTAGAAGGATTCTCCACGTTTTCCAAACCCAATTGTTTTCTTCTTGGACTTTTTAGAGAAGTAATCACCGGATACATTAGTACCACTTGATCCGCCGTTTGAGTGTCTGCGAATATTTGACTGGCTTCTGTTAAAGCTTTGAGATTTGCCAAGTGAGTAACTCTTTCTTCTGCTTTTTGCTTTGTATTTTTTTGGACTAAAAGATAGACCTGCGTCTAAGTGAATTTTGTTTGGTTTCCGGCTGCTTGAAAACGGATCTCTTCCACCTCTTGGTGTTTTTCTAACACCGTTTTTCTTGTGTTTGTGCTGCGCCATTAAAGGTGCTGCGTCAAACATCAAAAAGGCAGAAATAAAAAATATGAGTAAAAGTCTAACCACCGCGATATCCTACAGTTTAGTATAGTACAATATGATGTATTAATTTGAAAATTCCAAATAAAATAAACTGTCCTTCATAAAAATTCATCAGCACAGGATTGTTAATAACCTTCGGCTGAGTTAAATAAAAACAAGGAAGGGTTTATTCTGTTTAGAGTGGCTCTGCATATATAACATCCTCTAAAGAAAGCCTGTATATTATACTGTCTGCAAACTCCTGTTTACGGGCGTTTGCAGCGGTTTTGTAACTATTATGTGTGCTGGAACTGGCAAATAAATACTCCACTTCATCATCGTGTTTTTCCTCCCAAATAACACCAAAAACTTCTTTTCCCGATTTCAATTTAAAGCGGCAAGGCTGTTCTTTGTAATGCAAAAAATCGATGTAGTTCATGTTATCATTTATTTTTTCAATAGTTTATACGAGTATAATAATCGAAGGTTTTGTCAAATTATTAACAGCTTTATTGATCTGTTAATAAATGTAAACAGCATTATTAATGCTGCAATAATTTAGTACTTTAACATGTTATAATAGTATAGTATGCGAAGCGGAGTAAAATATTTATTTATTGTTTTTTGGCTCGTGCCTTCTTTCTGCTTGGCGTTGAATGGGTGGGAATCTATCAAAGCAAATGATCATAAAGAAGCAAGAAAATCTTTTTTGAAGCAGCTTGAAAAAGACAGTACTGATTTAAGCGCACTAAAAGGGTTGATCGTACTTTCTGAAATGCAGCAGGATAAATTGTCCTATAATAAATACGTTAATTCATTAATTAATAATTCGCCGGAAGAAAATTATTACTTGCTTTTACGGGAAAGTTATGATGGTTCATCAGAAAAAATTTTAAACGAAAAAAAATACTCAGAAGGAGCGAATATTTATGCAAAGCTTGAATTAGCGGCTGATCAAAAAGAAAAAAGGGAATTTGCGCAATCTGCAAGATTATACGGTAGTTTATTTAATGATATAGAATGGTCATTTATCGGGCCATTCAAAAATATATCTGGCAGCGGTTATACAGTTGAATATCCTGTTGAGAAGGAAAAATATGACTCAGCTAAAACATACAAAAACAATCTTAAGCTGGATCTCAAATGGGTTAAGCCGCTTTACAGAAGTGAGAGAGGAAAATTAGATTTTGAACAATACCTGCCCGAAAGTTCTTCTGGCAGCGTTTGTTATGCCAACGGTTTCATAAATGTGCCGGCAAAAATGGAAGTAGAGTTTAGGATAAGCCGGACTTCTCCCCTGAAAATCTGGCTTGACGATCACCTTGTTTTTGAAAATAATGACAAAATAAAATTTCAGTGGGATAACGAAATTGTACGCTTAACGCTTGAGCCGGGCATTCACAGGATCCTTATAAAAAATGCCACTGCGCAAAAAGGACCTAAAAGTTATGGCCTTCTTGATTTTAATGGATCCGGGGATAGTTATTCTTATGATTATTATAGCCTGTTTGGGAATTATTCTTTATACAGCGATGATAACGTATTTACTTTACGAATTACAACTCCTTCAGGTGAAAGGGCAGGTGCAATTCAACAAACAAACAAAGTTGATTATACATCGCGAACGTATACTCCTGTTACAACTTCGCAACAGGTTGTTAGTTATTTTGAAGAACAGCTGGCGAAAAATAAAGATGATATTTTTAATTATTACGCTTTATGCAGGGCGTATATGAATGCAGGCCTCTCGAAAAAAGCAGAACCCTTTTTTGTAAAAAAAATAAAGGAAAATAATTCTGTTGTACTCTTTAAATATTTACTGGCACTTATTTATGCAGAGAATGGAAAGATAGAAAATGTATATGCCACCCTGAGTGATATTGATCAGGATAAAACACCAATTTTTGGTCTGCTTTTTGAAAAATTAAAAGAAATAGATATGGACAACGAGGAGAAAAAATTCCTTGCAGCCATTGACAAGTTGAAAGAAATAACCCCCTCTCATTATTCCCTGATAAAAAAATATTTTAGCTATTACGACAAAAAGGGATTGCAAAAAGAAAAGGAGGCATATATAAAGGATCTTATAAAAACATATCCTACTTATGAAGTATGGCTTGATCATGAACTTAAGGATTTTGAAAACAAACCGGATAAGGTAGAGACCGATAAGGAAGTGAATAAAGAAACAAAAGAGACCATAAAAAAAATCAAAACACGTTTTATAAGTTATGATTATACAACTGCGATAAATTATTACAAGGCGAAAGGGAATTTCAAAAAGGCAATTTCACTTTACGATGAACTTATAAAGTATATACCTTATTCAACCGTATACCGCAAGGACAAAGCCAACTATCTGTATTCCGAAGAAAAATATGATGAAGCGTTGAATGAGTTAAGCATAGTTTTAAAGATATCGCCTTACGATGACCGTGCGTTGGAACTAATGGGTGACATTTATTATGATATCGATAAAAAGAAAGGCGATGATCAGCATCGTGCCTTGCAATGTTATTATAAAATAAAGAGGATGAACAATTCCTCATATGGGATTGATAGCAAAATAGAAAAAATAGAAGGCAAAAAATCGTTGAAGAAAATTTTTTCTACCAAATCCTTCGAGGATATTTTGGCGGATGGCGGTTGGAATGGCAAATATGATAGCGAAGAATCATTGATACTCCTTTATACGCGTGACATGGTTTACGATACTGCTTCGGATGTTGAGGTGTATCAGCAGATGGCAGTACAAATATTTACTGAAGCAGGAGCAAAAAGCTGGACCGAATACGATTTTAGTTTCCTTGGAAATTTAAATACGGTTAAGGTCATCAAACAAACCGGTGCCGAAATAACACCTGATAAAAGAGGCGGTTACGTGGTGTTTAAAAATCTTGAACCGGGGGATGTAATTTTGATCGATGGAGTTTATAAATGGCACCAGCAAACAGAATTTGACAATGAACTTGCGTTGATACATTATGTTTCTTTTAATGCTCCCATCTATTATAAAAAGTTTGAAGTCGCAGTTCCCGCGGGCATGTACCTCGGATATATGCATCATAAGCTTGCAGATGATCTGGTAAAATCTACCAAAGATGGCTATGATTATTACAAGTGGGAATACAATAATATTCCTAAGGTAGAAAAGGAAGAAGCTGTGTTGGATAACTATGACAGGTATAGCAATATCATGATAAGCACCATGCGCGACTGGAGTAAGGTGGTTGATTGGTATGATAAAACTACATACCGTAAATTAGAAATGACTTACGAAGTGAAGGAAGCCCTGGACAGCATAATCAATCCTTTAATGAATGATGACGGGAAAGTGGAAGCGATATATAATTATTTAACACGCAAAATTAAATATTCATATGTGCATTTTCTGCAATCGGGTTATGTTCCCAAAACTCCGGGACTTACTTTATCATCCGGCATAGGTGATTGCAAGGATGTTGCTACGCTCATGATTGTGATGCTGCGTGAGGTGGGAATTGAAGCTGATTACGCATTGGTGAAAACAAATTCATATAACCATTTAAACATTTTACCATCTATGTATTTTGATCACGTGGTGGTGTATTACAAAACAAAAAGTAAGGCAGGCTACTTAGATATGACAACCGATTTTTATCCATATTATGTGTTAACCGAAAATGATATAGGTGCCTGGTCGTTATTAATAAAGCCGGAGGAGAAAAATATATTTCAACTTCCGGAAGATGATTTGGATAAGAAAAAAAATGAGGTAGACTATAATATAAACGTAAGCGTGAATGTAGATAACACAGCTGATGTATTGGTAAGTGCGGTGTATAAAGGAATTGAAGGAGGGCGGTTGCGGGAAATGTTCTCTGCTATTACAGAAAGTGAACAGAAAAATTACATAATAAATATGTTAGGGAAAGGGATTTTTTCTTCCCTGCAATTATCCGAATATAAGTTCGAAAATATTAAGGAGATCACGCAGCCATTGATAGCCAGCTATAAATTAAAGGCGGAGGATTTTACGGAGAATGTGGCGAATATGATAGTCACCCGTATTCCGTATATGACTGCGATCACTACTAATCCTGCTATCTCCAGCGAGGTCCGTATTAACCGCCTCGATCTTAATGATGTGGTAAGGGTGGAGCCAACGATACAAAATGTAAAGATCAATTTCCCGAAAGGTTATAAGCTAGTTCAATTGCCTGCTGATATTAAAGTGAATAATAAGTACGGATCGTATTCTGTTAAATTTAAAAAGACAGATACAGGAATAATGGTTCAGAAAGAGCAGTCGTTCACAAAAAGAATAATTGACGAAACTGAATTCGATGAGTTTAAAAAATTCTACCTGCAGCTTTTGAAATTAGATAAAACAAAAATTGCGTTGCAGAAAGTTTAGAATAACGAAGCCTCAGTATGTTTTAAAAGAACGCCCTTACCTGCGCGCCACCTGTGTGTATTGATTTATTGCCGGGAGTTTTTCTTCCATCATAATTTATACTCACCTGCATGTTGTTTGACAATGTTCTTTGGTAAGCAACACCCCATGTAAAATTTTGTCCGGGCTTAAGGCTCTCCAGCATTTCATATGCTATGGATGAATTTGTAACACTGTTGTAAATTATTTTGATAAAATTACTTTTCACATTTAAACTTCCTTTGTTAAGTATATTGTAACGTATATCCACGCCATAATCCTGCAATTGTGCTTTTTGGCCGCCAAGGTCGCTGCGATTTTTTTTATCAGAATACCTGAACGATACTGTACTTCTAAATGAATTATTGGGCTGGTAACTTAATTGTGGCTCGGTTTCATAATAGTTTATAAAATAGTCTCTTGTACTGAAAAATTCTGACCTGCTCGATTTTCTTCCTTCCCTGTATGCAATAATGGTACTCCATACTTTACTGATGTTCCACCTGGTACGTATCTCTTTTAAAATATTTGTTCTGGAGTCAAGACCATTTACCAGGATAGATTTATTACGCGAATCCTGCCAGCTCACATCCATACCAAATACGGTACCGGTTTGATTTATGTACAATGTGTTTCGGATGGATGAATTTAAAGAAACCAATGTGCTGTCATCAATGCTTTGCAAAAACGGATTAAATGCAATGGCCGGATCTCTGGTGGTAACTTTTTTCCCGGTTTGGTAAGCTGTTTGGTTAGCGAACAATGACAAGCTTTTTCTTATTCCTTTTTTACCCGACCAAACAGCGGCGGGTCGAATGTTAAGCATTTGTGTGAACTGGTTGGTATAAGTTTTTATATAATTGTTGGTTGGGGTAAACACTTTTATAAAATTGGCCTGGTCGGTAAAGGCCGCGATCTCAAACTCATTTAATTCTTTTACTCCATTGCTGTTGTAATCTTTCCATGTGTATGAACCCTGTCCCGGCGCGACTTCTATGAATGAAAATTCTTTTTTTAATTCCAGCCCCGATCCAATTTCATAAAATGTGTTTGACAATACTGCATTTTTCCAAAGGTGTGTATTATATTCAATCCGGCCGGCCATTGTTTCGTCTGGTTTCTGCAATGCCAGTGCGGAATCTGAGATGGAAAGTTTTCTATAAGTAATAGTGGTGTTTAATTGGTGTTTGATATTTTTTAATAAACCAACTGATAAACCAATGCTTTCCGCAAATGTTGATTCATTGAACTTGTTGTTTTTTGCTCTATAGTCTGTGCGCTGTTTGTATGCCAGTTCATATTTGTTTTTCATCGTATCCCCATTTTGAATAAAAGCTTCCCATTCGAAAAAATCAAAACTGTTCAGCAACAATGTGTCTCCTATAATATCACTGAATCTGTTTTGTTCCTGCATTTCCCTAAGACCTATATTTATTTTCCTGAATTTTTTTACAAGTTTGGCATTGTGCCTCATAAACCGCGTATTGTTCAATATTGTTTCCGCATTTAACAAATTTCCGTTTGCAACCACTGAAAAATGTTTATTGTCATATACACTCTTAATGCTATTTTTATATGCATTGTAAAAGTTTGGTTCAACAAAAGAATTAAATTCATATCCCAATGCCTGGTCTTTTTTATTTTCCAATCCAATGCGTGCACCTATCACATGTTGGTCACCGCCAAGGCTTGTCACTGGCCTGTTCCAGTCACGTTCAAACTCTACACTTCTGAAACGCTCTACTGGTGAAAAATATTTTTGCAAGTATTCATAATTCAATGAAGAGTTTATTTTCCAGTTATTTTTTGCTTCCGGTGGGTTATTTTTTTTGAGATGGGATAGATTGCTCAAAGAGAATTTGAATGCGTAGCCAATATCATCTGAAGAATTCCTGGATGAAAAAGTATTGATATCATTATTGCTCAAAGCTCCTTCCACATAAAGTTTAGTAGTAGGATTTAACTGCATTAAACTGTTTACGACAACCACCTGTTTTTGTTTGGGAGTTATCAATAATACAACCGGCTCATAAGAGCCTCTGGGTTTTCCTGTTAAGGTATCTGGTATTACCCAGGCGAACACCCTTCCGTTGGCACTGGAATTTACCTGTACATAATTTCCATTTCCGTTTCCAACAAAACTAAATGATAATCTATAAAAGGCATTTTCAGGATTTGTGGAATATGTATAAATATTTTTAAAAATGAATGTGCCCGCTGTCGTATCTTTTTTCTGGTATAAAACTTCACTGCTGTTAAATGCAATACTATCAATGCTTGGAGAAACTGCTTTGTTCAACGTGTCTCCAATATCACTCAGTAATTTTCGCTGTTCTATGCTTAACTCTTGCTGAAGTGGTTTGTTTTTGCTGTCCTGTTCAGAATAAACATGAATGCCGGTTTTTATTTTTTTAGTTTTAATCTCAGTCCCGATATAATATAACGAGCGTGCATAGTTTTTGTCAGAGTACTGGAACTCTGCAACTATCCTTTTATCTTTTGTGACAAATTGTTTTGGAGTAAAAGTTATTTCAGATGTATTGTAATCAATCACATAATCATACTCCTGCCCGCGGGTTAGCAATACGCCATCAATGTAAATTTTTTCTGTACCCGAAAGCACAATGATAAATGGTTCGTTCTCGGCTCCCTGTAAACGATAGGGGCCCTGGTTACCTTCAATACCTGCAATGATATTTCTTGCAAATTTTCCTCTTGAAACAGCGGCGCTTACCGTATTCGTAAAAACACTGCTGCTGTCTTTGCCGGGATTTAATATTGAAGTTGCGAAATGAAGTCCTTGCGCTTTTTTGTTAAAGTTGAGAAAATAACTCTCCGGTCTGTAAAGTGCAAAGTCTCCTGCGATAAGTTTTGAGCGGTGATCAGATAATTGGATAAACACTTTGTCAAAATCCTGCAGTTGCTGCGTGTTTCCATCAGGTTGTATTGGAATGTTGTTGTCAGAAGCGGCGAGCAAAATATCAATTTTATCATTTAGTTTACCTGAGAGTTGAAGATTTAAATTTGAGTTCACTACTACATCCTGGTTATTTCCAAAATTGATTCCACGCGAAATGCTGCCATTTTTATTTAGGCCATCTGTTTTAAAAGGATTTTCTTTTGTTGATTGTGGGGTGTACGCAAACGGATTTTTAATTCCTGATGCATCCTTTAATATTTCATTTGCATTTTTGTGCTGCAAAGGTTTGTCAAGCAAATAGGGGAATGTTTTATAACTGATAACAATACTGTCGTTTTTGTACGAAACATTTTTATTTAAAAAAATAATTTTGTTGTCAAAAGTTTTATAGTCTGCAGAATCGATTAGTGCTCCGCTACTTGTTCGAACAAATATTGAACCCGGTATCAATGTAAGGGAGTCAAGAACAAGCGTATCGGAAGTAAAAAAAATATTCTTTTTACGGATCGAAGTACCGCTTTGCGCAAGAGAAGTTCCTGTAAAAAACAGGACAAATAAAAAATACAGAAATATTATTCGCCTCAAACCTCTAAGTTATTGATTTTTTTACTGAGCGGGTTATGCCTGGAGCACACTTTACAAAGCATTTTTATACTTTTGTCGCCTCTACATTAATACGTAAAAAATTGAAAAAAATTATTACTTATAATCTAAATGGGATCCGTTCTGCGATGAGTAAAGGTTTTATGGACTGGTTAAAGGCTGTAAACCCTGATATTGTATGTTTACAGGAGATAAAGGCCCAGCCCGAACAGCTGGACCTTTCTATATTTGATAAGGCAGGGTATTTACATTATTGGTATCCGGCCGAAAAAAAGGGATATAGCGGCGTGGCCATCCTTAGCAAAACCAAGCCAGATCATGTGGAATATGGCTGCGGAATTGATATTTATGATAAGGAGGGAAGGGTATTAAGAGCGGATTATGGTGATATTTCTGTGATGAGCATTTATATGCCTTCCGGATCCAGCGGTGATGAAAGGCAGGCTTTTAAAATGAAATGGCTCGGTGATTTTCAGCAATATATTGATAAACTCAAGGGAGAAAAGAGCAAGCTTATCATATGTGGGGATTATAACATTTGTCATAAAAAAATTGATATACATAACCCCGTAAGTAATGCCAATTCCTCCGGCTTTTTACCCGAAGAAAGAGGATGGATAGATAGTTTTATGATATCGGGGTTCATTGATTCTTTCAGGTATTTTAACCCGGAGCCGCACAATTATACCTGGTGGAGTTTCAGGGCCAATGCACGGGCTAAAAATCTCGGTTGGCGCATTGATTATAATCTTGTAAGTAATAATCTTGAAAATAAGCTCAAAAGGTCGGTAATAATGCCGGATGCAAGGCATTCCGACCATTGTCCTGTGCTGCTTGAGGTTGATTTTTAGCTATATTTTGTTGAGAGGACTGATTCCTTACAGTAATTATATTTATATATTTGTTAGCTGGATCGTATGCCTTATGACAAAAGGATACGAAAAAAACATTTACGTATGAAAAAGCTTTTTTATCTGTGTGGGGCATTGTTAATAGCTTCGTCTTGTGGTGATAACACTAAGGATGATGGAAAACCAAAGCCGGCGAATGGAAATGTTTATTACGGCGGAGTTTTTAAAATGAATGAGACCGAAGATTTCAGAAATCTTTACCCTCATGCTATTACTGAAGTTGTTTCACATCGTATCACCAATCAGGTATATGAAGGACTTGTAAAGCTTTCACAATTAGATTTGAGCGTAGTTCCCGGTATCGCGGAAAAATGGGATAAAAATGAAGATGCGACTGTTTGGACCTTTTACCTGAGAAAGGGTGTGAGGTTCCATGATGATCCATGTTTCGCCGACGGAAAGGGCAGGGAGGTTACAGCAAACGATTTCAAATACTGTTATACTAAACTTTGCGAACCAAGTGGTGATAATGCATGGTTCAGCACTTCATTTAAGGGAAGGGTTTTAGGAGCTGATGAGTATTATGAGTCTAAAACGCCACTTCCGGAAGGAGTTAAAGGTGTAAAAGTAATTGATGATTATACTCTTCAAATTACTTTGAAACACCCTTATGCGGCGTTCCTTAATATTCTTTCTACACCGGCAGGCTGGGTTTTCCCTAAAGAAGCATTTGACAAGTATGGAGTTGATATGCGTGTGAAATGTGTTGGTACAGGGCCATTCAAAGTAAAAATAGTTAAAGAAGGAGAGAGTGTTATTTTAGAAAAAAATGAAAATTACTGGGCTATCGATGAGCATGGAAATCAATTGCCATACCTGGACATATTGAAATTTTCATTTGTTAAAGAGAAAAAATCAGAATTTCTTGAATTCAAAAGAGGTAATCTTGATATGATCTTTAGGCTACCCGTTGAAATGATATCTGAGATAGTTGGAGAGCCGGGCAGCTTAAAGGATAATAATGTTAATTTCAACATGCAGGTCGTGCCTGCAATGAGTACTGTTTATATAGGATTTCAGAACATGCTGGACCCGTTTAAAAAGGTTGCAGTACGAAAGGCGTTTAATTATGCCATTGACAGAGAGAAAATAGTTATTTATACGTTGCAGGGAGAAGGCATAGCAGCAACCGGTGGAGTTGTTCCTCCTTCGTTTAAGGGGTACGATATAAAAGCGGTCAAGGGTTTTACTTTTGATCCTGTAATGGCACAAAAGTATATGGCACAAGCCGGCTATGCGGGTGGTAAAGGATTTCCGAAGATAGTTTTACAGATAAATGCGGGAGGGGGAGACAGGAATATTCAGATTGCCGAAGTGGTACAAAAGATGTTGAAGGAAAATATTAATGTTGATGTAGATATTAATGTGATGCCTTGGGGGGAACACCTTGAGAGTGTGGAGCACGCAAAAGCTGTTTTCTGGAGAGGCGCCTGGATATCTGATTATCCGGATCCTGAAAGTTTCTTATCCTTGTTTTATGGTCCGCTTGTTCCTGAGTTAATTGAGCAGCGGTCTGTTCCAAATACTTTCAGGTATAAAAGTCCTGTGTTTGATTCATTGTTTAATGCTGCAATGAAAGAAACCGATATTACAAAAAGATATGCCCTATACCAGCAGGCAGATCAGGTGATCATTGATGATGCCGCGTTTATGCCAATTTTCTATGATGAGAATTACAGGCTTATTCAGAATAAAGTAAAGAACTTCGACGCCAATCCTATGGAGTACAGGGATTTTACAAAAGTTTATTTTATTCCTGACGAACCGAAAAAATAATTTATAGAAGATTAAAAATAAAAAGAGGCCGGTTTAATACCGGCCTCTTTTTATTTGGGGATAATTGTTTAAAACTTAACTTATAGATGAAACGAATTTAACCAGGGTTCGTTTAGCTATGGGAAAAAAAGTTTCTTCAAACGGAATTTCTTTTTCGCTTTCAATCGCAAATGCAGCAGGGTTAGGCATACTGGCGTTCTCCCTGATGAGATCCGTTTTTATTGATTCAAATGTGTTGGAAATATTTTTTGCAAAGGAGCGTACATATTCAGTATGAATGCCTCTGTATTTTATATTGGGATGCTCAAAAATGCTTATCCTGTATTCGAACACTTTTGTTTCATTGTTGTTGTTAATGAGCATATATCCTTCTTCCCTGTTAAGAGGCAATAATCCAATAGGTTCAATGCTTATCTGTTCTTCCAGCGAATCATAAATTTTTTTTCCTTCTGACAGGTAGTATTCAAACTTCGGTATAGAGAAATTAATGATGTCCTCGATTTCTTTCATTACATCATTATCGCTCATCATCCTTTCGTAGGTGATCTTAAAATTTTCGAGATCAATTGTGCTAAGCTTTTGCGGGAAGGAGTTCAGCAGGTTCTCTTTGTTCTCTTTGATGGAAACCACTTGTTTGTAATGCGAAATAAGTTCTGATAAAGGAGGATAAAGCTTGTTTTCTTCAAATTGCTCGTTCACTTCCTTCAAAAAAGCAAGCAAAACGTATTTTTTATACTCAAAATCAATGAGCTTCTCCGTTATCCAGTTACTGCTAAGTGCCATTTCGGTTGAGTTTAAAGTAATATTAACATATAAAACGTATTTTTCTATTGAAAAGTTTCGAAGAATATCAACTTTTAAATGTTTAAAATTCATATAATTGTAACCATTAAGAACCAATTGTAAACCGCCATGAACTTTAACAAAAGTCTGTTTGTAGTCCTTTCTATTGCATTATTTGCTTGTGTTCCTGCAAGAAAATTAGAGGAAGAAAAGGCAAAAAGAGAAAATGCCGATAAAGAATTAGCAGCAATAAAAACATCTGCACAGGATTGTGATACCCGTAAAAAGGAAATGGAAGAGCAGATAAAAGACGATTCCAAATCGATTATGGGGCTTGCAAAAGATACTGCGTTATGCGGAAGGAGTTATCGCGAATTAACTTCTAAATACGATAAGTTAAATGAATTGAATGAAAAACTGCTAGATAAATATAATAGGCTTTTAGCAGGAAGTATGGATGATGCAAAAAAACTTTCCGGCCAATTGCAATTGACTCAGGAAGAATTATTGAAAAAGCAGGATGAGTTAAAAGCACTTGAGCGCGAACTGGAGGCAAAAAAAGCGAACCTGGATAAGTTAAAAGAAGAGTTGCAAAAAAGAGAGTCACGTGTAAATGAATTGGAAGGAATTTTAAAAAGCAAGGACGATGCAGTTAATGATCTGAAGAAAAAAGTATCTGATGCATTAACAGGATTTGAAAACAAAGGACTAACGATCACGCAAAAAAATGGAAAGATATACGTTTCTTTAGATGAGAGCTTGTTGTTTGCCTCAGGCAGTACAACCGTTGAATCGAAAGGGATAGAGGCATTAAAAAAATTAGCGAAGGTGCTGGAGCAAAACCAGGATATAAATATTGTGGTGGAAGGTCATACGGATGATGTACCGATGAATGGTAAAGGAGAAATAAAAGACAATTGGGACCTGAGTGTAATGAGGGCAACAGCCATTGTAAAAATTATTGTGAACAACAGCAAAACCGATCCAAAAAGATTAACTGCTGCCGGGCGCAGTGAGTACATTCCGATTGATCCTGCCAAAACATCTGAAGCCAGAAAGAAAAACAGGAGGACAGAAATTATCCTCACACCTAAGCTGGACGAATTGTTTAAAGTATTAGAAACTAATTAGGAGCAATTAGTTTGATTGCCTCCATGGCAAATAAGCGTAGTTTTTTTTTGATTGTATTTTGCGCACTAAACATTCTTTTTTTAGCGCTATATTTAATTCTATCATTCAATAATCGCTTCTCATTCGAAGATTTTTATTTTATTGAAACGCTGAAAAGAGAAGGTGGATTTTTTGAGGCGGTTAATTTCTATTATCAAAACTGGACTGGGAGGTGGATGGCTTTTTCCTATTTTTATTTGTGGTTCGGATTTGTTTCTAAAATGTCATCACTCAAAGTTCTTGTTTTTTTCTATCACGTAGTTTCAATAAGCGTTCTCTCATTTTCTGTTCATAGGATAATTAAAATATGTTTCAATAAAATTTTTAAACAAGTTTTTTCTTCTTTGTTATTGCTAAATTTTTCGATACTTTTTTGTTCAATATTATATTTTTTTTCATTCCAGATCATTGAAAACTGGTGGTGGATATGTTCCACTTTTTTTCATATACAAAGTGTGGTGTTCTTATGTCTTGCCATTTCAATTATTATTGCAGAAAGGTCTGGCCTGTTCAATTATTTTTTGCTGATCGTATCTGGCTTATACATTGGCGCATCATCCGAAGTTATGGCAGCGCTTATTATTGTTTTAGCTCCTGTTTTTGTGATCTGTTTTACAAAAGCCAATTGGAAAAAGGTAGTCGAATTTATTTTTTCATCACCCGGAAAAAAAGTATTGACCTTATTTGTTTTGATCTTTCTCTCTTTTATCTCAAATGTTTTCTCTCCTGGTGTATTGCACAGGCAGCAAGTACTGGAAGGCTTGTCAGCACTTCCTAAAGTTGAAAATAAGGAACTGTTCAGGTTTTACGATAGCTGGGATCAGCCGGCTATTTATGTTTTTTTTCGTCCCCAGTATTTATTATGCGTGGCCACGCTGCTAATTGCTTTTTTTGCATCGAATTATTTTTTTAAAGATTTATTGAATAAGGAACAAGTGATGCGTTTAAGAAAAATCGTTATTCCTGGCTCTTTAATTTTAATTATAGGTTCTTTGCTGATCACTACATTGGTAAACATTTACGCTTTCAAAAGTAATTTGGGACCTTTGCGTTCATGGATACCTGCTAGTTTTTTGTGGTTAGTATCTTTATTTGTAATTGTTTTTTTTCTTGGAATAAAAAGTAATATTAATATGCGTATAAGAAATATAGGATTAGCTGGGGTCATGAGTTTTTCGGTTGTAGCGCTTGGAACATATTTGGTAAGGCAGTACCAAATGACAACAACATACGCTAATTCCTACGATAAAAGATGGGAAGCATTAAAAGAAGCAAAACTTTCTTCGGTCGAATTAGATAAACTTTATCCACCTATATCGTCGGGGATGTTAATTGATACCCACATTGACAAAGAAAAATTTGAGCAGGTGAATTTGTTTCAATAATCAAAAATTAATTCTTTTGTTATAGGTGGAAACAATTTGTAAACATTCTAGTACACTTTTGTTTTAATTGAGATACACATCGTTAACCCTCAATTAATACATACGTATTATTCAGGCACTACTTTCACAAGCAAATTTTTAGCAAATGCTTGTTAATGTATTGATTGTCGATAACGGAGTAAAGGAAATATTTACTTCAGTAAATAATCTCAATGATTATGAATTTACAACGTCCTTAGATGTAAAAAATGTAATCAATAAATCTCTTGAGCTTTTACCAAACATTATTGTTCTTGATATTCTGATGCAGGATATAGATGGTATTGAAATGTGTGCTGAGCTGAGATCTTTTAATGTGTTGAATAATACTGCAATCATATTTTACACTTCCCGTGACGATGATTATGCGCAGATAGCGGCATTTAATGCTGGTGCGGATGATTATATTATTAAGCCTGTCAAAGCCTCTGTTATGACAAGGAGGATAAATGCATTGATAAAAAGATCAATAGTAAATGAAACAGATTATTCTAGTACACCTCCTGAAAATACGGGCTTAGTTGTTGATAGGGAAAGGTATCTTGTTTTTAATAGTGGTACGAAGATAAATTTACCAAGGAAAGAATTCGAACTCCTCTCACTACTTAATTCCTTTCCTCAAAAAGTTTTTACCCGCACAGAAATTGCAAAAAAAATATGGAATGAGGAGTTCGCTCCTGAGAACAGAACTATTGAGGTTCACATCAGGAGACTGAGAGAAAAACTAGGAAAAAGCTTTATTGGAACAATTAAAGGTGTAGGCTATAAAATAAATCTTCAGCAGGCAGATTAATTAAAACAAAACTCTATGTTAAATTTTTATACGCGTTTTAAAAAATATTGACATGAAATTAACCCAATGATAACACCTCCTTTAACGAAAATAAACTTTGTATGCTGACATTCGCATGTCGAAAAATAGATTCATCAATTGAAAATTTATCTCGGGAAAATTTAAAATGAAAAAGGTATTTTATTATAGTTTTTTAGTTTCTTTTTTTTTCGCTTCAACATCGTTTCGTACACCATTGCATAAAAAAGATAATATTGAAATGGATGTGCCTTTAGAAGCAATAATTGTTGAAAAATATTACGTTGCAAATTCCTCAGATATAGTTGATACTGCTGGCGGACTTCTTGCTAAAGGTTCTGTTACATACAGAATTTATGTGGACATGAAACCTGGATATACGCTGCAAGCAGTTTATGGTGTTCAAAATCATGAACTTGTAATTAAAACTACAACCACTTTTTTTAATAATATTTTAAGTAAATCTCCAACGGGTGATAAAATTGAAATCGATCAGCTTAACAATAACTCTGTTGGTTTAGATTCCTGGCTAACGATTGGTGCTGCCTCCAAGTCTCATTTAGGAATATTGAAAAAAGAAGATTCAGATGGGTCTTTATTGGTGAGAAAATCTCTTAACAAAGCTGATGGATTAATTAAAGGAAATGTACGGCCCTTAATCAACTACGGGCTTAACCTAAGTTGTTTTGATGAAGAAAAAAATGCATCCACCTTTACTGTTAATAATGGATCACTTGCTGTGCTTGGTGGATTTCAGGGGCCAACCAACGAAAATAAAGTATTGATTGCACAACTTACAACAACAGGAAAGTTATCCTTCGAGTTGAATTTACAATTAGGCACTCCGACAGGAGGCGCATTGCAATACGTTGCTAAAAACCCTGAAGGGAAGGAAATACAATTTAATGAACTCATTTATAATTAAATAGTTGAAAAACAAAAACAAAACAAATACGATGAAAAAGATCTTACTAGGCTTGGTTTTATTAAGTGCATATGGTAATGCACAGAATGGGCTTCAAAATGTTATAGTTGAACCATATTATATCTCAAGCGAAAATGATACAATAGCTAACATCGATGGCGGAACCCTTCCGATTAAATCAACGACTTATAGAATATATGTTGATATGTTGCCCGGTTATAAATTTCAGGCGGCTTATGGCGTTAACACTCTGGGGGGAGAACATGAACTTCGTCTTGCCACTACAACAACTTTTTTTAATAATGTTGACAGAGGGGATTCATACCCGGCTTTCAATAAATCTTATGAGGATGATAACACGTTGATGGTTGATTCGTGGTTATCATGTGGGGCTGCTTGCGCCGGAAGTTTTGGAGTACTTAAAAGCGCAGACAATGGCGTTTCGACTATCGTAAATAGTTACGTGCCAAAAGTTTTGCAGGACAGCAATGCATGGATGGGGATACCTATCAGAAACCAGGATGGCATTATTACCACAACCATAACGCCTGAACCTGTTACCGATGTAAATATCAGTACCGAGGTGGCTGTGTTTGGAGACGGCTCAACAGTAGGTTCAGTATTTTCAACTTACAATGGATCATGGGCATCACTCAATGGTTCTGTTGGATTGGATACTTCAAATATTGTTTTGATCGCACAAATTACAACTGATGGAAATTTTGCATATCAGTTGAACATTCAAATTGGAACACCATCGGGGGGAACACAACAATATGTTTCGAAAAATGCTGTTGGATCAGAAATTCTTTGTGCTTTTTGTATGGACTCGTTGATTGTTCCTAATTATTCTCCTACTGTTACAGTTACTGCACCGGTATCGGGTACAACCGTTACTGCTGGAAATGTAGTTAATATCACTGCAACCGCCGGGGATCTTGATGGGTCAATCGACTCTGTACAATTTTATATTGATGCGAATTATATTGGCAGTGATCTTTCTTCTCCATATCAAATCAATTGGACAAGTGTAGTTGGTACTCATAGTATAACAGCTATTGCATATGATGATATGAGCGCACAAGCAACTTCTTCGGTAGTTACTATTACTGTTACAACCGGAGGCGGTTCCGGAATTGAAGAAAATAGCTCAGCTCCTGTAATTACTTTGTATCCTAATCCTGTAAGTGATTTTGTCAACATTGAAATTACAGCAACTCAGCCGAGTAAATCAAATCATTATGCTATTTATAATATTCAGGGAGAGGTTATGTATCGCAAGCAATATAGAGAGATCGGGGCCTTAGCGGGAAAACATATTGAAACTATTGACATGGCACAGTTTGCAAGCGGACAGTATTTAATAGTTTTCTCATTTGACGAAACAGTTTCAACACAAACAATTATTAAAAAGTAATCACAGGTTGTTGCACATAAAATAGGAGCATCTGTAAATTCAATTTTTTACAGATGCTCCCAATTTAGTTCCAAGGTTAAACATGAAGAAGTTAGCTTTAGTATTCATTTTGTTGTTAATAATTTCTTCTATACCTGCCCAAACAATTGTAAGAGGTAAAATTACAGATGGAACAGGAGAAACATTAATTGGAGTTACAATTGTTCTTAAATCAAATCGCGGGATAGGAACAGTAACAGATTTTGATGGTAATTACTCTCTTAAAATAGCTGATTCTTCTTCTCAAACATTAGTTATTTCTTTCATTGGATTTAATACCATTGAAGAAAATATTATGCCAACCAAGGGGGTAATAGATAGAAATTTTGTAATGATGCCTGAATCCCACGAGATTAATGAAGTGGAGATTACATCAAAGGCAATAAAAGCAAATGATTACTACATGGAGAAGATGAAGATGAATTCATCAGCCTCTATTGATTATATTTCTTCTGAAACAATAAAAAAGACCGGCGATGCAAACGTTGGTGCTGCTGTGGCTCGTATTCCCGGAGTGTCAACCAATAGTGGTGGTTTTATTACAGTAAGAGGAATTGGTGACCGATATGTTAAAACAACAATTAACGGCTCTCGCATTCCAACATTGGATCCATTCACAAATAATATTAAACTTGATCTTATTCCTTCCAGCCTTATTGATAATATTATTATTACGAAAACCTCGAGTCCGGATCTACCCGGGGACTGGACGGGTGCTTACTTATCAGTTGAAACAAAAGATTATCCTGATAAATTAAATGTTTCTGTTGAAAGTTCATTTGGTTATAACTACAATAGTTCGTTCAGAAAAATTTTATCCTCCGAACATAGTTCAACAGATTGGATGGCTTATGATAATGATTTCAGGAGTATTGATCATTCAACTTATTCTGTTCCCAGGCTTGAACCAACTCAATACCAGGAAATGACGGCCTTGGGTTTAGGCGATTATTTTAACACAATGGGAGTAACTCCCAGTGCATGGAATACGACTTTTTTTAATCTCGGATTAGTTCAATTGAACCTTTTGGAAAATAGTCAACTAGGGGATGAGAATGCTGTTGCTGCCGCAACTGTGAAATACAATGAAACATTGAAACTGGAAGCGTTTGATATTTTAAATAAAAAAACTGTTGATTTTGGACAGTCGCTTCCAAATAATTGGACCACAAAATCACGGAGTACTTTATTAAATTTCAGTCAGAGTTTTAGTATTGGGAATCAAACAAAATTGTTTGGTAAACCGCTTGGCTTCATTGCAGGATTTCGTTACAGTAATGGAAATCAGTTTGATGCTCATTCTAGTGCAAACAGGATTATAGTAGACCCTACTTCGGATACAGTATCTGTTTTTTCTGTTACAAAACAAAAAAACACGGTTGAAATGTATGGATGGAGTGCGTTGTTAAACGTGGCTTATAAGTTTAATTCCAATCATACCATGTCATTTTTATTTATGCCAAACTTCATCGGAACAAATAACGTAAGATCGGGATCATCAAGCGGATTTCTGGATTCTGAAGATACGCTTTATTTTATTAATCAGTTTTATGAGCAACGTCGCCAAATGGTTTATCAATATAAATCTGAACACTATTTTCCAAAACCTAAAATTAAAGTAGAAGCAAATGCATCATATACCAGGGGGAAAAGTAGTGCTCCCGATTTCAAAAATCTAGCGTATTTAAAAACTCAAGCCGGTGACTATACAATTGGTGGAGGAAATCCTGTTCAGCGTTTTTATAGAGAGTTAACCGAAAACCTTTTTGATTCTCGTCTAACAGCTGAAATTCCTCTTGGAAAAAAAGCCGGATTAACACGCAAATTTAAATTTGGTGGTGCCTATCAACATATGTCACGTAAATCTGATCAATACCAATACTCAGTAAATCTTACCGGAAATAGTAGAAACTTCGATGGGAATATCGAACAATATTTGTCTTTAGAAAATTTTGGAGTTCAGTCCGGTACATTTAACGGGACTTATTATCATACATTGGATTTGAATTATCTTGAAGCTGGTCGCTCATGGGATCACAATGTGGGTAGAAATAATATTACTTCGGCCTTTATGATGGTTGACTATGCTTTGATTCGTTTAAGAGTTTCAGGAGGAGTACGAATGGAAAAGGCTTTTACGCGTACCGATGCATTGAAATACGATACACTTAATTATAGTTCAGAAGATCCTAGAAGAAACTTTGTTTATCCTGCCGAGTTAGAAAAGACAAACTATTTGCCTAGTATTGGCTTAATATACAAATTAAGAAAGGATGAAGCTCAGCCAATTAACTTGCGTGTAAATTATGGTCGCACTGTTGCTCGTCCAAGCATACGAGAGTTATCCAGTTTTTTTGCGTATGACTATGAGTTGAGAGCCAGTGTTATTGGTAATCCAAAATTGAAAGTAGTTGATGTGAATAATTATGATTTACGATTTGAGACTTATTTTAAATCGGGCGATAATATTTCGTTTAGTTTATTTTACAAAGATTTCAAAAATCATATTGAACTAATAAATGCGGGAGGATATACCTGGCAAAACGTTGACAACTCATTTGTACGAGGGCTTGAATTAGAAGGAAAAAAAGTCATTAAAAAGATTTTCGAAATAAGGGCCAATATTTCACTTGTAAATTCCCGTTCTTCTTTTGATCAATATGGTATACAGATAGATGATGTAGGGAATCTTGAGCGGGGACCTTTTCAGTTTCATGTTTCACGTACTATGTTCGGTCAGGCACCCTATGTTATAAATACAATGTTCTCTTATAAAGCGGATAGTATTGGCTTAACGACTACTTTAAGTTATAATGTTCAAGGGCCAAAACTTGTAATTCCGGGCTTTCTTATAACTCCGGATGTATATGAACACCCTCGGCATATAATAGATTTAAAAGCAACAAAAAAATTAGGAAAACATTTTAACCTCAGTCTTACAATAAGAGATGTGTTAGCCGCTCCTGTTAGAAGAACATATAGACGTGATGGAAAATGGCTTTCAGATTACGATAGGTTCAAGTATGGCACTAGTTACATTTTGAGTTTACAATACAAAATTTGATTGAATGAGAGTTGCATTGATTAGCATTTTTATATTTATTTTCTCTATTACTTCATTTTCTCAGATAGAAAAAGTTATTTTCGAAACATATTATGTTTCCGACGCAAATGATGCTACCGATACATTAGGAGGAGGGTTACCGGCTGGATCAAAAACATACCGGGTATATATTGATTTAAAACCAGGCTGTAAACTCAGAAAAATTTATGGAGATGCTAATCATGCATTGAAAATAAAAAGCGATTCTATATTCTTCAATAATATTGATAGAGGAAAAAGTTTTGGAAATGAATTTAGTAAAAGCTGGTACGGAGATAATACTGTGGCATTGGATACATGGCTTACTCTAGGCCAAACGTCAAAGAACATAGGAGCCAATGCTTATTTTGGAATTCTCAAAACACACGATACAGATAGTTCTTTCGTTGGAGGCGGCTATAATGATGGCGGTAGTGCGGGTATTGCCGGAGGACTGCTTGTTAATAATGATGTGTCTGCTGGGATTCCAATAAAAATTGCAGATGGATTTACGATGGATACTGCAACAACGTCATGGGCGAGTTATGGTATTAAAGATATTGTGACCGGAAATGACTCTACAATTTTTGGATCAATTGTAAAGGGCAATCAATTCATAAGCAATAATGCGGGACTTCAGAATTCAGGTACTGTTGGAGTTAATGCGGATAGCAATTTGGTATTGGTTGCCCAGTTAACAACCAATGGTGATGTTTCGTTTGAACTTAATGTTGAATTGGAAGAGCCGGACGGCCCACAAACAAAACTTGTTAGATATGTTGCTGACGGAAGTACCCTGTTAACTGATGAAGTATTGAGTCCCTTTTTAAAATATCCTCCTGTGTGTGGCTGTACTGACAATCGATATATTCAATATAACCCCAATTATGCCTGTTTACTTTTAGATTCTTGTAAAACATTAAAGGTTTATGGATGTACTGATCCGTTGGCATGCAACTATGATCCGGCTGCAAATATATTCTTGCCAAATTTTTGTTGTTATCCTGGCAATTGTCAGAATAGAGACATAAGCGTGGTTTGTCCAACGTTAAGTGTTAATGAAAATAATTCTTTAGCTGAATTGAAACTTTTCCCAAACCCTGCACAGGATCAACTCGAGGTGCAAATTACTTTGAATGGAAGAAAGAAATATAAATATGAAATATTTGATTCCGTTGGGCAACTGGTGATGGAAAAAACATCAGAGGCAAGTGATGTATTGCATGAGCAGCTAAACATCTCATTACTTGCCACCGGCCTTTATGATTTTCGATTGACAACTGAAGGTAATTGTGTGACAAAAAAATTTATTAAAAATTAATAACCATTTTCTTGAAAATAAATATTCAACATAAGGTATATACAAGAAGAACAAACGGGCTTTCATTTCTGTTTGTTCTGTTAATTACATTTTATGTAATTCCTTTTAGTGCTTGTAAAGATAAAGAATCTCCTGCGCCTGTGCAGGAGACCGGAACAGTAAGCGATAACGAGGGAAATGTTTACGAAACCATTAAGATTGGTGATCAGTGGTGGACGACTGAAAACCTGCGAGCTACAAAGTATAGAAATGGTGATCCTATCCAATTCATAACAGAGGATACTTTATGGAAAAATTCTACTATTGGCTCCTATTGCACTTTTGACAACATAGCAAATAATATTAATGTCACAGGAGGGCTTTACAATTGGTATGCGGTAAATAATGCAAATAGTATTGCACCTGAAGGTTGGCATATTCCAACCGATGCAGAATGGAAAATGCTGGAAAAACATCTTGGCATGAGTAACAATGATTTGGAAAAAGTAAACTGGAGAGGATCGAACGAAGCTCAAAAATTAAAAAGTACAGGGCAGCAAGAATGGGTTCTTTATAATAATATTTTACCTACAAATGAAAGTGGCTTTTCTGCATTGGCGGGTAACTGCAGAATGTTTAATGGTATTTGGGGCTCTCCGTTGGATTTACGATCAATGGGTTTCTGGTGGACGGCAACCGATAATCCCGGATATGATCAAGCCTGGTATCGTTACCTTGATTCTAAAAAAACGGATGTGTTTAGATTCTACGGACCAAAAACTTACGGGTTCAGTGTTCGATGTGTAAAAGACTAATAAAAATTTCTTTTGAGAATTAGAGTTTATACGGAATAAGGTTTATGAACGAATTGTTTATTTGGGCTAAAACCCTGATTTTTGTAATATTTTTTTTATCCCCGCGCTAAAGCACGTGGCTATTGGCCACGACCTTGCGCCACCGCTAAAGCTATGACGGTACGCAGTTAGGTCGTGGAATTAAATTCGTCAATGAAATTGGACTTTAGTCTAAAAAAATTTAACTGAAACACGATCATAGTCAAATGGTACAAATCTTAATCGATATAAACTCTATTATAATTATTCTGCTGGATTTTTTCGTAGCAATTAATTAATATACCGTATTTGATTCAGGAAAAACCTCACAGATAAGCCTCAGTATTCACTTTCCCTAAACCAATACCAACATTCCGGATTTACCTATATTCATTCGTTAAGTTATTGTAATTAATACTGCAGTTTCATAACCTAAAGTCTACTTATAAATAAAGATTTGATAAGCCTATAACACTCTTAAGGAAACATCCTTAATAGACATTTGCACCGTTCATTAATAGTGATGAACTAAAAAATAAAAATTCAAAAACAGAAAATGAAAATGAAAACAATTTCGAGATTAGTTGCATCTGCTGCCATGGTAGCTGTAGCTATTGCTCCAAGTTTTGCTCAAACAAATCTTGGTGCATCATGTGGATGTCCTCCTGTAGGTTCAAGACCTGAGGTAAGTGTTTCTACCCTTGGTCATACACCCGTTGGTGGTCTTAATGAGTCAGTTCTTACTTCGTCAAATACCATTCTTACTTGCGATAAAATCTGGGTATTAGATAGAAGATATTATGTAGATACTTTAAAAGCAATAACAATAGAGCCGGGAACATTAATCAAAGGGAGAAAATTTTCAACTCCTGATAGTGCGAGCGCACTTATTGTTTCGAGAGGTGCAAAAATTATTGCAGGAGGAACTCCTGATTGCCAGATAGTTTTTACAGGAATAAATGACCCAATGAACGGAACATATGGTGTTTCGCACAGAGGAGATTGGGGTGGACTTGTACTTTTAGGAAGAGCTAAAAATAATTTAACTCTTGCAGCAAATGGTCCTCCAGCAACTGGTAAACAAGCTATATCTGATGGTGTAGGTTATTGCGAAGGCTGGGCTTCTGTTAACCCAAGAAATCACTACGGAAATTCTCCTGGTTTGACTGATGATAACGACAACTCAGGTATACTAAAATATGTTTCTGTAAGACATGCAGGAGCTATCATTTCTACAGGAAATGAATTGAATGCTATCACCTTAGCTTCAATTGGAAGGAGTACAACAATAGAGAACGTTGAAGTAATTTCTTCTGATGATGATGGTATTGAATTTTTTGGTGGAACTGTTAACGTAAAATATGCAGCTGCGATGTTTGGAGCTGATGATATGTATGATTGGGATCAAGGTTATTCCGGAAAAATTCAATTCGCTTTCGGTCTTGCTCCTGACAGCGTTACTTGCAACACGGCTGATAATGGTATTGAGGCAGACACCTGGGATAATAGTGCAACTGGTGCTTCGCCTGATTCCGATCCTATAATTTATAATATGACTTTGATAGGCAACTACAGTACTAATTTAGCTGCGGACAATAGCGCTCATGCTGGGTTTAATGCAAAAGATGGTACCGAAGGTGAGGTTTACAATTCGGTGTTTTCAAACTGGGCTTATGGTTTTGATACCAGGACTGGTACACAGCAAGCTTATGGAAATTGGACTGGTGATCTTTTAAAAGTTAAATGTACTGCTTTCAATAACATCAGAAGAACTGCAATTGGTGGTTACCCTTTGGCTCACAACAGAGTACTTACAGGTATAATTGGTTCAGACACAACTAAATTTACTTCTGATCTTAATACTAAATCATTAACTATCCCTGGCTTTGATCCTATTTGGGCAATGAACACAAGCAACAACACTGTTTCTAATTTGTATGATGCTGTTCCTAATCCTGCTTTAACAACAACTGGATGTCCAACACCAACAGATGGATTTTTTACACCTGCATCATATAAAGGAGCGTTTTCTACTACAGGTAAAAACTGGTTGTCAGATTATTCTTACGCTTCTATGCTGGGATTAACAACAGGACTTGTGCCTTGTCCAACTGATATTAACGGTGATGGTATAACCAACAACGTTGACTTTTTACAATTGTTAGGTCAGTTTAATCAATCTTGTCACTAGAAATAAAAAAGGGGAGGAAGTCTTTCGTACAGACCTCCTCCCCTAATTAAACTAAATATAAAAAAATAAATATAAAAAAAAAATGAAAAAAATACTAATGAGCTTAGGGCTGCTTTTTGCAGGTTACTTTGCTCAAGGCCAAAATGGATTAGAGAATATCATAGTAGAAAAATACTATGTCTCTAATGCAGCGGATGCAACAGGTAGTGTTGGTACATTGCCTGCGGGATCTGTAACATATAGAGTTTATGCAGATATGCTACCAAACTATAAATTCCAGGCACTTTATGGAATTTCTACTCACACACTTAACATTTCTACAAGTACAACCTTCTTCAATAACGAAGATAGAGGTGCAACTTCCCCTAATGGTATAAGTGTAACCAATACCAGAAAAAATTCTGTAATGATTGATTCCTGGTTTTCTGTTGGCGCAACAGCTGCAGGAAAAATGGGTTTGCTTAAAACAGAAGATTCAGATGGATCAATTGGTAACGCAGATGGTATGCTTCAAAATGCAGATACTTCTGCAGGTATACCTATTAACGGTACAGGCTCTCAGGATGGTATGATTGCCGGAACACCTGAATCAGTTAGTTTTGTTGGTCTTACTACTGAACTTGATGTATTTGATGCAACAAGTCAGCAAGGAAGTTCTTTTGTGACAACAAACGGTTCTATTGCTTCACTTAATGGTTCAACGGGTCCAACAACAACGAATAGAGTATTGATCGGACAGTTTACAACAGATGGCGTTTTCGGATTTGAATTAAATATTCAGATTGGAACTCCTTCTGGTGGAACACAAAATTATGTTGCAAGAAATCCTGTTGGAGCTGAAATTTCAATTCCAAGCTTAAGACTTGCACCCAATCAAACGCCCAAAGTAAATATTACTTCACCGGCAAATGGTACACATTTTGTAACAGGCGATATTGTTAACATTACTGCTACAGCATCTGATACTGATGGAACAGTTTCTTCAGTTCAATTTTTTGTTGATGGATCATCAATCGGTACAGATAATATTGCTCCTTATACTGCAGCTTATACTAGTGCAGTTGGAACTCACTCTCTTACTGCAAAAGCAACGGATAACCAAGGTGCTGTAAAAACATCTACAGTTGTTGCTATTATTGTTGGTAACAATACACCTCCAACAGTTAGTGTAAGTGCACCTTCAACAGCAGTTGTTGGCGATAATGTTACCATTTCTGCTACTGCAGGTGATGTTGACGGAGCAATTTCTTCCGTAGAATTTTTTGTAAACGGAGGTTCAATAGGTACAGATAACAGCGCTCCATACACAATGAACTGGACTGCAGTATTAGGTATATCAAGTTTAACTGCAAAAGCAACGGATGACAGAACAGCACAAACTACTTCTTCACCTGCTTCAATTACAGTTGCCGCTAATATTCCTCCTTCAGTTAGCATTACTGCTCCAACTACAGGTTCTGCATTTACTGCTCCTCAGGTTGTAACAATTACTGCTAGTGCAAATGATCCGGACGGAACAGTGACTCAAGTTGAGTTTTTCGTTAACGGTGGTTCAATTGGAATTGACAATAGCGCTCCGTATAGCATTGATTGGGTAAGCGTAATTGGTTCAGCAAATTTAACAGCTAAAGCAACTGATGATAAAAGTACTATCACAACTTCTGCAGGTGTTTTAATTGACGTTGCAGATCCTAATGCACTTCCTTACAAAGTTGTTAGTACAGTTGCAACCTGTCTTCCAAATAGTTTCTGCATTCCAGTTAAAGCAATGGATACAGTAGCTAATGTAATTGGTTATGACGTTGTATTGAACTATGATAACGCAAAAGTAACTCCAACAGGAAACGTTACTGTTTTCAATACATTAATTAATCCAACTTGGGTAGATGTTGTAAATAGTATCGATGGAGCAAATGGATTGATGAACATTTCAATTTATTTTAACTCTTCTGCTCCTGGAAATGCAAACTTCCAAGGTATAGGAAATCTTTTCTGTGTTGAGTTTAACAAAACTGCAGGATTTAATTCAGTTGACAACACTACAATTGATGTTTCTTCATTACAGGAAAGTTATTTCGTAGGTGTTTCTGCGAAACTTGTTCAGTCAGGTGACTATACAACATACAGAGATACTGTATTTAATGGATCACTTAAGTTCTGGTCAGACAACAGTCCGATTAAATATAACTCTGCTAATCCAAATGATTATGTAGCTACAAATATTTACGGTAACAATGTTACTTGCAATAATCAGTCTGCAACAGCTGTTCAACCAGACTTGTCAGGTAATTTTGTATACAGCCTGAACAATGGACTTGATATCAATTTAGAGAAAGATATTCTTTCTGGAACTGATGTTCAGCCAGTAGTTAACGGTTTTGATGCTTTCTTAGTTCGTAAAGTGTTGGTTAACGATGCTAGCTTTATTCCTTCAGCATATCAAATGCTTGCAATGGACGTAAACTTAGATGGTGTAGTAAGTGCAGGCGACGTTTCTCAAATTAACCAAAGAGCAGTATTAATGATTCCTGAATTTAAGCAAGCTTGGAACTATAATGCTCAAGGTGTTTCTGATGGCCGTGCGTCAAAAGATTGGAAATGGATAGATTCAACAAGAGTTAGTTCAGATCCTTCTTATGTAATATCTGGTACTTATCCAGGAAATGACGGAATTGGTTTTTCTAAATCTCGTGTACCTGTTATTTCTTTCTGTTTAGAAGTTCCTGTAGCTGATTTTGCTAATTGTCCTTTGATTTCTAGCGAAACATATAGAGGTATATTGGTTGGAGACATCAACGGAAATTATGCTTCTGTAAATGGCGGACCAAATTCATTTAAACAAGGTGGAAATGATAAAGTTGTTTTTGATGTGGCTCATGCAGTTACGTTTGGTAACTATATTGATGTTCCTGTTTCAATTGTATCTGCGAATCCAGTAAATGCATTAGACTTCGCAATGATAACAAACGAAAACAACATTGTGTATAACTCGATCATAGATAACACTACTTATCTACAATCACTTGCAAATTATAACTCAGGTGATAACACACTGCGTTTCACTTCGAACAGCTTACAGAACTATGATTTAACTAAATCACAAGTATCAGTACGCTTTTCTATGAACGCAGCTCAGGTTAATGTTGCTGATTTTATTTCAACAGCTGCTTACCTGAATGGTGATAAAGTAAACGTTGAGTTCTTAGGTGCTGCTACAAGCACTGCTGATATCAGCGGAAACACAAACCAAATAAGTGTTTATCCAAACCCTGCAAAAGATGTATTGAACGTAACAGTTGATGAAAATTCATATGTTCAAATATTAGATGCAACTGGTAAACAAGTATTTGTACAGTTAAATGCATATGCTAATCAAAATCAAGAAATTGGAATCCAAAATCTTGCAAATGGGGTGTATATGGTGAAAGTTTACAACGATAACTTCGTAGCAATACGTAGAGTAGTTGTTAGTCACTAATAATTAAAATTTGAATGGAAAACTCCCCCGGATTTTCGGGGGAGTTTTTTTTAACATAGCCTTCATATAAATTTCATTATTCAGAAGCCTTCAGTTTGATTAATTCATGTAAGATTGCCTGATAATTTCAAAAGTGGAAAAAATATTTTTTTATTTAATTATAATGTTTTTTGGGTTGTCGCCAATTGCCAAAGCTTCTGCATTCAACAATAATATTGAACATTCTGCTGCACCTGCTTTGCAAACCATTAATACAAGTGACTCCGTTATTTTTGATCTGTCGAATGCCGTGCTTGTAAATAGTACTACGATTGACATCCCGGTTTCAATTTCTACCAATGATACTATATATGCTTTAGACTTTTCTTTTAAGTTTAATGAGGCGGTGCTTACTTATGATACAATGTTTAATTTCAAATCGTATCTTTTTGCTTTAATAAATTTTAATACTATAGATCGTAAGCTAAGGTTTACGTCAAGCAGCTTAACTCCGGTTGAGCATAATACTAAACTTGTTTCTCTTCGTTTCCACCTTTCGGCACCTTGTAAAAAGATTACTGTTGCGGATTTTAATACAATAACAGTTTATCTTAATGGTGATCCATGCAGTTACAAAATAACTAATCTTCCCAATTATACACCCGAAGCTAATTTTACAAATGGTCCGGCATGCTCGGGAGTAAATACAATTTTTAATGATGCATCTGCAATCAATGGGGGGACGATAACTACTTGGTCCTGGAATTTTGGTGATGGAAATACTTCAACACTTCAAAACCCCGTTACTTCTTATACTAATACAGGTGTATACACCGTTACGTTACTTGTTACTTCTAATTCGGGTTGTCCGGATACAAGCGTTAAATCTATTAATGTAAATGTTGCCCCGGTTTCGAGTTTTACGTATTCAACTAATTGTAGTACAAGCTCAGCAATTTTTATTGACAATTCATCTATTTCTTCCGGCTCGATTATTTCTTGGTTATGGAAATTTGGTGACAGTGATTCGAGCGCATTGCAAAACCCTGTGCATCCTTATCAAACAAGTGGAACATATTCTGTTACTCTATTTGCAACATCTGATTCAGGTTGTACCTCCGCACTTTCTAACAATATAACCCTTAATATTCCTAACGCAAATTTTGGAGTGCAGAATGCTTGTGCCGGTTCTATAGTTAATTTTTCGGATAGTTCAACAAGTTCTTCAGGAACAATTAACTATTGGAAATGGTATTTCGGTGATGGAAATACAAGTCTCTTGCAAAACCCTTCTTATACCTATTCAATTTCGGGAACTTATACTGTTAGCTTAAAAATTGGAACAAGTACTGGCTGTTCCGATAGTCTTGCTAAAATAATAATCATTGATGGTAAACCTATTGTAAAATTTGGTGCTGATAATTTGACTGGATGTTCTTTGCTGAATGTTCAGTTTACAGATTCCTCTATTGCGCCAATTGGATCAACATATTTGTGGGGTTTTGGTGACGCAAGCACATCCACTACACAAAGTCCATCCCATGCATATTTAAATAGTGGTACTTATACAGTTAAGCATATTGTTACTACCTCCGCAGGTTGTAAAGATTCATTGACAAAGCCTGCTTACATTTCAATTTATAATTCACCTGTCGCAAAATTTGGTGCAGCGAATGGTTGCGTAGGATCAAATACAAATTTATCAGATAGTTCATCGATATCATCAGGAACTATTTCTACCTGGATTTGGAATTGGGGAAATGGTAATTCAGGCTCACAGCAAAATCCTCTCTACTCCTATACTGTATCAGGCACTTATACAATAAATTTAAAAGTAACATCCGATCATGGATGCGCTGACAGTATATCAAAGGTTGTGATAATGCAAGACAAGCCTATTGTAAAATTTGGTGGCTCAAACTTAACGGGATGCTTGCCGCTAACGGCATACTTCACCGACTCTTCAATTACATCTTCAGGATCAACTTACTTTTGGAGTTTCGGGGATGCTGGAACCGCAACAACTGTGAATGCAACACATACTTATATTACCAATGGTAATTTTAGTATAAAACATATTGTAACTACCTCTGCAGGATGTTCCGATTCACTGACTAAGCCAGGTTCAATAACAGCCACCGGACCAACCGCTTTTTTTGTTGCAAATCCAGATTCTGTTATTTTACCTAACACTATAATTTCCTTTTCAAATTTATCTACTGGCGAGAAAACTTCCTTATGGAATTTTGGTGACAGCACATTTACGTATCAAAAAAATCCAACACATACGTTTCCGGGAGAGGGAATATACAGGGTTTGTTTGACGATAACCGACTCCGCATCTTGTACAGATGTTTATTGCGATACAGTTAAAGTATTAGTTCCTTTTTTAATAGCAATACCAAGTGCGTTTACCCCGAATGGCGATAATGCAAATGATGTGTTATTGGTAAAAGGAGGTCCATTGCTGGAAATGGAGTTAAGAATTTTTAATGAATGGGGTAATCAGGTATTTATTTCTTCTTCACAAACAATTGGTTGGGATGGAAAATATAATTCGGTAGCGCAACCGGAAGGATTGTATGCATTCATATTAAAAGGAATAGCAGCTGATAGCTCAACTGTTGATATGCATGGAGTTGTAAATCTTATAAGATAATGAAAAGGAGTTTATTAAAATTATTTTTGGTTTCCACTTTAGTATTTTTCCATTGGAGGATTGTAGCGCAGGATTTCCATCTATCCCATTATGATGCAAATCCGATTTACCTTAATCCAGCATTAACCGGAATGCGTTTTGATTTAGACTGGAATTACAGAGCTGTTGTAAATTATCGAGAGCAAGGAGGAAAATATCTTGGTGGTGCAAACAGAACATTCGCGGCCGCACTGGACAAACCCATTAATAATAAATTTTCTATTGGGGAATTTATTGTGAATGATAGAACAGTAAATGGCTCTTTCAATACATTTAATTTTATGTTATCAACAGCTTACAGGGTTATTCACGAAGCCGCAAATGGAAATGATAAGCATAATCTTTCTGTAGGCTTGCAGATGGGTATTTTACAAAAAAGTATTTATCCAGCAGATTTTGTTTACGATTCCCAATATTCACCCAGTTCTTTAGATGGATTTGACAGGAGCCTATCTACCAATGAAAATTTTAGAAAGGAAAGTTATTTTCGACTTGATGCCAATATGGGAGTGTTTTATAAATGTGTCGACGTATCAAAAAAATATTTTCCTTATGGCGGAATTGCGGTTCATCATATTACTCAGGCAAACAAATCTTTTTTTGGTGAAACATATAAAGCGCCAATTCGATATACAATCCATGGGGGGTGTGAAAACATAATTGGTACAAGTATTAAAATTCAAAGTCAATTGTTGTACATGAATCAAGCAAAAGCAAATGAGCTTAACCTTCAGGTATTTGGATATTATAAGTTGGAAGGAACGGATTATGAGCCTTTGCTTGGTTTGGCATGGAGAAACAAAGATGCTGTTATTTTGCATTTAGGTCTCAAGCAAAAGAACAATATTTACAGACTTAGTTATGACATTAATACTTCGTATCAAAAATTGTACAGCAATGGAAGGGGTGGATTTGAAGTGTCAGTGCTTATAGCACCGGGAAGGAAAAAGGCAGAAGAATCTCCTGCACTACCAGAGAAGGAGCCTGTGAATGGTTTAAATTAATTTACAATTAATTCACGTAAAAATAATTTGCCAATGACATTCTGCTTAATCTCAGTGATTACTTTGGTATAAATTAAGTAAACTAAACCTCTATAGATTGAAAATCCTTAGGTTTAAATGAAAGAATGAAATTCTTAAAAAAATTAAGAACGTCATTGCGAACGTAACGCAGTGGAGTGAAGCAATCTCTTCATTAAGACAGATTGCTTCGTCGTACCTCCTCGCAATGACGGTAAGAATTAAAATTTGTATAAACTGGAAGTCTTGCACTGAATGTGCATAGTTTCAAAAACGAAAGTAACAATGAAAATTTTTTTACCAATAATTTGTATTGCATTTTTAAGCATTTTGTATAATAAATTATCCGCACAACATACCACCAACCTTCTACAGTTACCGGGGATAACAACGATTAATGCTTCCGATACTGTTGTTTTTGATTTAACTCAGGCAACGGTTGTTGGTACTGATGTTGAATTTCCTGTATTTATTTTAACCGATGATACGATTAATGCGCTTGACTTCTCTTTGAAATATAATCATGCTAATCTTTTATACGATACAATTTTAAATCTAACAGGATATATGCAGGTGCTTTCGTATTATAACCCAAATGATTCTACGATACGATTCACATCGAACAGTCTTACACAGTATGCAAATGCAACTCCATTAGTAAAAATTCGCTTTAATATGTTGGCTGCTCAAATGCTCAGCACTGATTTAAATACGTTGAAGGGATATTTGAATGGAACAACTTGTAGCGTTAAGCTTTTGGGTGCAATTGTTACAGGCATCCAAGTCCTTCAAGATATAGCGGTGGAAGTATACCCTAATCCATCACTCGGACACTTTTCAATATTATCTGAAAAATTTATTAAAGAAATAATAATATATAATGTGGCTGGTGAACAAGTTTACATGAATACTCCCGAAAATTCCAAATCAATAAATTGTGATTTGAGAAATTATGAAAATGGAGTTTATTTTTTAAAGGCAACGACGGTTGATGGACTTTTCATCCGGAAACTTATTGTTAGCCATTAATTATCTCTTAAATGATTATTCTTTCCGTCCACAACCACCTTCAAGGATTTGGAAAAGATTTCAGCAAAGACTGTCCGTTTACCACTCAATGGTTCTCCGTCATAATGCAAAGGCCCTGGTTGTTTTCTTTGTAGAATTACTTTTTTCGCTTGATATGTATTTACATAGGCAGAAGAGGCTATTTTTTTATTGAACATTTTAATGGCAATGGAAGGAATTTTCCAAAAGGGAAATTGTTTAATAAGGGTTACGTTGAGTATACCATCATTAATTTTAGCTGTTGGGGCGATATACGCATTGTTACCGTATTGTGAAGCATTGGCAATTGTAACCAAAAAAGCTTTTTCGTGTATTGGTTTATCATCAATAGTAATTTCATACTCTTCAGGCCTATAATTTTTTAATGCTCCAAGAGTTAATTTACAGTAGGTAAAGAACCCTCTCGATTTACTTGTCGCAAAAAGATTGCCTATAAGTGCGTCAAAACCTACTCCACAAGTACACAAAAATAAATGACCATCTATTTGCCCGCTGTCAATTTCAATTTGTTTTCCGTTTAAAATAATATCAAGAGCTTTCTTTGTGTTTAATGGGATTCCCAAATGCCTTGCAAATCCATTTCCTGATCCCATCGGAATTATCCCTAATGCTGTGTTTGTATTCACAACTGCCTGTGCTACCTGATTAATTGTACCATCGCCTCCAACAGCAACGGCTATATCATAATTACTCTCTTTAATTTTTTTTGATATTTCATGTCTTTGTTCAGGGCTACTCCATAAAATAATTTCATAACTAACCTTATCATTTTGTGAAAGAACGTCTTTAATGAGCTGTGTCGTTGATCTTTTGTTGATGCTTCCGGATATCGGATTAATTATAAAAGCGATCTTTTTTGTTTTTTTTGCTTCCTGCATAAGGGGTTATATGTTATTTCCTACAAAACTATTTTGATATCCAGTTTTGAAATCATGGGCATCCTCAATTGCTTCAATAATTATTTTTTCTGAAGATTCCACCCATTTTCTGTACTTATTATCCTGCCTTTGATACTTACTAGCGTAATCCAACACATTGTCCAACTTAAATTCATCACTAAAAATTGCCCCTCCTGATCTATGCGCATCCCTGGCATTGCAGTATTGTTCAAAATGACCCTGGATGGGAACCAATAGTGCAGGCTTGCCAAGATACATGCATTCACCAACGGATTCAAATCCGGCTGTAGATACTAAAGCATCGGCTCCGGCCATCATCTCTAAAAATTTTTTGTCGTTAAGTTTGTGAAAGAATAAGTTTTTGTTGATTTCTTCTTCTTCCAACTCCGTTTTTCTATCTGTAAAACAATGTAGTATAATGTTAGCGTTTCTTTCGTGCCAATTAACAACATCTTCTATATAGCCTCTGTTTACTAAATAAACAAGAAGATATCCTTTTTTTTCAACGTTTTGCTGAAAGACTTCTTTTCTTAATAGGGGAGGGACAACAATAAGTTTTTTTCTTTCAACATCTTTTAATGGATAAAAAGATAATGCTAAACGCAAATCAGCTTTTAAAGAATTCAATTGCGTGTAATTGATCAATCCCATTTTGTTAAATAGTTGTCCTTTGGGGAACACGTATTCTTTGTGCAAAAAAATATTTTGGTGAGCAATTGAGATGAATGTACATTTTGGCGAATACATTAAATTATATAATGATACAAGTGGATCATAAAAATTTATGATAACATCAGGTTTATATTTCTTTACCTTTGAATGGATGAAGTTAATGCTTGCTTTGAAGATATTTATTCGCATTAAGCTTCTGGAAACCGAACGAAACATTTTTACAGATTTCATTTTTGAATCCGTAACAAAGTTAGGGCTCTCGAATGCAAGCACCTCGCATTTTAAATTTCTTGTAACAAATTCCGGTATTTCCCGTTGTTTACTTTTGCCCACCAAAACACAACATACTTCGTAATTATTTTTAACCAACATATCATGCATGGCAATTGCTTGTGTCATGTGGCCCCGGCCTTCACCCTGAACCACAAATAAAAATGACAATTTTCTTTCCATGTTAGGCGGTTTTTAAAACTATTTGTTTGCTTACACCATCACTTAAGGAGTCTTCTTTTTCCAGATTGATATTAAATTTCTCATGCTCTGCTAACCAGTCCTGGTAATAAACTATTTGCCATTTGCCATTAAAATCTTCAGTCAGCGCTGTCATTGTTTCTACCCAATCCCCGGAGTTTAAATAATGTATATTGTCTATGATTTTGTCTGCAGGGGTATGTATATGTCCGCATATGATCCCATCGCAATTCTTTTTTCTCGCCATTTTTACCAGGTGATTTTCAAAATCATCAATAAAGGAAACAGCAGATTTTACTTTGCTTTTTATAGCCTGTGAGAGAGAATAATACGGTAGGCCTCTTTTTATCCGGTAATGGTTGTAATGTCTATTGAACCACAGCAAAATTGTATAGCTTACATCGCCTAATTTGGCTAGCCACCGGAAATTTGTTGTAACAGAATCAAAAATATCTCCGTGGGTTATAAAATATTTTTTGCCGTTGGATTCGTGAATGTGTTCTGTTACTATAGAGAAATTGCCGAATTTCACCGGCAATAATTGATCTAAAAAATCATCATGGTTTCCTCGTAAATAAATAATTTTTGTGTCTCCCTTTGCCAGCCTCTTCATTACATATTTTACTAAACCACTATGTCTTTTTTTCCAGGCGCCGGATTTTTTAAGTTGCCATCCGTCAATTATGTCCCCATTGAGGATTAACGTTTCGCATTTGTGGTTTCTTAAAAATTTAACAACTTCTTTCGATTTTGAACTCTTTGTTCCTAGGTGTATATCAGATATGATAATTGTCTTGAACTTTTTCTTCATTAGATGAAGTTTGATACAAAAGTTCAATCTTTAGGTTACGTGATTGTTTCGGGTAGTTTAATTCAACTATACTTATAAACATCAAGCTGTTGTTATCTACTGGGGTGGTAAAAATTTAATTACTGTGATGCTTAATTAAATGTCAAGGGAGAGGTCTATACATAAGGTTTGGCAGAAACTTTTGATATTCTATTTATAAATGCAGAGGTAACACTATGTTAAAATTATATTGACACACCTTTTATTTCGAGTGGTTTTGATAGCGATAGCATAACTTTTCTTTAATCGCTTCATCATGTAGCTACGCTAAATTTACAATACAATTTTAAAAATAAAATTAGGGGAAAAGCTGAAGCCCTTTTAAAGAAGTAGGCAACAAAAAATACAATATGGAAACTAAAAAACAAAAATTACCTAGGTTGGAAGAATTAAAAGTAAACAGCTTTGTTACTTCTTTGGACAAAAACGAAAGTCAGACTGTAGAGGGCGGAGCGGCAATTTTAAGTGTTGCAACTCCCTGGTCAACGCCCGTATGTACCGTAACATTAATAAGTGCAATGTACACGATTGGCAAATCAATAGGAGAACATCCTGCGGTGGAAACAACCGGAGATGCATATTCGAGGAACCTTTGCGGAGATTCAATGGGATTTTGGTGTATAATAATTACTGTTTAAATCTTTTTGTTTTTTTTAATTACAAGAGGGTCAAGAGATAGGCCCTCTTATTTTTTTTTCCAGACCACCTATTTTCGTTTTCACATTTGGAAATAAATGCTAACCAAACCTTCTTAAAAGGTCGAACATTTTAAAGATTTGTATCTGATTACCCTTGGAAATGTACTTCCAAATAAACAAATAGCCTTTTGGAAGATTGATAACAGTAAAAGAACTAAGGGAACAAGTGAGGGTAGAAAAACTTCTAAAACTATTTAGAAGTTTTCTGTCTTCCCTAAATTATGTTGATAAATGGATAAACAAAAAATTTTCCTAATTACAATGTAGAATATTTCTCTTTTAAAAACTCTTTATAATCCCCCAGGTTAGCCATTACCTGTATTTCACGGTAACGTTTGTGGAATTCCATGTCCGATGTTTGATTGTTTAATTCAGAAATACGAAACCTGTCAAAATTTTTCAGAGCTTGCCATTCCTCTGTGGAAAGTTTTTCACCGTTAAACTCTTTTTCACGCAGATCATTAATGCTCAAACCAATGCCAAGATCTTCTTTTAGGGAAGTTGTTGACTTTTTATCGGCAATTTTTTTCTGGTCCATAAAGATTGTTTTGATGATACCTCAAAAATAGGGCAATGCAAAAGACGTAAAACCTGCATTCCTCTTTATTATTAACAGGTTTTTGTTAAAAAGGCGGGTAAAAGCCGATTACGAAAACAGGTGGTATACTTCGAAAAGGCCCCATTCACAGGCAAATCCGAGTAAGAACCCTGTATATACCTGGGCATTGGTATGTGCTTCAAGTGCGAGCCTGGCAAAGCCTATAAGTCCGGCAACGAACAATACAATTGGGAAAAAGAATGCTATATCTATTTGTCCGTTCAAGGCAAATAACGCCCCCGCAAGACCTCCGATACCTATCATGTGTGCGCTTATTTTCCACCAGAAATTTATTATAAATGCTAAAGCAACAGATAGGGTAGCGCCAAGTACAAGCAATTTTAAAACATCAAAAACCTGTACACCATTCAATAAATAATATTCGGCTACGTAAAATATAAGAGTGGTAACGTATGAAATATTTCTTTCCTCTTTTATGTTTAAATGAAAACTACTGATGTATTTTATTTTTACGAGCAGCCAAACATTCATAACTGGCAACAGGCATGTAAACGCAAGGGTCATTAAACAAAGTGTCAGCTTTACGTTGAACGTAAGGAACAGGTACAATTGCTAATCAATGTTTAAAAGAAGGAGAATGCCATAGGTGGGCATGAGAAGAGGGTGGAATACATAAGAAAAAAATTTTGCGAGGGAATTTGTCAATGTAGAATTTTTATAATTCTTTTCGCATGCGCGCCACTGGAATTTCAAGTTGTTCCCGGTATTTGGCAACGGTTCTTCTCGCAATGTTATAACCTTTTTCTTTTAATATAACAGCGAGCCTGTCATCGGTAAGTGGTTTCTTTTTGTTTTCAGCAGTGATGCAATCTTCAAGTATTTTTTTCACTTCACGTGATGAAACTTCTTCACCGCTATCCGTTGAAAGCGATTCGGAAAAAAATGTTTTTAATAAAAATGTACCAAATTGTGTTTGTACATATTTGCTGTTTGCTACACGCGATACTGTAGAAATATCAAGACCAATTTTTTCTGCAATATCTTTAAGGATCATCGGCTTCAGTTTGGTCTCATCGCCTTCAAAAAAATATTCATATTGCCTTTCCATAATGGCCTGCATGGTCATTAGCAAAGTATGCTGGCGTTGCTGTATAGCATCGATGAACCATTTGGCACCTTCTATTTTTTGTTTGATGAATTGTGATGCTTCTTTTCCCGCCTTATTTTTTTGCTTGGAATAATCTTCCAGCATATTGTTGTATGTTTTGCTCACTCTTAAGTCAGGTGCGTTGCGTGAGTTAAGACTTAACTCAAGTTTGCCGTCATTAGTGTTGATGATAAAATCTGGGATGATTTGCTGGAATGATTTTTGGCTGTCTGCTAAAGAACTTCCCGGCTTTGGATTAAGTCTAAGAATTTCGTTAATGGCATCTTTTAATGTCTCATCATCTATCTCCAGTTTCTTCGAAATTTTATCGTAGTGTTTTTTAGAAAATTCCTCCATGTATTTATCCACGATCTCGATAGCGAGGGAGTTGATAGGTGATGGAGGCATTTTTCGTTTCAATTGTATCAATAAACATTCCCTTAAATCTCTGGCACCAACACCAGAAGGATCTAATTCGTGAATAACCTCCAGTAGTTTTTCTAATTCTTCTTTTGTGGTTTGAACATTTTGTGAAAATGCGATATCATCAATGATCGATTCAAGATCTCGTCTTAAATAACCATCATCATCAATATTTCCTAGTATATATGACCCAACAATGAATTCATGATCGCTTAAACTTCTAAGTCCCAACTGACTTTCCAGCATGTCGTGGAAACCAACTCCGGAAGAAAAAGGAATTTCTTTTTTGTCCTGATCAGCGCTGTTATTATTTGACTTAAGTTTATAAGAATCTCCTTCATCCTCATCCATGTAATCCGTAATGCTGAAATCATCCGAATCTCCATCCTCTTTATTGTCTGTATCTTCTGCAAATTCATCTTCCTCCTCCTGAATATCGTCTTCTTCCTCTCCTTCTTCCAAGGCAGGATTAATCTCCATTTCTTCCTTTATCCGTTGCTCCAAAGCAACAGTAGGAAGCTGCAGCAATTTCATTAGCTGAATTTGCTGTGGTGATAATTTCTGAAGTAGTTTTTGTTGAAAATTCTGTTTAAGCATATCGATCTATCGCGCCACGAATTTACGCATTACATTAAGTACTTATACTAAAAATCAGCATTTTTTGGGGTCCTTGGAAAAGGTATAATATCTCTTACATTGGTAAGTCCTGTAATAAACAATATAAGTCTTTCAAAACCAAGCCCAAAGCCACTATGTTCGCATGTTCCATATTTACGGGTTTCCATGAACCACCATAATGTTTCTTCGTGGATCCCCATTTCTTTTACACGCTTATACAGTTTATCATAGTTTTCTTCCCGTTGTGAACCTCCAATAATTTCTCCAACATATGGAAACAATACATCCATAGCACGAACGGTTTTTCCATCCTCGTTTTGTTTCATATAAAACGCCTTAATATCTTTTGGATAATCGGTTAAAATAACCGGCGTTTTAAAATGCTCAACTAAATAGGTTTCATGCTCTTTCTGCAAATCAACGCCCCATTCAACTTTAAATTCGAAATTTTTCCCACAGCTTTTTAAAACTTCAATTGCTTCGGTATAGCTGAGTCTTTTAAAAGAATTAGAAATAACAGTATTCAATTTTTCTAATAATGTTGATTTACTGCGTTCGTTTTCTTTTTTGTTTTTATCCTCATCGATGGCACGCGCATTTAGAAACTCCAGATCATCTTTACAATGTTCAAGCGCATACTTAACTAAGTACTGTAGCAACTCCTCTGCCAGATTCATGTTGTCATGAATATCGTTAAAGGCAACTTCGGGTTCTATCATCCAGAATTCAGCAAGGTGCCGCGGAGTATTTGAATTCTCTGCACGGAATGTTGGTCCGAATGTATATACTTTTCCTAATGCCAGTGCGCCAAGCTCGCCCTCTAATTGACCTGATACAGTGAGGTTGGTTGACTTGCCAAAAAAATCTTCTTTAAAATCAATACTACCGTCAGTATTTTTAGGCGGGTTATTAATGTCAAGTGTAGTTACACGAAACATTTCCCCGGCACCTTCTGCATCTGAGCCTGTGATAATAGGTGTATGTAAATTAAAAAAGCCTCTGTCGTTAAAAAATTTATGAATAGCATACGACATGTGATGACGTATACGAAACACTGCTCCGAATGTATTGGTGCGCGGACGTAAATGAGCGATCTCGCGTAAAAATTCCAACGTGTGTCCCTTTTTTTGCAAAGGATATTCTTCACCTGCAGTACCAAGTACTTCAACTTTTGTTGCTTGTATTTCTACTGCTTGTCCCTGCCCTTGCGATTTTACAAGAGTGCCGGTAACGGCAATGCAAGAGCCAGTAGTAACCAATTTCAGATCTTCTTCCGAAAATTTTGACATGTCAGCTACTGCCTGGATATTATGTATAGTCGAGCCATCATTGATGGCAATAAATGCTACATTTTTATTTCCACGTTTTGTGCGTACCCAGCCTTTGCTGGTAACTTCTCTATCGACACCTGTACTTCCCAATAAATCTTTTACACTTTCTTTTTGCATGGCACTGTTAATTAATGAGGGGCAAATTTATGGCTTTTTAATCAAAAAATGGGGTTTCAAAGGGATAATAAAAATATAACTATAGCGGAAACTTTGAAATCAAAAATAGTTTCCATAGTTTTGCTCCCGATTAAATGAAAGACGTAGATAAAATATTAAAAGGGACGCAGGAATTGTTCTTTCGTTACGGCATTCGTAGTGTTACTATGGATGACATAGCGAAACATCTGGGCATATCTAAAAAAACGATCTATAAATCGTTTAAAGATAAGGACCAGATCATCATGAAATTGATGCAGCAAAAGCTGGAAGAGGATGAAGTACAGATAAAAAAGGACGTTGAACAATCTGATAATGTTGTAGAGGAAGTTTTTAATGTAATGAAGCACATTGCGGATATAATGGGAAAGATCAATCCGAATGTATTTTACGATCTTCAGAAACATCACCCCAAAGCATGGCAGCTGTTCATTGATTTTAAAGAAAAATGTATTCTCAGGACGGTTGAAGTATCACTTGAGAAAGGTAAAAAGCAGGGGTATATACGTAGCGATTTAAACTCAAAAGTAATTGGTGTATTAAGAATCCAGGAGTTGGAAATGGGATTTGATCCAACTATTTTTCCTCCTGATAAGTTTAATATACTAGAGGTGCAGTTGTCGCTTACAGAACATTTTCTTTATGGTATTTGCACGCTTAAAGGACATAAGCTTATAAATAAATTCAAACAAATTGTTGAAGAAGAATAATATGGAAAAAGTTAAAAGTTCGAAGCATGGAGCGCGAAGCACGAAGTTGCGCAGATTACTTACAGGTTTTTTTATTTTATCCATTGGATTTTTGCATGCACAAGCCCCCAGCACTAATCCGAGTTTTTCATTTTCATTGCAGCAGGCTATTGATTATGCTATACAGAATAACACGAATATCCAGAATGCAACATTTGATGAGCAGATCGCAGCAAATAAGGTGAAAGAAATTAGAGGAATTGGTTTGCCGCAATTAAATGCGAGTTATGACCAGACTCATTTTTTTGATATTCCTGTATCTGTGGTTCCGTCTTTCATCGGCCCTCCGGGTACATATATGGAGGTTCAGTTTGCCGCACCTAATAATTCAAACTTAGCTCTTGAAGCATCATGGCTGGCTGTTGACATGGGTTATTTTTTGGGGTTGAAAGCGACAAAAGTTTACATGGAGTTGACCAAAAGATCCACCGATCGTACCCGTGTTGAAATAATCGGCGTTGTAAAAAAGGCATATTATTCCGTATTGGTAAATAATGAACGATTGAAACTATTGAGCGCGAATCTTGATCGTTTAAAAAAACTGGTTAGCGATACAAAGTCTTTAAACGAAAATGGTTTTGTTGAAAAGATAGATTTAGACAGAACGCAGGTAGCATACACCAACTTATTGTCTGAGAAAGAAAAAATTGATCGTCTTATGATATTGGGAATCTCTTTATTAAAATACCAGATGGGAATGGATCAAGCTGCCGCGCTTACATTAACCGACAATCTTGAAGCAGTGGAATTTAAGGCTGACAATCTTTCGCTGGAGAAATTTGATTACACCAGGCGAATAGAATATAATCTGGTGGATCTTCAGAAAAAAGGTGCACAGCTGCAGATCAAAAAAGATCAATTTGCTTTTTTGCCTAACCTTGTAATATTTGGCAATTATAAATATTCTGGCGTTGGATACGATGATTATGGTCCAAAATATTTTCCGGCATCCATGATAGGAGGTAAAGTATCATTACCGATTTTTTCGGGAGGGCAGAAACACTACAAGGTGCAGCAATCCAAATTGGCATTATTAAAAAGTGAAAACGACCTTAAATTTATTCAGCAAAGCATCGACCTTGAATTGAGTAATGCAAGAACGGTTTTGCAAAATGCTTCACAATCATTGGATGTGCAAAAGAAAAACATTGAACTTGCCGAAGAGGTGGGTCGCGTTTCTAAACTTAAGTATGAACAGGGCGTAGGTTCTAACCTGGAAGTATTAAATGCCGAGACCGCTTTGAAAGAAGCACAGGTGAATTATTTTAATGCACTTTATGATGCATTGGTTGCAAAAATAGATTACGATAAAGCTAACGGATTGCTTAAATAAAAAGAAAAAATAAAACACAAATAGTATGAGGACAAATTTATTATTGATAGTAGGACTTTCCACACTAGTAGCCTGTTCAGGCGGAGGCGATAAAAAAGCTGAATTGGAAAAATTGAAAAAAGATGCTGCAGAGCTTAATGTTAAAATAGCAACCCTTGAAGAAGAACTAGCTGCATCGGACACTACCCGTGATTATAAAATGCGTATGGTGGTAGTAAAGTCCGTTGCTCCCGAAGTATTTAAAAGTTATATCCAGGTACAAGGCAGGGTTGATGCTGACGAAAACGTATCGCTTGCTTCTGAAACAGGCGGTGCCGTCACCCGAATCAATGTAAAAGTGGGTGATGAAGTAAGCGTTGGTAAAATATTGGCAGAAACAGATAATAAAATTATAATACAGGGCATTGCTGAATTGCAAAACGGTCTTGATCTCGCTAACATCGTTTTCCAAAAACAGAAAAATCTCTGGGATCAAAAAATAGGAACAGAGATCCAATTTTTAACTGCAAAAAATCAGAAAGAAAGTCTGGAGAAAAAAATGGCTACACTACAGGAGCAATTGGATATGACAAGAATTAAATCTCCTATTAATGGTGTGGTGGATGACGTTGATATAAAACTTGGACAGGTTACAGCTCCGGGAATGCCGGTGATAAGAGTAGTGAACTTTAACAACCTTAAAATAAAAGGAGAAGTATCAGAGGCCAATGCAACAAAGGTTAAAGCAGGAGATGAAGTGGAAATAGTTTTTCCCGATATTAATGATACCATTCACAGCAAAATCAACTTTGTTTCTAAAGTGATCAATCCTATGACACGTACCTTCTCCGTACAGGTGAATCTGGATAATAAAAAGGAATATCATCCTAATATGGTAGCAGTACTTCGTATTGTAAGCTATAGCAGCGATAAGGCGTTAGTTGTTCCTGTTAACCTCGTACAAAAAACAGAACAAGGTGAATACGTAATAGTTGCCGATAATGGGAAAGCAAAAAAGGTCAATGTAAAGTCCGGCAAAGTATATAACGGGAACACAGAGATAACACAGGGGCTTAAAGAAGGAGATAAATTAGTGATTAAAGGTTTTCAAGAGTTAAATGAAGGGGAGAACATTAAATTTTAAATTAATGAATTATTGAATTGAAGAGTTCTTCGTTATGTAACTCAACAATTTACAAATTCAACAGATCAATAATTCATCAATTATATGAAAGATATTAAAAAGGAATTTTTTGCTTCGACTTGGTCGATAAACAACCGTACCACAATTTTTATTCTCACAATAGCGATCACCCTTGTGGGGATAGCTACTTATATAGGGCTCCCTAAAGAAAGCTTTCCCGAAATTGTGATCCCTAAAATATTTGTACATACAATGTATCCCGGGACCTCTCCTTCAAACATGGAAAACCTGGTAACAAAACCTCTGGAGAAAAGATTTAAGTCGATCGCGGGTGTAAAAAAAGTTACCAGTGTTTCTTACCAGGACATTTCTATGATCACGGTTGAGTTTAATACTGATGTAGAGATCCCTCTTGCAAAACAAAAAGTAAAAGATGAAGTGGATAAAGCAAAATCCGACCTGCCTGCTGAGTTACCGGATGATCCCACTGTAATGGACGTTAACCTTTCCGAATTACCGATCATGTTCGTTAACATATCCGGAGATTTTGATCTGAATAAACTAAAAGGATATGCGGATGATTTAAAAGACAGGATAGAGTCTCTTAAAGAGATCACGAAAGTAGACATCATAGGAGCGCTGGATCGTGAGATACAGGTGAATGTTGATATGTATAAAATGGAAGCAGCACAGATCTCTCTTAGTGATATCGAGTGGGCGATAGGGTATGAGAACCTTACCATATCAGGTGGTACAGTGAAGATGGATAACATGAGACGTACCATTAATATTAAAAAAGAATTTAAAAGTGCAGAGGAGATCGAAAACCTTATTGTTAAATCTCCAACCGGAGCTCCGATCTATTTAAAAGATATTGCTGATGTAAAAGATACTTTTGAAGAACAAAAAAGTTATGCGCGTTTAGACAGCAAGAATGTTATCACACTTAGTGTGGTGAAACGTTCGGGTGAGAACCTGATTGAAGCGTCTGATAAGATCCGGGATATCATTAAGGAGATGGAAGGCGATAAATTCCCGAAAGACCTTAACATCGTAATTACAGGAGATCAATCTGATCAGACACGTATTACATTGCATGACCTGATTAATACTATTGTTATCGGTTTCATTCTGGTAACCATTATCCTCATGTTTTTTATGGGAGCAACAAATGCCATTTTTGTTGCATTATCAGTTCCACTATCCATGTTCATTGCATTTATGGTGCTTGATGCCTTTGGGCTTAGTATGAATATGATTGTTCTTTTTGGATTTTTGTTAGCGTTGGGTATAGTAGTAGATGATGCCATTGTGGTGATCGAAAATACACATAGGATATTTGATAATGGTAAACGCAATATTATTGAAGCCGCAAAAATGGCTGCCGGAGAAGTGTTCGTTCCTGTATTAGCAGGTACATTAACAACATTGGCCCCGTTTATTCCTTTACTTGCATGGGACGGTATTATTGGAGAATTTATGTTCTTTCTTCCAACTACCCTTATCATAACACTTACGGCTTCATTGATAGTGGCGTACATAATTAATCCTGTTTTTGCTGTGGCATTTATGAAGCCTCACAAAACAGATGAAGAGCAGGGCAAATCAAAATGGACCAAAGGAGCTAAGGTTACAGCTATCATTTTTGTTTCCGTAGCTGCCTTGTTTTATATAGGAGGTAATATTGGAATGGGAAATTTTGCCCTTACTCTATTACTGATCAATCTTCTTTACAGGTTTGTGCTGGAAGGCTGGATCAAAAAATTCCAGCACAATGTATGGCCCAGGGTAATTAACAGGTATGGTAAGGTTTTGAAATGGTGCCTTGCCCGTCCATGGAAAATGATGGTGGGTACTGTGGTACTTTTTGTATTCTCATTGGGATTTTTTATTCTACGCGGGCCCGATGTGGTTTTCTTCCCTCAGGGAGATCCCAACTTTACATACGTATATGTAGGCTTACCTGTTGGTACCGACCAGGCATATACAAATGAGGCAATGAAAGAAGTTGAGAAAAAAGTGCATGAGGCAATTCAAAATGATTCTGATATTGTTTCATCGGTGATCACCAACGTTACTGTTGGTGTTACAGATCCGGCGGATGAAGACCAGGGAACATATCCTAATAAAGGAAGGATAGCCGTTGCCTATAAAACATTCAGCGAAAGAAAAGGAAAGTCATCCAAAAAAGTTTTGGAAAGGATAGAGGAGGCAGTGAAGAGTATCCCTGCTGCGGAAATATCCGTGGCACAGGAGCAGGCAGGGCCTCCTGTTCCAAAACCAATAAGTATTGAAATCACAGGAGAGAACCTGGATGATCTGGTTAAATCATCTCTTGATCTTAAGAGATATCTTGATTCTGTTAAGGTAGAGGGAGTACAGGAATTAAAATCCGATTTCCAGAATAATAAACCGGAGATCGTGTTTGATATCAATCGCGAGCGTGCTAACAGGGAGGGTATATCAACAGGGCAAATTGGGAATGCTATACGCAGTGCCGTTTTTGGATTGTATCGTACCTCTAAGTTCAGAGATCAGGATGATGAATATCCTATACAGATAAGATATAAGGAGGAGCAGCGTAATAATATTGACGCTCTTAAGAACTTAAAAATTACTTACAGGGATATGGCCATGGGCGGACAAATACGCCAGGTGCCGCTTTCTTCTTTTGCCGATATACGTTACGAAAATGCATACGGTTCTATCAAAAGAAAGAATCAAAAACGTATCATCACACTTTCATCTAATGTAGGGAGTGGCTTTAACCCGAACGATGTGGTTGCGAAAGTACAAAAGGTGATCAATACTTATAAAGCCGATGAAGGAGTTTCTATTGTGATGGCAGGTGAACAGGAAGAACAAAAGGAAACGGCAACATTTCTTGGTTGGGCATTGATGGCATCATTTGGATTGATCATAGTGATATTGGTATTTCAATTCAACTCGGTATTAAAATCACTGCTTATTTTCTCAGAAATATTCTTAAGCATCATAGGTGTGTTGCTAGGCGTTGCTTTATTTAAAATGGATATGTCCATTGTAATGACAGGCGTTGGTATCATCGCACTTGCGGGTATCGTAGTGCGGAATGGTATACTACTTGTTGAGTTTGCCGATCTAATGATGGAGCAAGGGCTGAGTGTTTACGACGCTATTATAGAAGCCGGCAGAACGCGTATGACTCCCGTGTTACTTACAGCTTCAGCTACCATATTAGGATTAATACCGCTGGCTGTAGGATTAAATATCGATTTTGTAACATTGTTCACAGAGTTTAATCCACATCTTTATTTTGGTGGTGACAGTGTTGCGTTCTGGGGTCCCTTATCATGGACAATGATATTTGGTTTAGGTTTCGCTACATTTTTAACTTTGCTCCTTGTGCCTGTGATGTATATTCTCAGAGAAGATGTTAAAGCAGCGTTGCGCCAGATAAAATTCATGTTCAAAAGTCCGTTCTGGTTCAAAGGCCGTATCAGAAGAACTGAATATATGCTGACATTGATTGCCGGAATTATATTGTTGCTGATAATCAATATTGTTGCTCCAATAATTTTGGGACTGGTATTAATAGTATTCATTTGGATATTAATTATGCAAGGCACAAAACGCATCCATGATTTAAATAAAAGCGGCTGGTATCAATTGATTCCGTTTTATATTGTTTGGTTAATGTTTGCGAAAGGGAATGCGGGGGAAAATAATTTTGGAGCGGATCCTAAACCAACTATTGTTGAACAGGAAGCAAAGAGCCATGAGGCTATTCAATAGTTATGGCTCACTTTAATGACGGGCCGTAAAAATGAAATATCTAATAATAATTTTATCTGTTCTCGTTTTTGCCTGCCAAACTAATTCAGACAAGCCAATAAGTGATGAGACGAAATTTCCGAAAGTTAATGACGAGTTTACACTGTATTTAAGCAGTTTTTCAAAAAAGCAATTACCTATAGTAATTAAAGGTTGCAACATAAGTTCAGATGGATTAAAACAGTTTGATGGGAAACAGTTTAGCAAATACACTGACGAGTATTCACTCGCTTATGGACAAATTCCGGTTAACGGAAACTACATCGCAACAATAACACTTGCAAGTGCAGACTGTTACTTGCCTGTACTTACGACCTACAACCTTAAAGGGCAAATTATTGACAAAAAAGGTATTGCAATTGGAGGATGCGGAGCCGACTGTGGTTTTACGTGTGAAGAGTTTATGACATTAAGAAAAGATTTTACTTTTTATGCGTCGGATACAATAAGCACTTATACCTGTGATAGTCTTGGTAGTGAAACTCCCGGAACTTACGAGTATTATATAATTTATAAAGAGGGTAAATTACGGTCTGATGGTACAATTGAGATGAGTGAGGAGGTCAAGAAAAAATTGCCGGGTAGAAAAGAGTAAAAATGGTTTTGCTGATAGAAATGTAAGTATAAAAAAAGCCCTGCAAATTTCGCAGGGCTTTTTAAAACAATTAATGTTTTTTATTTCTTAATAAACTCGCCGGTTTTATTATCGAAGTTAATATAATAAACACCCTTGCTAAGGTTTGTGCAATCTACACGTTTACCAAATCCTTTTTTAACTACGTTACCGTATTGGTCATAGATCTCGAACATAGTATCTTCTGAGAACAAAAGTTCTTTCGAAACTTTTTGTGGAGAAAAAGTTGTTTCCGGTAATGGAGACAAATATTTAACCGGCTTAGAAAGTTTTGGAGCATTTGTAAAATCTATCTGTTTTACACGAAACTGATTTTGTCCTGAGTGTGGAGCAATTTTAAAAGAATAATCATTGTTTTGAGGAGTTCCGACCCCTTCTACCTCACCAACTTTTACCCATTTGTTCCAGCGAAACTGTTCTATAATATAAGGTAGCTTACCTGTTTCGCCGCTAGTGGTCCATTTTAGTGTACCATCGCCTTCCACTTTCATGTTTTCAATATTGAAAGTGCTTTTTGGTCTTAAAACTTCAGGATTAATAACTTTTGGTTTACAATCGTCTTTATGCTTTATCCTAACCTCAATTTTATCTCCAAATTTGAACTGAAAATTTTTAAAGTCGATTTCGAATGCACTGGAGTTAATCTCATCAGTAGTTACCTGATCGTTAACAGTTACTTCGTAAACGCAAAAACCAACACCACTTCCTGCGTAAGGGTTAGAAACATACAGGTTTTTTCCCTGATAATTACCTTCTAAAAGGATAACTCCCGCAGAAAAACTATTAAGAGTGACGAGGCACCCAACAACAGACAAATAAAACGATACTCTTTTCATACTTATTTAGAAAGCGAAAATAAGAACTTTTTTTAATTAAAAGCCATTTTCAACCGCAATATTATGCATCTTATTTGATATATTCAAAACTTTTTGAATAAAATACGCTCTTTAGACCATAATAAAGCCATAATTGGGTGTTCTGGGACAGTGCTTTTTATGTCGGTAAATATTATATTTATTCTGTAAAATATTATTTTTAAGGTCATCAGGGGCCTGCATGATTTTTTTCGTTTGGTTTACATGTTTTCTAAAAAAATCATGTAGGTTTGTGACCCTTTTAAGTTTCAAAAATAATTCGAATTTTAGGTGGTATGAAAATAATTTTCAGGTTAATTGGAGTCGGGTTTTTAGCGGTGTTATTTTCCTGTGGAGGCGAGTCTTCCGATGGAAAAAAGGGAACAGAAGCTTCTGCAGATAGTTTATATGGTGGTGTTTTAAGGCAGAGTGAAAATGAAATTATTCAATCATTGTTCCCGCCTGCGATTGGGGATGCTGTATCATATAATATAGCCAGTCAAATTTATGAAGGCCTGGTGAAGTTTAACGCCAAAACACTTGCGCTTGAACCGAGTGTTGCCGAGAAATGGGAGCTGGATTCAGCTGGAACAACATATACTTTTTATCTAAAAAAGGGAGTTTACTTTCATGATAATTTATGTTTTCAAAATAATAAGGGCCGCACCGTTACTGCAAAAGATTTTAAATTTTGTTTTGAACAACTGTGTTCCGCAACTCCCAACAATATAAATTTCCAGTCTTCTTTTAAAGATAAAGTTATTGGGGCAAATAAATATTATGAAGAGTCGATTTCAGGTAAACCTAAAAATGGCTTAGAAGGCGTAGAGGTTGTTGATGATCATAAACTACGGATCAAGCTAATTTCGCGTGATAATTCTTTTCTGTATTTGCTGGCAAATCCTTATACGGCAGTTTACCCTAAGGAGGCTGTCGATCTTTACAATGAAGGTGTTAAGGTGGGTACGGGTCCTTTTGTATTTGAAGAAGGTAAATTTAAAGAGGATTTGATCGTTTTGTCAAGGAACCCAAACTATCACAGAAAAGATGCTGCGGGTAATACACTTCCGTATCTGGATAGTGTAATGGTTTATGTTTTTTCTGATAAGCAAAAAGAGATGCAGGCGTTTAAGGATGGTAAGCTCGATTTCATTATCGGCCTGCCATCAGAAGCTGTAAGTGATGTGGTTCAAAAAGACATTGCAAAATTCAGAGGAGATTCTGCACAATATGTTTTAGACAGGATGCCGGAAATGCTCACACAATTTTATGAATTTAATACCGCTAAGCCGCCATTTAATAATTTAAAAGTAAGGCAGGCATTTAGTTATGCTATTGACCGGCAAAAGCTGGTTGACGAAATTTTAAACAGTGAAGCATATGGTCCCGGAGAAAATGGAATTTGTCCTCCTGCATTTCCGGGTTATGATATTACTAAGGTAAAGGGATATAATTTTAATCCGGAGAAAGCAAAAAAATTATTGGCCGAAGCTGGATATCCCGGTGGTAAAGGATTCCCAAAAGTAAAATTGGAATTAAACAGCGGTGGTAAGAAACATACCAATGTATCCCTTGAAATTCAGGAGCAAATCATGAGTGTACTGGGGGTTTCAATTGATATTGAAGTTGTTCCATTCTCAAAAAAACTGGATGATGCAAAATTCGGCAGGTCAAACATGACCAGGTCTGGATGGATAGCGGATTATCCCGATCCTGAAAGTTTCCTTATTGTACTTAACGGATCCGGTGTTCCTGATGACCTGTCTCAGCCATCTTATCCAAACAGTATGCGATATAAAAATGCGGAGTTCGATAAATTGTTTAAGGAAGCAAAGACTGCTCCTACAAAGGAAAAGTCATATGAAAAATATTTACAGGCCGAACAAATTGCAATGAACGATGCACCAATAATGGTTTTATGGTATGAAGAAAGCTACAGGCTAGCCCGCTCTTACCTCAAAAATTTTTATAATAATCCAATGAGGTACAAGGATTATTCTGTGGTGTATATAGAAAAGAATAAAAATTAAGAATAAATTAAAGGATGGGATTTCTCCATCCTTTAATTTAATTGAGTATTGAAATGGTGTTTGTCTTTTGCTAAAAGAGCAATTCGCAAACATGCACTAAAATTGATTTTAAGTTACTGTAAGGGTTATACAAACAAACCCAAAAGTGTCACCAGGGTTAAGGATCTTACCAGTAACCCATTTTCCAACGGTTGCAATTGGTTGCCCAAGTTCCTTTCCTACTGTGTACGATGCACTAACTAACGTTACAGTGCATACAGGAGTTGACCAAGGAGTTGCAACGGTTAAGAATGGTGCACCCCCTTCTATTGTCTGACTTTCATTCTTGTCCACAGTAGTCACAAAACTATTGACTTTTAATTCTTCGAGATAAATTTTTTTCTTTTCCATAAAAATGTTTTAAATACCTACTCTATAAGGCTTTTCGGTATGCGCCGGGATGATGAAACAAAATTCCGTTTTAAAAACGAGACCCGTTTACCAAAAAAAATGCCAGATTACAAGTCTGATGCTGGTTTATGGGGGTGGAGGAAGGTTTAATTCAAATAATAAAGCTACCTTTGCACCCTAAATTTCAGGAGTATATGCAAAGTATAAGGAACATAGCCATTATTGCGCACGTTGACCACGGAAAGACAACTCTGGTAGATAAAATTCTTTTGACAGGAAAACTTTTTCGTGATAACCAGGAATCGGGAGAACTTATTCTCGACAATAATGACCTGGAACGCGAAAGGGGAATTACAATTCTTGCAAAAAATGTTTCCATCATTTACAAGGATGTTAAGATCAATATTATTGATACTCCCGGGCACGCGGATTTTGGCGGTGAAGTAGAGCGTGTATTGAACATGGCCGATGGCGTACTTTTATTGGTAGATGCTTTTGAAGGGCCAATGCCTCAGACAAGATTTGTTTTGCAAAAAGCACTTCAACAGGGAAAGAAGGCAATTGTTGTAATTAATAAAGTTGATAAACCTAATTGTAAACCTGATGAGGTGCATGAATGGGTTTATGAATTATTCTTTAACCTTGAAGCAACAGAAGATCAATTGGATTTCCCGGTTGTGTATGGCTCGTCCAAACATGGATGGATGGGACCTGATTGGAAAACACCTACAACGGATATCATTTATTTATTAGATACTATTGTGGCAAAAATTCCGAATGCGCCACAAAATCAAGGCACACTTCAATTACAAATAACATCACTCGATTATTCTTCGTTCATTGGTCGTATTGCTATTGGAAGGGTGTATCGTGGTACAATAAAAGAGAATTCACCGGTATCGTTAGTAAAGCGCGATGGAAAAATTATAAAGTCAAGAATAAAGGAACTTTTTATTTTTGAAGGATTAGGAAAAAAGAAAGTGCAGGAAGTTGGCGCGGGTGATATTTGTGCTTTCACGGGTATTGAAGGTTTTGAAATTGGTGATACCATTGCTGATTTTGAAAAACCGGAAGGTTTGATACCAATTGAAATTGATGAGCCTACAATGAGTATGTTGTTTACCATTAACACATCTCCTTTCTTTGGTAAAGAAGGTAAGTTTGTTACATCACGCCATTTGCGAGACAGGTTATTTAAAGAGTTAGAAAAAAATCTCGCAATGAGGTTGGAAGAAACAGGTTCTCCCGATTCATATATAATATTTGGCCGTGGTATTCTGCATCTTTCTATTTTGATTGAAACCATGCGCAGGGAAGGTTACGAATTACAGGTAGGTCAGCCGCAGGTAATTATTAAAGAGATCAATGGACAAAAACATGAGCCAATAGAAACGCTTACTGTTGATACACCTCAGGAAACATCGGGTAAAGTAATTGAATTGGTGAGTCAGCGTAAAGGAGAAATGCTGGTGATGGCCCCTAAGGGTGATCTTATACATATAGAATTTGAAATTCCTTCACGTGGATTAATTGGTTTAAGAAACAATGTGTTAACTGCAACAGCGGGGGAAGCAATTATGAATCACCGCTTCAAATCTTTTGAACCGTGGAAAGGTGATATACCGGGCAGAAACGCTGGAGTACTTATTTCTAAAGAAAAGGGAACAGCTGTTGCATACGCAATTGATAAATTACAGGATAGGGGAAGCTTTTTTGTTGATCCAGGCGAAGAGATTTATCCGGGCATGGTAATCGGTGAACATATTCGTCCTGATGATCTTGTGATCAATATATGTACGGAAAAAAAGTTAACCAATATGCGTGCTTCAGGTAGTGATGAAAAAACCCGCATTGCACCAAAGATCAATTTCTCATTGGAAGAAGCGATGGAATATATTCAAGGCGATGAATATGTTGAGGTAACTCCTAAATCAATTCGCTTACGTAAAATATTCCTCGATGATAACGAGAGAAAACGTATGTCGAAAAAAACAGAAGCACAGTAAAAAAGTACTTTGTTGCATGTGCTGTGTTTGAAGTATAAGAAACAAAAAAGGGGAACAATTTGTTCCCCTTTTTTGTTTTATGCTTGTATGTTTTAAGATGCTTCTGCTTTCTCTTTTGCTGCTAAAGTTTTTGCGCTTTCCATCATTTTTTTAATTGCTTCTTCTGAAAAGTCATCACCTTTAAGATCTTCCACAACAAAATTTTTGTCTCCGACTTTAAATACACCATAAAAATGGAAACTGGACTTCTCAGTACCTAACATTTGAGTTTCATAAAAAACAAAGTTCGGCTCATCCGTCATATACTTTTTTACTTTATGAACCTCATTAGCATCTATCTCAGTGCTTTTTATCAGTTTCAGGTCGTCATTCTCACCGTCTCCCTGTTCAACTGAAATTTGAAATCCATCACCCACTTTAATTTCAAGTGCTCCCCAGTTTTGAGGAGTAATTGTCATCGGTCCATTTGTTGAATCCGGCACAAGTATGGTAACAGGAAAGTTGAATTCTTGTTTTGAAAGGTCAATTAGGGTCATACCCGGAACGCTCAATGGTTTATCCTTTTCTTTATCTCCGCAGCTTGTTATTACGGTAGTTAAAACAATAGCAAAGAGGAAAAATAATTTTTTCATTTTTATGGATTTACGGTTTGTATAAGCAAATATATATATAATGTATCAAATAGCATCTTAAGCAAATGTTTCTCGAGTTGCTTTATCATTATCTTTAATGATACTTCTTTTATGCGCTTAACCTATTTACCACATACGCTTTACTTTAAGCATCCATTTATTATTGCGCATGGTATGCGCACTTCTACTCCTGTTGTTTTTACGGAAATAGAACTTGATGGTGTTATTGGTTACGGTGAAGCATCCATGCCTCCATATTTAGGGGAAAATCATGAAACTGTTGCTGCATTCTTAAATAAAGCTAAAACTGTTTTGGCTGGTTATAAAACTATTGATGATGTGTCGGAGATATTAAACGAGATCGATGGCCTGGATAAAAACAACACGGCTGCAAAAGCTTCAGTTGATATTGCGTTGCATGATCTGCTTGGAAAAATAACGAACAAGCCTTGTTATTCAATGTTTGGATTGAAGAAGCAGGATGCGCCACTTACTTTTTACACATTAGGAATAGATAAGCCGGAAGTGCTGATAGAAAAACTGAAAGAAGCAGAGCCATATAAAATATTAAAAATAAAACTGGGTAGCGATAATGACAAGGAGATCATAAATACAATAAGAAGCATTACAGATAAACCTATATCGGTTGATGTGAACCAGGGTTGGAAGGAAAAAGAATACGCATTGGAGATGATCCATTGGTTAAGCGGGCAACATGTTTTGTTTGTTGAGCAGCCGCTTCCTAAAAACAGATTGGATGATGTTGCATGGTTAAGTGAAAGAAGTCCGCTTGATATTATTGCAGATGAAGATGTGCAACGGTATGTTGATGTAGAAAAACTGAAAGGGGTTTATAAAGGTGTAAACATTAAGCTGATGAAATGTACCGGCTTGTTTGAAGCGAACAGGATGATGTTAAAGGCACGTGAGCTTGACATGAAGGTATTGATAGGCTGTATGTCGGAAACATCATGCGCGGTTTCTGCCGCGGCGCAACTTTCTCCTTTATGTGAATGGGCCGACCTTGATGGACCGTTACTCATAAAGAACAATTGTTTCGATGGAGTAAGGTTTGAATCAGGGAAAATTGTGTTGAGTGATCTGCCGGGAATAGGAGTAAAGCCATCAAATGCTTACTGATAAAGATTTGCAAGTAATTGATTGTTCAGGCTCATTTTTTTGGAATATCTATAATTACTTTTAATTATTTCATATTTAGTATATCTAAAGATTCTTGCCTTCTCTGGTTGTTCAAATGAGTAATATCCTTTTGGAAAGCCCTTTTTTATATAATACCGTCCAGTAAGTTTAAGTATATCTCCATTGTAACCTAAAGTATCTGTTAGTTCAAGCGATTTATCAGCAGGCTCAATAAAAATACTTAGAGTCGCGAGCGTGTCCCCTAAATTGTCATCATACCGTTTAATGTCATCAAGCTTTACCCAATCCGCACAATCGCAAGCCCAAGATATATGTGATACTTCAATAGTCTGTTCCATTTCCTCTAATTTGTTTGGAATGAAGGTTGCTACAACGAAAAGAATAAAAGGAAGGATAGGAATAGAACAAATGAAACATACTCGTTTTATTTTACTTCGATATAGTGGCTTAAATATATAAAGTAAAAGGAGCGTGAAAAAAGTTGTAAGGGAGATGATCAAGGTAAATACCCCAACAACAGGTATAAGTATCATTGCAGTCATATAATATTTGTCTGTGAAGTAAGCTGAACATAGAATAAGAAAAGCTGTCCATACAAAAAAATAAATGCTGTATAATATTTTACTCTTCATCGTAACATTTAATAATTAATATAAAAGTATATATAATAAAAAACCCCCGAGTGACTCGAGGGTTTTTGTGAGAAGATAGTTAACTATCTTTTTCTCTTAGCTGCTTTTTTCTTAGCTGCTTTTTTCTTTTTCGGTGCTGCTTTTTTCTTAGCTGCTTTCTTTTTTGTTGCCATGGTTTTTATGTTTTTAATTAATTGATACGAAGTAAGAAAAAAACACGAGGTAAAAAAAATATTTTGCTTTTATTTTATTAACACTAATTTGTTGATAAGGTTGGTCCAAAATGCAGTTTGAATTTTTTTTGATGAAGTAATGTGTGCGAAGAAAAAAATAAAAAATAAAAAATAAAAAATCACAACACGCTGCACATCAATGTTTGCAATGTGTGCAGAAGATTTTATTTTTTTGTTGCGCGTTGAAGTACTGCAATATAAAAACAATCGCAGTTGTTTTTGACCGCCGAAACCCTGGTTTCTTTCAAAAGCTCCCATTCATTTTTTGTTTCGGTTAAAAACCATTTTACCTGTTCTTCTCCTTCACTTGGCAAAAAACTACATGTTGCGTAGATCATGAGTCCTGTTTGTTTTAACATCTGAGAATAGGAAAGAAGGATATGCCGTTGTTCTTTTTTTATCTCTTCTAATTTTTCCGGAGTCATTTTCCATTTAGTGTCCGGGTTGCGCTTGAGCACACCAAATCCGGAACAGGGAACATCGAGCAACAAACGATCAGCACTTGCGGCAAGGCGTTTAATGGTTTTACTTGTGTCCAATACTTTTGTTTCAATGATATGCGCTCCGGCTCTCCTCGCTCTTTTCTTTAATTCATTCAGGCGCCATTCTTTTGTATCAAGTGCAATTATTTTACCCTTGTTCTGCATCAATGATGCAAGATGCATTGTTTTGCCTCCGGTTCCGGCACAAGCATCTATTACCCTCATGCCCGGTTTAACATCCATATTGTTTACCACCATTTGTGAAGCGGCATCTTGTACTTCAAACAATCCGTTGGTAAATGTATTCGTCCTGAACAGGTTTGCAAATTTCACAACTGTCATTGCACCTTCGCACCATTCAATTGGTTCAGTGTTTATCCTTTCGTTCTGTAACTCCTGTTTTAACACTTCAGGCGTGGCCTTTAAAAAATTCGTTCGAAGGGTAATAGGAGCTTTTTTATTTAAGGCTTTAAGTAATTCGTCCCAATCACTTCCAATTTCTTTTTCTCCAATTGCATCTAACCAATCAGGTATCGATTCTCTTATCTTTCTGACTGCTGAAAGCTTATTAATGATCTTTTCAACTGCAGGCACATCAATGGTTTTATATATACCGGCTGAAGGCATTTCATAACCCGTATATATAAACAGGATAATGATCAATTCCTGGTAACTGGTTTCATTGCCATTAAAATAAGTTGCTGCTGTTTCTTCCAATAACCTTCTGTATCGCACACAATCATAAATAGAGTTAGCAAAAAAATTCCGTTTGTCTCCGGCCCAGTTTTTATTGAGCCTCATGGTTTGCTCAATAGCTTTATCAGCGGGTTTCCCAACAATAAATATATTATCAAGAGTAGAGGCAATGTGCTGCAATAACTCTTTAAAGAAAGAGGGTAGTTGTTTCTTCATACCACGCTAAGGTAGGGCTTATATAGAATATTGAGAGATAATTTATTCTATCATCACACGGTCCTTGCCATCAAAGTATGGCGATTGTGTGGAGAGGACTTTGACCGGACCTTTGGATGTTACTATTAATGAATGCGGAGTCCCGGCTGGAATAAAAAGAATATCTCCTTTTTTTACCTTGATATTTTTTTCACCTAGTTTCATGTTGCCTTCTCCATCCAATATAACCACCTGTTCGGTATGCGCATTGTGTTTGTGTTGCTTTACCTCTTTTTTGATGAAGATCACAAAACCGCTGGCAAGTGAATCATGGAATAACGGACGTACATATATATTGTCATAATTGGCAGGAGGTAAAATAGTATCTAATGATTGATGAGATTGGGCTTGTGTAATGGAAGAGATGGCCAGGAGAAGGAATGTTAATGTTTTCATTCATCAAAATTAAGAGAAAGAAATCAAGTAACATTAAATGATTATACTTAGATCGTTTAATAAATATTAATGATTACTTCGCAATATTCACCCTTATTCCTTCCGAATGACTTGTAAACTCCGGCGCATACATACATTGTATGGTGGCAACACCATTCGAGAAATTTCCATGATGTGTAACCAACAATGGATATTCGAAAACGTAGGTGCCTTTGTATAAATATGAAAAGAAAAAATTAGTCGCAGCATCTCTTGTCGATTCATAATATCCTAAACCATCCTGCCATTTATAACCTGAAAATACATTCACCGGTTCAAATGCCGATGCTCTCATATCTTTCAAATGGACATATTCCATATCCCTGTCAACTCTCAGTTCTATCCGCACTTTTATTTTATCGCCCGGGTTTAGTTTTGTTTTACTATCGATGAGGCTGATCACCGGACCTCTGTCGGTATTTATCTCTTTAAACAATTGTTTTTTTAATTTAAGCGGAGTTTCGTGCGGCGTTATTTTATCCAACTGTTCAAAATACTGCCAGTACAATGCACCCCATGATACACCTTCGTTGGTTTTGGTTATTGTCACTTTCCCCATTTCAGGTTTTATATCACTTCCTGACCATGATGTTTTAAAGTATCCGCTACCGGCTTCAATTTTTGTATCGGGTAATTTTTTAGGATCAACCTTGGTAGTTCCTAAGGTGATCTCAACGTTTACATCAGTATCCAACCATTGTGTCCCTCTTAATAATAAAGCGTAGCATGCTTTGGCAGTTGCTTTTGTTGTTCTCCAGTCTTCTGTTTGTTTGCTCTTTAATAACCAAACACGCAAACCATCAACCGATTTTTTATCGTTTGCCACTTCATCAAATGCTTCTATCATCATGGCTTGCGCTTCAACTGGCGCTTGGTACCAATAATAACCTTCGTAATTTTCTTTCCAGTACATACCCATCTCTTCATTTTCCAATGAGTTCTCTTTTAATGCCGCAATAATATTCAGTGGCGTCTTTTTGTCGTCAAAGCGGTGTAAAGCCAATGCTATCATACCTTCCATATACCTCGAATTTTTTGGCCAGTATTGTTTTGCCTGTGCTATATAATAATTAAAGGCTTCTTTATGCTGTCCGTTTATCTCAATGTCTTTGAAAAAACTTCGTGCATATAAATAATGTATTTGGGAATAGCTAAGGTTATTCGAGGCTAAAAGTTTTTCTTTTTTTAAATACTTGTAATCAGCGTCCATTTGATTATCCATGTATTGAATAGCATTGGTTATCATATTCCATGATCTTCCTGTGCGCACGTTTGTAATACCCAGTTTATCTAAGTGACCCATTCCCGCAACAATGTGTTGAGAAATGTATCTGTCTTCAGGCATTCCTTTGAACCATGGCCATGCACCATTGCTGGCCTGCATTTGCTGTAGTTTAGTAAGAGCGGAGTTAAGTTCATTGCTCATTTTATTTAAGTCGAACAATAATGCCACACGTTTTTTTCTTTCGGTTTCATCCTTCGATTGAAGCACCCATGGAGTTTCTTCCAGCATAAGCGCTTTTAACTCCTGGTTTTTTTCCAGGTTTGATAACAACGCATTTGGATCCTGGTTTTTCCAGCTGTCGAAAACCGCTTTTATTTTTGGCGATGAGTTAGCTATGTGCGAAGCAATACTATTTGCGTAATAACGGCTGAAAGTTTGTTCCGCACATTCATACGGATATTCCATCAAGTATGGCAGAGCCTGAATAGCATACCATGCGGGGTTTGATGTAAATTCAAGAGTAAGTTTATGGTTACGCAATGTTTTTGAGCCATTGGATTGACTGATGAGTTTATCAAACGAAAATGTTTTGGTTTGTTTACTTCTTATCGGCAATGGTAATGATTCAGTAACCAGCATCCTGTTTGTCAATACAGGTATAGTCATTTCTTCCGCATCACTATGATTTGTGCCTTTGGCAGAAACGCGATAAGTAATTGCCCCAACACCTTCGGGAATTTTAATTGCCCATGTTGCAACAGCACTTCCTCCTTTTTTTGTACTGAATTTTTGTTCACCTCCGCCGACAAGTATATCTGATAGGTCAGACATGTTTTTTGCCTGCCTTGGATCTCCCATCACAAAGATGGATAGAGGTTTCATTGTTATCGCATCAAACAATTCTAATTTTACAATACCGTTTTGTTCTGTTTCGGAAAGGTTGGAGATCTTAGAAGTAAAAAGTATAGTATCATTCTCTCTGAAAAAACGAGGTGTGTTTGGAACCACCATCAGGTCTTTTTGTGTTACGAGTTCATTTCCAATTTGCCCAAACATAAGGTCCTTAGTATGTGCAAAGCCCATCATTCTCCATTTGGTCAACGCTTCAGGTACTGTAAACTTTACAATAACTTCCCCTTGCTCATTGGTTTGTAATGTTGGGTAAAAAAATGCAGTCTCGTTAAAGTTTTTTCTTGGAGCAGGACTTCCTTCAGCGTTAGTTGGTTTTTCTTTTGGTGGTGCAGGAGGAGATATAGTGTATTCTGCTCTATTAGCGCGCGGTGATATGGCTGCTTTCTCTGCACTTTTACTTTCACTAACTTCTTGATCGGGTGCACTCAGAGAGGCTGGTGCAGCATTCATAAAGTCCATCGCATAATCACCTCTTTTTGATCCATAACCATACCTGCCATAATAATTGGAGTACCCAAACCAATTTAACTGTTCATATTCTTTATATCTTATTGAAGGCATAGAGTTCCAATTGTACCCATATAATGTAGAATTAACTGTATTGAAACCTATATTGTTTTGCCACCCAAGAGATGCATAATAAGAATCATAGATATTAAAGCTCCAGTAATTTCCCCTGAAAACATCCAATGAAGCATCGTACAATGTAGCCAGCATTTCTGCCGCTACTTTTTCTCCTTTTGGCCCGGTTATTTTTAATTTCCATTCTTCGTTTTGTCCTGGTAACAGTTTATTACGGAATGTTTCAAAAGATATTTTCAGGTCTTTATTGGAATAGGGTACATAAATAGTTCCATCATATCTATAAGGTCTGTTGTTTACAATGAAAGTAAAATGCACTGCTAAATTTCCACGATGCTTTTCTTCGATAGGGATCTCAACAACTTTTTGTTCGTTAGATAAAGTAAGCCACTCCTTTTTTACGATCTTGTTTTTGTGTTCTACTTCATATAATATTTTTACGTTTTCGTAGCCTGAACCGATAAGAAATTTTGCCACAGTTCCCGGCTCCCCGCTATTGACCAGCTCTTTAAAAATTGCCGTTTTAGGTGTGGATAATGGTCCCTGTTTATTTGTAAAAAGCGTGAAGTAGTGTTCTGTTTTAACATCTTCTCCGAATGCATCTTTGCAAACTGCGCTAATGAAATAGGTGCCCGGTTCCCATTTTTTAATATTGTCAAGAAGAAGTACCGTGCTTTTTTTAGTGTCAAAGGGTTGCTCAACTATTTTCTTTTCTTTTTCCCATTTGAATTTGTCTAATTCGTTGCTGTATTCGTCGTGTGGAAAAAGCGCAGAGTATTCAGCCTCGCTCATTAAAAATCTATCAGGCTTTTCCCAATAACGGGTTCTAAGAACTTTTTTTGGTTCCTTTAATTTATAAACAATAACTGTTCCTTTTGCAGGTTCAAAGGAGCCGCTCATGTTCTGCGAAGAAAGTGAGAGATCAGAAATATTCTGTAGATCCATTTCTGTCGGAATGCCAAGCACAAGTTCAATGGCCTTATAACTTATTCTTACTGATGTTGAAGTGCTATGTGTTTCCCCGTTAAGATCTGTTACATCTACATAAACATAAAAATAATAGTCCGGAGAACCTTCCTTTGTAACATTAGGATCAGGTAAAGCTTTAAAGTTTATGACAAAGCCGCCTGTGTCATTGGTCTCTGTTGTCCCATTCAATATTTCTGTTTCGTCAGTATTATAGTTATAATGTCTTCTTTGCCAATAAAACCAGGCAGGGTAAGAAACCCCTCTTACAACACGGTAAGAAACTTTTGCTCCGTCAATATTTGCTCCTGAGTAGGCGCTTGCGCTTCCTGTAACTTTTATTTCCTGGTTTAGTTTGTAGCTGCCCTTCACAGGATCCATTTGCGCATCAAACTTTGGCCGTTTGTAATCCTCAACAGAAAAGTATGCAGATCCGTTTTTGTTGGTAATGGACATTTGACCATTTAACAAACCTTGGGGAATGGTAAATGTCCCGTTAAATGTTCCATATTCATTTGTAGTGAATTGCTGCTCGGTAATTTTCTGGTGATTTACATCATAAAAAATAACTGTAGTATTTTCTTTGGATAAAATTTTGTTCGACTCTCCATTTTTTTCGAGCATTATACCTTTGAAATAAACCGTTTGTCCCGGACGGTAAATGGCGCGATCGGTAAAAATGAAAGTGCGTTTTTGTTTTTCTTCCCTGTCATTGTAGCTATAAAGGTATAACGCATTCCTGCAATGAAGCCGGTCATTGCCGTCAATAAATTCTACATCATAATTTTTACTCTCGGTATCCGCTTTTACAGAAAAATATCCTTCATCATTGCTGGTGAATTTATCTCCTTTTACATATTCATATTTACTTGTGTTGTAATCGTATTTTTCATGCCACAACTGTGCGGTTACGTTTTTCTTTGGAGCCCCGCTTTCCCTGTCTACAATATAAAATTCATAGTTGCCGAATGCGGCTCTTCTGCTAAAAAAACTTAAAGAGGATACCCAGCATTGTTGGTAAGCCACTGCATTTTTTTCGGTATAATTAAAACGCTCATCAGTTCCGGTAAGGATGACGTAATTTCCCTTTTCAAGTTTGGGAATTTTTATTTCTACACTATGATTTTGGTAGTCTCCATCATCGGGAAGCGTGGTGCTGAATTCAAGTACAGGTTTTAAGTCCAGGTATTTTTTTAAAAGTACTTCGGTGCCTTCATAATTAGCGTTTCTCCCTTTTAGCTGATCGTTAAGTTTGGCCACCCGGACAAAGATCTTTTGCAGATTTTTATAATTAACAAGCGTGCGGGACGGCATATCAGGAACATTTACTTCTTCGCAGATAACAGAAACTGATTTTGCTTTAATATTCGCTTGTAAATAGCGGCAATTATCAGCGCCAAAGGATTTTGGAAAACGGTCAATACCTTTCTGGCAAATTTCATATGCCTTTTTTATTTCCCATTTGTGTTCATCACCGTTATCGGGATTGTATTTGGTGCCGAGCTGCTGAAAATGATTTGCAATTGAATAAGTTACTTCTGTTGAAGCAGGACTGTCAATATATTTTTTTTCTAAATTTTCGAGGGCGGCAAGGTACAGGTCCTCTTTGTTGGAAAGTCCGGAATTTGCTTTTACAAAATTTAATCTTTTCAGATCAACATCAATGAGCGCGTCAATATTATTATCTTTTAAATGAAAAGCGGTGAGTTGCTGCAATACATTTACTGCGTAAAACTTTAATGAAAGCGTGTCTTCTGTTTTGTATTTGTTTATCGCAAATGCCTCCGCATCATTAAAAAAGGATTCATCGCTCACAGAAAATTTATAGGACGGATGTATTACTTCCGGTTCTTGGTTCATGTAAAAATCAAGCGCTCTATGACCAAGAAAATCAAAAAGGGTAGGGCGCAGGTTCCTGAAATCTTTGGTGTGGATTACAATAGCATCATAAACATCAATAGGAGTTGCTTTAGATTTTTCTGCATCTTCTAATGAAAGCTGATAATTCAGAATAACCTCATTTACAATTTTATTAATGTCCCAGGTAGCAATATCATCGTTCTTGAATCCTGTGGTTTGACTTCTTTCATATGTCTGCCAGCGGTTAGCTTCATAATAGCGCCAATAACTTTCGGCAAGTATGGAATGTAATACCGGTTTAATGGGATATGTAGAATTTTTTGTTTCTTCCTGTAATTTGTAAATAGATTTTTCCAATGAAAATTCCTCGAATTGAGATTCGAGTTTCATACGGTAAATAACTGCTTTTACGAATTGCGCCGCGTTGCCTTCCAGTTTAGCTTTATTATAAATCTTGATCACTAGGTCTAATGCCGATTTATTCAGTTCTTGTCCTTCAAGAGAGTCGACAACGGCCCACTCTTTTTTGTAATCGCCTCCCTTAGCCATGTAACTGTATGCTTTTGAACTGTAAATAAAAGTTTTCGCAAAAGCGAATGCTATAATACCCGCAAAGAGGATGATCAAAAATCTTTTTTTCATTTTCTGGATTCATTATATAGTAAAACAACCGGGATAGTGCAAGTTAAACCCGATCTCGGTTTTATACGTAAGTAAGATGCTTTAACAGGCGCAATTCCATAAAAACCGATCTATTCTGTAACAATAACTTCATAAGTAATCTTCGCTCCGGCTACCTCAAGTGTTTTAGAGACGGAGCAGTATTTTTCCATGCTTAATTTAACGGCTCTTTCGGCTTTGTCTTTATCAATTTTACCTTTTAATTCAAAAATGAGGTGAGCTTTTTCCCATAAAGCAGGTTCTTTATCTTTTTCCCGCTCGCCATCTATAACAATTTTAAAATCTTTAATTTCCTGCTTTTGCTTTTTGAGTATCATTATAATATCAATAGCGCTACAACCTCCCATGGCCATAAGCAGGGCTTGCATAGGCCGCACAGCTTTGTTATGTCCGCCGATTGCAGGAGAGGCATCGAAATGCATCACATTACCGTCTTCATTTTTTGCTTCGAAATAAAAATCGTTATCGAGCCTGTTTAGTTCTACGCGCATACCATTAGTTTAGATGATCAAAGATAAGAAAACGGAGTTACGCCTTTTTCTAATAAACCATTAAAAATCAAGGGTAGAAGAAGAATGCATATCGAAGCGGAGTCCAAAACGCAGGTAGTAGATAGGTTTTGCGTTATTATATGTAACAACACCTTCAATTTGTAAAAAATTGAAAATTTTATCAGCTCCTATATAGTATTCCGTGTAGGTTCCGGATGAAGTAATTAACATATTTGTTCCTATCATTTCATAAATTTTAGTTTTTCGTAGTAATGGTATTTTGCCAACAAAAAAACTATTAAAGTTGTGCATTAAATGTATTTCAATAAAACGATTGTTGGTTGAAAAGGTATAGTAATTGAGCGCTTTAAATGCAGTTAATTGTTTTCTCGTTTCTCCAGAGATTGTAGACGATGGATATAATAAAAATGTTTGATTGCCATTGAAATGATTGTAATCAATAAAATTCATGTTTTTATTATTAAAAAAATTACCTCCTGAAATGTCCAATGATGCCTTGCCCCATGTTCGCAGTTTGACGTTATAGCCCGCATTTATTTTTAAAAAATCGTAGTTAAAATCGGCTCCTTTTGTCGCCATTCCTTTTTTGTAATATACTGTTATCTCGGGCCATTTACTTATGTATTTTTTTTTCTGGTTGGGGTAGATAATATATTTTGCAAAGGGGAGTATGGTTAACGTAATATCAACATCTACCAATTGATGTTTGGAGAACGCAATAGTGTCAATCTGAGGACGCAATGGATTGTTACTTGTGAAAGTTCGTTTCTTGTTTTCTAACCAATAATAATAGCTCGTATTAGTTAACGGTTCGCGTATTCTATACCCGCTATGGGCTTTTAAAATTAGCCCTGTAAATAACTCTTGCCCGTATGTAACGGAGATTCTACCTTCCTGGTATAATTTTATATAATTCTGTTTTCCCAATAAAGTAAAAAGGGAATTAACGATAGGCGGCGGCATAGAAAAGTCATTTATATTCTCTGCAAAACGCCCGATATCTATAACAAAGGCCTGCTTTTTTATAAGATCTATTTCTTTCCCATAAGTAAAATTTATATTCAATTTTTTATTATCAGTGCCGTAATTTAAATTCGATTTAATCCATTCTTTTTTATTTGAAACTTTATCGGTAATTGTGAAGCTGGGATTAAATGTTAAGTTAGTTCCCTGAACAGTATTGTAAAGCGGAATTTTCCAGAATCCGGGAAAGTTTAATGTACTTAATCGATCTCCCGAAATAAAATACCTTGAATACCCGGAGAAAAAAAGATCTTTAAAGTCAAATTTATTGCCCCGTATTAATAACGAGTCTCTATACAATTGAGTTTTTTTTATTGTCTCAATACTATCTTCTTCTATATAATATTTGTCTTCTTCTTTTGTTAAAACGGCTGGTCGCGTTAATCTCCAATATGTAGAATCTCTCTTGTTGGACTGAAGATTAATTTTAAAAAGCTCTTTGTTGAAGAATTTTTTTGGAAAAGGTTTATTAATGATATAATTACTTATGGTTGCCCTGCTTACTTCCATTGCATCAAAACCCATCTCATCAATGCGCGCGGATACCTGCAGTTGTACCGGCATCCAAATGCTATCTATTTTTGTCATCTCCTGTTTAACATATACGGTGTCCGTATATTCTATTTGTTGCTCCTTGGTGGCATAAAGATTACAGGAGTATATTTGATAATTATCTTCAGTAATATATATATCTCCATAAAAAGCCGGATCGCCTTTCATCCTTGGTTCTACATATATTTTATGAACGGGCTTGTTGTCAATGTAAATAGTTCCCAGGTATTTATATTTATAACTTACAAGGGCAGTTGGCGCGATAGGTGAGATAAATTCGCGTTCGGAATAATATCCTAATTTAAAAGTGGGTTTATAAAAGGATATTAATACATCTTCCACCCTGTTCCAGCTAAAACTTCGCCCCTCTCCCGCAACTTTAGAGGCCAGCATTTCTTCTTTCGAGAGATTGGGACTTTCAAAGTAGTATTTTGCAACTGATTCGGATAGTGACACTAAACCCCTGTAACTAATCCCTGTGGTGTCACCATCAATAATCATGAATTTGTATATAAACCCATCTTTAGGAATATCTATTAGCCTGGTTTCGCTTTTCATGTATACATCGGCTTCATAAGATTTAATTTTATCTTGATTATCTTTTCTTCGTTTGATAGCTTCCTTAATAATCCCTAATGCGGGATCTTTTGAGTTTGCAGTTATTAGAACTTCTTTCATTAAAATATCTTCAGATTTTAATTTGATCACAAGATTATCTGTAGGTGATTTGATAGTGAGTTTTTCTTTATATTTTGTGAACCCTATCGATTGAACGGAAAGTATTGTATTGTCAAATTCTTTTGTTCTCAGGGAGAAATCTCCGCTTGCATTTGATGTGGTCCCATTACTTGTCCCTTCTATATAAACATTTGCATAAGGAATTTCATTCCTGTTTTCGTCAATAATTTTTCCGGAGATAGTAATATAGTTTTCATTTATATTAAGTGCCTGCATTGCAAAAGCCATTGCAAAAGAAAGGTTACTATATCTATTATACCGACCGGAGATACTCTGGTGACCGCCCTGCATAGCTGTTTGAAGAAGGATCAGATTAGTATCGGTTTTTACTTCCCGCAACTTTGCTACCCATTTAGCCGCCTCCCAATAAGAAACCTGCGAATCATCATAACCGGCGGTTACAAGAATGGTCGGATAATTCTGAGGAGATATATTTTCATATGGAGAATAAGACTTCATATAATCATAATACTTTTTTTCTTTTGGATTTCCCCATTCTTCAAATTCTCCTACGGTAAGCGGAAGTGATTCATCAAGCATCGTATTTATTACATCAACGAAAGGCACATTTGCAATTGCACATTTATATAAGTCGGGGCGCATATTGATAACGGCTCCTATAAGCAAGCCTCCTGCACTGGCACCCTGTATTATAATTTTCTGTGGATTAGTATATTGATCGGCAATAAGTTTTTCTGTGCAGGAAATGAAATCGGAAAATGTATTTTTTTTCGTTAACAATTTTCCATTATTGTACCATTCTGTTCCCAGGTCCGTTCCTCCTCTTACATGTGCAATGGCTATAATAAATCCTCTTTCTAAATAACTTAAATAAGAAGACCTAAAGCTTGTGTTTTGGGCAGTTCCATAAGAGCCATAGGAAGTGAGATACATGGGATTGTTACTATTTAAAACAATGCCTTTTTTATATACAAGTGATATTGGAATTTTTGCACTGTCATTTGCAATAGCGTATATCCTTTTCATTTCATATTGATCTGGCTTAAAATTGCCAAGGATGGTATCTTCTTCCAGCAAAATCTTATCACGGGTATATAAATTAAACAAAAAGACTTTTCTGGGTGTTGTTAGACTCGAGTAAGAAAATTCGATAGTACTTGAATTGTAATAATTGTAATCTGGTATGTGATAATCGATTTCATAGTAAAGCGCTTCTATTGCCAGGTTTGTCTCAAGGCCAGTATGTCTGTTTATAATGCGTATTTTACTTTGTACATTTTCTTTCTCTTTCACAATCAGAAAATCCTTTAGCATTTCGACATTTTCCAGAATAATATTTTTTCTTGCAGGAATTATATCAGTCCACTTAGAAAGATCTGGATTTGAAATAGATGCTGTTGCTAGTCGAAAATCAGGCGCATTTAAATTAGTAATGATATAAAATTCATCATTTTCATAATGATCCAATTGATATCGAACATTGTTTTTTCTGGGTAAGAAAAGCGTTAATGAATCACTCGTCCCATCAGTTTTAAAGTACAGGCATTGATTTGAAGTTGAACTTTCAGAGGAAAGGAAAAAATATTTTTTAGTAGATGATTTATCTATGGAAAGATTAAATAATTTATTTTTTTCTTCATATATTAAAATGTCATTTGCTACAGGTGTTCCAAGCGTATGTTTAATTAAACGGTAAGGCCTGTACGTTTTATTTTCCAGCGTTATATAATAAACTGTTTTATTGTCTTCGGCCCATATAAGTTGGCCAGCTTGTTTTATAGTGTCGCTTATAAAAACACTATCATTCTCAATTTTTTTCAGGTAATAATCCGATAGATTGTCTCCTTTTTTATCTACTCCGAAGTACAGAAGTTGCTGGTTAGGACTTATTACTATATCTGACAAATTTGCGTATCCCCACTTCTCAAAAAGTTTATTTTCATCCAGTAGAATAATCTCTTTTAAGTTTGAAGAATCTTTACGATAATGAATTGCATATTCTTTTCCCTTTTCGTATATAGAATAGTAATAAAATCCATCCTTTTTCGAAGCCCGTGTACTAAATGTTTGTTTATGCCTTCCTTTCAACTCTTCGAATAGAACTTTTTGTAATAATTGGCTGAACCTCATCACGTTATCAGCATATTCATTTTCGGCGTACAAATGATTTATTACTTCTGGACCATATTTATCACGCATCCAATAGTAGTTATCGATAATAGTATCTCCGTGAATAATTAATTGATTAGGATTTTTACTTGCTAGAGGGGGAGTAATGGATTGAGAGTAGGATGACTGAGAGAGAGTTAATAAAATAAAACAGGATAAAATCTTGACTTTAGAACTTAAATTATGAACTAACATATGACTTATAGTAATAATTACACTTGAATCAAATAATTGCAGAAGTATACTTGCGTCATAAAAGTATGGACAACTTGATGAAGGACCTTTTGTTAAATGATAGAATTTATAATCTCTATCAAGGCGTTTATACAATAAAATTTATTTAGAACCCTTGAAATCCACATATGCTTTGAATTATCTGGGTTTGTTTAGCTTTTACAAAATCCAAAATTAATATATCTAGCATTGGTATTTTATTATTGCCAGATGCAGATATTTCGTAGTTTTATTCAGCTTTTTTTCTAATTAAGAGTTTTGTGAATCTGTGGTAATTTTTGACCTGATTTATGTGTTATTGAAAAAATCATGTAGGTTTGCCAATTATGCAAGAGGATAAATATATTCACAATCAACCATTTCCATTGGAAGCAGGCGTCACCTTGCCTTCTATAGAAATTGTCTATAACACTTACGGAACACTTAATAATGATAAAAGCAATGTAGTATGGATCTGCCATGCGCTAACCGCGAACGCTAATTGTGCCGATTGGTGGGATATAATTATTGGTGAAGGAAAAGTATTAGATCCGGCTAAGTATTTTATTGTTTGTGCGAACATACTGGGGTCATGTTATGGAAGCAGCGGTCCATTATCCGCAAATCCGCTGACAGGAAAAAAGTATTATAACAGTTTTCCAATGGTTACTATACGCGATATGGTAAATGCGCATATAGCATTAAGAAAACATTTGGGCATCGATAAAATTTTAATTGGTGCAGGAGGATCAATGGGTGCATACCAATTATTGGAATGGACAATAATGGAGCCGGGTGTGTTTGATAAATTGGTATTGACAACAACAAGTCCGCGCGAATCTGCCTGGGGAATTGCTATACATACCGCACAGCGTCTGGCGATAGAAGCGGATACAACATGGAAAGAACAAAAAGATAATGCAGGTGCAAAAGGACTGAAAGCTGCACGTGCTATTGGGATGTTAACGTATAGGAATTACGAAGCCTTTGTTAAAACGCAAACGGATGATGAAGATAAAATAGATAATTATAAAGCAAGTTCATATATAGAATACCAGGGAGATAAACTGGTACAACGTTTTAATGCGTATTCGTATTGGCTATTGACCAAGGCAATGGACAGCCATAATATTGCAAGGGGAAGAGGAAAGATGGAAGATGTGCTGGCCTCAATAAAAACAAAATCTTTGGTGGTTGGTATAAGTTCGGATTATTTGTGTCCGGTTGCTGAGCAAAAATATTTAGCAAAACATTTGGGCAATGCAATATTTCATGAAATAACTTCTCCATTCGGGCATGATGGTTTTTTGGTGGAAGGGGAGAAATTGGGGGGGGGGATAAGGGAATTTATTAGTTAATAAATTTTAGTTAAGCATGAGCGTCCTTACTTTATTCCACCGGATTTTTTTCTTATTAATAAGTCTACTATTAGTAAAGTGCGCAAGTTTTGGGGGTGGGGTCCTTTACAGAACTACTGAAAAAATTGAGGTAAAAACGATTGGATATATTAACCTTTATCAGGATAGTATACTAAATGGTTATTTTATAAATACTGGTAAAATATTTCGCAATACTATTGAGAGCACATTCAAAGAGTATGGTTTAGATAGTATCAGGTTTGTAAATGCAAAAATAGACTACAACAATCCGGACACAAATATTATAAGAAGCATTTGTAAAAAATATAAGTTAGATGGGCTTATTTTATCTAATCTGCATTTTACTCAGACAAATCATACGATGTATTATGTAATTCCTTTAGGGCAGGAGTGGAATACACAAGTGTTTTTAAAACTGTTTTCAAAAGGCGGAACGTTGTTGATCAAAGCTGGACATGATACAAAGAGAGGGAATTCATATGCCAAATTTCCTACACCAGATATGACAGTTAGAGATGGAACAAGAGGAGCCTCAAAACAAGTATGTAAGTCAATGGGGCTAAAGAAAAAGCCTCAACCCTGATTTAAGAAATTGAAAAAGGTTACGCCGTCTTCAAAGTCTTCCACTTATACTTTTCGTATATAATGTAAGGAGGATGGTCGGAATAATTGTCGCTAACCAGTATTGTATTGGTTTCACTCCTACGGAGTTCCATTTTCTTTTTCATTCTTTTTTTACCAATATATCACTCCTACGG
>CAZQIC010000002.1:0-28966 GCA_964593555.1 uncultured Bacteroidia bacterium | reverse complement strand
GCTTGATACCAAATTCCCTTTGGGTTCGCTAAAATCGGGAACATAAATAATGTGGTCCTGTGCGCCAACGCTGAAGCTTTAGCGCAAGCGTTAGGGACGAAATATCGGTAGAAAGAAATTCCAAAAATCATTCAAGCCCTGTAGGGGCGAAATATTTATACAAGGAGTGCTTACGCAGTCTTCAAAATCTTTTTAAAATAAAGATTCGAGCAAAAATTATATTAAAGAATAGTTCTTAAGATTAAAAGTATCTATTCCTGTGGTGGTGGTTTTAATCCATCTGATTATGCCAACGCCTCTTGCCCAATACACTTTTTTATGATGTACATTGGATATGCATTCAAAAACATCATGATAAGTCGTAGACCCGATAACAAGGGTGCTTAGCCGCGTTAGACTATCTATAGTAGAAAATTTTGAGAAAATTTCGGTTTTAGTATCGAAGGTTACTCCGAATGAGTGATTGGAAATCTGGAACTCTGTACCGAATACATCTCCTGAGTAGTGGATATAAAAACCTGCGCTGTCATAATAAGTTGATTTTAAAGTGGCATGCCGTTCTTCGGTTTTCCTGCATTCGTATTCATTCAGGTCAAACGTTAATTGTGATGAAGTGATGTATAAGGAATCACTTTGGTTATCGGAAGAGCGTCTGTATGACCACCAATTTCCTTGTTTTAGAATATCAAAATAAGGTCTTGTTTCATCAGCTATCAGGAATTGCGCCGGGTCTGGACATTTTTCCTTACGGCAGGCCGCCAATATAAAAAGAGTCAATATTGGTAACAGAATTTTAAAACGTCGAAACATAAAGAAGATATTTTTAAAACGGAGGGAATGTTAATTTTAAATATACCACAATCAGGCAAACTTTTCCACTTTTTGTTTATGCTTTTCGTAAAGCTGATGCACAATACCATCAGAAAGTCCAATTTGCGGCACGATCATTTTTTGTATGCCCGCGTTTTTCATTACGGATAAAAGAATTTTTGATGCTGGGATAATTACATCAGCCCGGTCGGGTTTAAGGCCCAGAATTTTTATTCTTTCTTCCAATGTATAACTTTCAAGCAATTCATATAAACTCTTCAGTTTATCATAACTCACCGGGCGGTTCTGTTTTTTACGGGTCATGTTAAACAGCTTGTTAATATTGCCGCCAGAGCCAATGGCGATCAATGGAGAATGACCTTCAGTAGTTTTTTTAACCCAGTCTTTAAATTCTGTCCAGTAATCTTTGTCAATTTGTTTGTGGAGCATACGGATGGTGCCGACATTAAAGGACTGAGATGCAACAATTTTATTTTTCGATAGCAAAGTAAGTTCGGTACTTCCACCGCCAATATCAATGTATAAATACGAATTATTCTTGTCCAGAAATTCTTCAGCCCGATTAGAGAAAATGATATCTGCTTCTGTTTTACCATCTATCAATTCAACTTTTAATCCTGCTTCCTGCTGAATTTTTTCAAGTATCTCTTTATTGTTCTTTGCATCCCTCATTGCCGATGTAGCGCAGGCCCTATAATCAGTAGCTTCGAAAACATCGATCAGAAGTTTAAATGCCTTAAGAGATTTGACAAGTTTATCGGCTTTCTCGCTTAATATTTTTCCTTTGAGAAAAGCATCTTCACCTAAGCGAATAGGAACCCGGATGAGTTCCGCTTTTTTAAAGACTGGTGTGCCTTTACCATTATATACATTGCACAGAAGAAGCCTGATAGCATTTGATCCAATATCAATCGCTGCGAACCTCACTTTTCTTTGCTCTTTGTTTTAGGTATTTATAAACTGATTCCTGTGAACGTACTTTGACTTTTTTATCACTGCTTACGTAGTGATTGTCCTGTTTACTGTTTAATATTCTCGCCTTAGTATTATCACTCCACTGAATTTCAAATATTTCTTTTAACTCTTTCTGAATATCCTTATCATAAATTGGTACTGCAACTTCCGAACGATGATCAATATTCCTCGTCATCCAATCGCCGGAAGAGATGAAAGTTAGGGACTTTTCATTATTGCAGAATATAAAAAGCCTGCCATGTTCTAAAAATTTATCAACAATACTGATGGCTTTTATATTTGTGCTGCTGCCGCCGAGTTGCGGAACAATACAACAGATGCCGCGAATAATCAGGCGGATCTTTACTCCCGCAATGCTTGCAGCATATAATTTTTTTATCATTGCCTCGTCTACAAGGCTGTTCATTTTTAAATAGATGAAAGCAGGTTTTTTTTGTTGAGCGTTTTTGATTTCATTTTCAATAAGCTTTGTCAATCCGCTTCTCATGGTAAAAGGAGAAACCAACAGGTGTTTAAATGTTACTTTCTTCTTGTTGTTCAGATAAAATTCAAAAAGCTTTTTTACCTCGTTTGTGATCTTTTTTGCTGATGTCAATAGACTAAAATCGCTGTACAGCTTAGCGGTGTTCTCATTAAAATTTCCTGTGCCGATATGAGCGTATTTATTTATCACATCTTTTTCCTTACGATAGATGATGAATAGTTTAGAATGTACTTTTAGCCCGGTAGCTCCGTAAATTACTTTGGCTCCTTCTTCTTCTAATTTTTTTGCCCAGAAAATATTGGCTTCTTCATCAAAGCGGGCCTTTAACTCAACAATAGCCGTTACAGATTTACCATTCTTGGCGGCGTTTATCAACGCATTAACAATATTGGAATTACTTGCAAGCCTGTATAACGTAATATCTATTGCGGTTACCTTAGGATCAATAGAAGCTTCTCTTAAAAGATCAATAATGTGGTGATAACTTTGATAAGGAAAAGTAAGGAGGATATCCTTTTCGCGTAAAATTTTGAAAGAGCTTTTATGGATATCCAGGTCTCTATCATGAAGAGGAATGATATTTTTATAACGCAGAGCGCTCATCCCTACATTCGGAAACTGCATAAAATCTTTGAAGTTGTGATATCGGCCTCCCGGAATAAGATTGTCTTCTTTAAGTACATTGATTTTTTTCATCAAAAGGCTTAGCATATCTTTTGGGATCTGGCTATCATAGATGAGTCTTACGGGCGCTCCTTTTTTCCTATTCTTCAGTTCATTCGAAAGTTTGTCCAGGAGCGCTTTGGAAACATCATTGTCAATATTCAATTCTGCATCACGGGTAAGTTTTATGGTGTATGCTTCAATATCATCATAATCGAAAATGGAAAAAATATCATCGAGGCAATATCTTATCACATCGTCCAAAAATATAACGTACTTTTTATTTTGGATCTCAGGCAGCACAATGAACCTTGGCGTAGTATCGGTTGAAATTTCTATGAGTGCATATTTTATTTTTTCTTCTTTTCCCCATTTTGTCATTTTAATGGTGAAGTAGATTGATTTATCTTTTAAGTAAGGAAATTTTGGTGCGCTGTCGAGCATTATTGGAGCGAGGGAAGGAAGAACATTGCTGATAAAATAATCCTTTATAAAGGGGATATGTTCCGGCAAAAGTTGATTCTCATTGATGATAAAAATGTTTTCGCCTTCAAGTTTTTTTAAGATGGAGCGATATATTGTTTCTGACTTGTGCTGTTCCGCAATAACCATCCGTTGTATCTGGAATAATAATTCTTTCAGGTCTTCGTCAATTAATTTTAACGCTTTTTTACTCGCGTTTTCCATCCGTTTTAAGGTGGCAACCCGAACCCGGAAAAACTCATCGCGGTTATTAGAAAATATCCCCAGGAACCTGATGCGCTCAATTACAGGCACATTTGGATCTGCGGCTTCCTGCAATACCCTGTCGTTAAAGCGGAGCCAGCTTATTTCCCTGTTTATTAATGGTAAATTGTTCTTGGCCATATAGACTTTAAATATAGTAAAATCGCTTATTTACAATGTTTACAAAAGGTTAAGAATGTTAATTTTATTTAAGATGGTTTTAGTTTATTTGCATTGGTTTAATTAAATTATACAAGCATTTGCCCGTTTGAAACAAAGTATTTTATTTCTGGTTTGCCTGATCTGGTCTTCATTTGTTCCTTCGGATGATATTGATATTTTATTGCCACAGTATATCAATGGATGTGAAATAGTCCGGCATAAAAATTATGTGTTGTGTTATAACGAAAAATACGAACAGGCCAATTGGGTATGTTATGTATTAACAGAACAAATGTGTACGAATGGCCAGGTTAAAAGGAGTGGTAATTTTTATTCTGACCCGTTAATTTCAACAGGATCAGCATTACCGGATGATTATAAATTATCGGGCTACGACCGTGGACATTTGTGTCCTGCCGGTGATATGAAATTATCTGAACTGTCCATGAAAGAATCTTTTTACATGAGTAATGTGAGTCCGCAGGTGCCGTCGTTTAACCGTGGAATATGGAAAAAACTGGAGGAGCAGGTGAGGGTGTGGGCTGTTACAAATAAAGAATTGCATATTACGGTAGGAGGAATTTTGCGAGATAGTTTACCAACGATTGGCAAATACAATAAGGTTACAGTGCCGGATTTTTTTTACAAGGTAATAGTGGATAATGAAGGGGTTGAGAAAAAAGCCATCGGTTTTGTAATACAGAATAAAAAGTTAGCTGGTTCTATTTATAATTATGCCATGAGCGTGGACTCGGTTGAAAAAATTACAGGTATAAATTTTTTTTACGGTTTGCCAGATAGTCTAGAAACTAACCTTGAAATGCACTACGATACGTTGTTGTGGAAATAAATTTTAAGTAGAAGGCGCTACCTTAATTTTTGCACCGGGAACTAATTTATAGCCGCTCCCGAAATTATTAATTTTTTTCAGTGTTGCAACATCCGTTCCATAGCTTTGTGCGATATCCCAAAGTGTATCGCCCTTTTGAATCTTGTGATATTTGTAGTCGCCAGAAACAATTGACTTAACCGGTGCGGTTGCTTTTTGTGCAACAGTAGCAGCAGGCCTTATCGAAGTATATACAACTAGTTTTTGCCCAGGCTTAATGTAATTCGATTTTAAATTGTTCCATTTTTTTATTTCTGGAATTGTGCACTTATATCTTGTTGCAATTGTATTGATGTGCTCACCGCTGCGGACAGTATGCAGTTTCATTGTTTCCTGCGCTGAGGCAAGGGTCGCATTTTGTATAGTATCAGTTTTTAGGTAGTCATAAATAGCTGCTTCGTTGGCAATAAAGTTTCCTGTTTTTTCTTTAGGTAGACAAAGTGTATATGGTACTCCATTAAAAGGAGAAGGGATAAAATTTTGTTTATAGCAAGGATTAAAATAGCTGATATCATCAACAGACATATTTAACACTTTAGACAATTGAGCAAATGTTATAGGCTTTTGCACATTCACTGTATCTATTTCAAAAGAAGTTTTTCTTGGTGCGCAAGCATATAGATTATGCTCTGCAGTATTATTCATTACATAATTAACCGCAATAAAAGCAGGAACATATCCCTGTGTTTCGCGCGGCAGCCATGGGAGAATTTCCCAATAATCTTTTTTTCCGCCCGATCTTCTGATGGCTTTATTTACGTTACCCGGCCCGCTGTTATATGCTGCAAGCGCTAACTGCCAGTCGCCAAAAATATCGTAGAGTGAGGTTAGAAATTCACATGCTGCCTGAGTCGATTTGTAAACATCAGATCTCTCATCAACATAGGATGTAACTTTAAGATTGTACATTTTTCCAGTTCCGTACATGAACTGCCACATCCCAACAGCACCGGCTCTTGATTTTGCCTGTGGATTCAAAGCCGATTCAACAATGGCCAGGTATTTTAATTCAAGCGGCATATTGTATTTGCTCAGCATTTCTTCGAACAGCGGAAAATACAACTGAGTGAGCCCAATCATGCGGGTAACTTGTTCTCTTTTTCTGATGGTATACAAATCAATGAAACCTCTTACTTCACTATTGTATCGCAGATCAAAAGGCGTTTGTGCATCAAGCTTCGCCAATTTTGCGCGGTAATATGCATCATCGTAACGGGGAACGGAATCAGGTGCAAAATTGTATTTATTATTTTTTGTATAAACTGGTTTGGCACAAGATTTTTCGTAATAATTTACGTGCATTAAACTATCCAGCATTGCTGCAATAGGATCATCGAAAAAAAATGAAGAATCAACTTGTGAATAAACACAAAGCGGGCGCCCTAAGATCAACGCGACTATCGAAAAACACAGAACAAATCTCTTCATGGGGCGCATAGTAAATACATTTAACGTTCAATCCAATAAAAAGTTATATCCCAGCGCATGGAATATTACAATAATAGAAAAATAATGTTTTTTTTAACTAAATCGCGACATTTACTTATCAACTATGCGTTGTTGATGAGGTAGTTGGAGAAGGCCAAAAGCCCTGATTCGTCCAGTTTTTTACCAATTAACTGGATTCCAAAAGGCATTCCGTTTGAGTGTTTCCCTACAGGTATTGATATGGCAGGGTTCCCAGTATGATTGGCCAATACAGTAAAAATATCTTCGAGGTACATGGCTATTGGATCTGCATTATTTTTCCCATGTTCAAAAGCAGTGGCAGGTGTAGTGGGTAGCAGAATGAAATCGTATTCGGAAAATATTTCGTCAATTTTATTTTTCACCATTCTTCTAACCTTTTGTCCTTTGGAATAGTAAGCATCATAATAACCGGAGCTCAAGACAAATGTTCCAAGCATAATTCTTCGTTTCACTTCTTTGCCAAAGCCTTCTGTTCGTGATTTTTTATAAGTAGAGTCTAGGTCTGTTGAATTCGGACTTCTGTACCCAAAATTAATTCCATCATATCTTGCCAGGTTGGAAGAAGCTTCAGCGGTAGTAAGCACATAATAAGTAGGTACCAGGTAATCAATAAAAGGAAAATTAACGGCCTCTACAGTATGGCCTTTCGCTTGTAAATTTTTAATAGTGTTCTCTATTTTATTTTTTATTTCGGGATCAAGGCCTTTTGCTTCAACACAATCTTTTAAGTAAGCGATTTTTATTTTTGATTGATCGGTTGAAAGTTCTTGGGAATATGCCGGTACAGGCTTCCTTGAAACTGTACCATCGTATTCATCCGCACCGGAAATTACTTCCATAATAAGTGCGGCATCTTCTATATTTTTTGTAATTGGTCCTATCTGATCAAATGATGATGCGTACGCGATGGCTCCATATCGTGATACTCTTCCATAAGTTGGTTTTAACCCTACCACTCCGCAAAAAGAAGCGGGCTGCCGTATAGAGCCGCCGGTATCTGTTCCGAGTGCTGCATGACACAACTCTGCAGCAACAGCTGCTGCAGATCCGCCGGAAGAACCTCCCGGAACTTTTTTATTATCAAACGGGTTAAGTACATTTCCAAATGCAGAATTTTCATTGGAACTTCCCATTGCAAATTCGTCACAATTACAACGGCCAATAATAATTGCATCTTCCGCAAGCAAACGTTCTACGACTGTTGCGCTGTACAAAGAAGTAAAACCTTCAAGAATCTTTGATGAAGCAGAAACCTTATGGTCTTTATAACAGAGATTATCTTTTAATGCAATGACTAAACCTGCAAGTTTACCGGCAGTTTTATTTTTTATTTTTTCATCGATAAAAGTAGCGCGCTGTATAGCTTCGTCTTTGAATACTTCCAGGAAAATATTGAGGTGTTTATTTTTCTCTATTCTTGAAATATACTCCTGAACAAGAGCAGAACACGACAATGTTCCTTTGTCAAGATCTTCCCTGATCTGAGAAATACAATTATGATCTTTCAATGTAGAAAAAAACGATTGATTTAATATCGACTAGTCTTTTTTCTCAGGAGTTTGAGTTTCGCCATCAACGCCTTTAGAAGCATCTTTGAACTCTTTCATGCCTTTGCCAAGTCCTTTCATTAGTTCCGGAATTTTTTTTCCGCCGAAAAGAAGCAGAACGATAACGAGAATAATAATAATTTCCGGAGTCCCGAGCATTGCTAACAGTATATTATCTAACATGGTTGCTAAATTTAGGTGCGATATCAAAACAAAGTTAGGAAAAATACGAGATTTTAGCAATTAATAAAGAGTGGTAATTAATGTGCTCTAATTCTTGAACAGCCACATTTCAGGGTTTAATTTATCCTTTCCCTTCCATATTTCGAGGTGCATCTCAGTTTTTGATTCATCGCTGTCGTATAAAACCGTCCCGATGTTCTGCTTTGTGGTAATCTTATCGCCTTGTTTTACAAAAACTTCGTTAAGATTGGCGTAAACGCTGAGGTATTCGCCATGCCTTATAATAAGTACCCTTCCTGAACCGGGAACAGTTGCGATGCCCGTAACTTCACCATCAAATAATGCCCTAACTAGGGCGCCTTTGGAAGTTGAAATGTCGACGCCATTATTATTAATTTCTATGTCGTATAACGGGTGAGTGTGTGGACCAAAATGTTCGGTAATAATACCTTTTATAACCGGCCAGGGGAGTTTGCCCTGGTTTTTTTCAAAGTTGTTCGACAATTCAATTCCCTCCGAAGTCATTGGAAGAATTTTAGAGGAAACAGGGGCAGGGTCGGAAGGCTTCTTTTTTTTCAAAGCTTCTTCATTTGCTTTTCTTATTTCTGCGGCGATAATTTCTTCAATGGCTCTTTTTAATTTTTCTGCATCGGCTTTTTTCTTCTCAATATCTTTCTTCAACTGCTGTTCCTTGCCCATAAGCTGCGCAACAACGGTTTCTTTGTCAGACTTTTCTTTGGTCAATAATTCTTTTTCGGTACTCTGTGATCCAAGTAATACTGATTTCTCCTGCGTTTTTTTCTGCAATACTTCTTTTTGTTCATTCAATTTAGTCTGAGTGGAAACGATCATCTCGGCTTGCTTCTTACGGTATTCGCTGTACTGCTGAAAATATTTCAATCGTAAATATGCCTGGTTAAAATCTTTTGATGCGAACACATACATTAATCTGCTGTATGCATCCTGATTTTTGTAAGCATAATATATCATTCGGGCATAATCCTGTTTAAGTTTTACAAGATCATTTTGCAGGCTTGTTATAGAAGTGTTTGTTTTTTTTATCTCTTTTGCCATCAGCGCCATTTCACTATTAATAGTTGCAATGAGCTCTTGCCGCATGCTTATCTTTTTATTTAAAGTAACTAACTGGTTGAGGGACATTTTTTTGTCCTTACGGGTCTCGTTCAGCAGGTCGTTGGTGTATTTTATTTCATTGAGTAGTTTTTTCTTTTTGTTCTCGAGGTCCTTTTTGTTTTGAGCAAAACAGCATGTTGTACCCGCAATGAATATTGCGAATAGCACCCACATAAAAGCGGGGCGTATATAGTAATTATTTTTCGGTATAAAATATGCGGTCATATTTTTCCGGTATAGTAAAAGGAAATTTTTGTGGTTCGCCTTTCTCTACTTTTGTATACTCAATAAGCATTGAAATTTTTTTCTCCGCTTTTATATTGTATTTAATTTTGTGTGGGAACAATAGGGAATCCACCATTCTGTGGTCTTCAAAAATGCCCTGGAACTCCCTGTTGGTGTTGAAATCCTGGAATAACAACTGTGTTATTTTAAATGTTGATGGGTCGAGCCAGATACGCTGAACAGGCTCCTTGAGCTCTTTGTTTTTCTCAATGGCTTTTCTAAGTTTTCGTTTCCTGATCGTACTTAATACATACTGTTTTTCATCAATGGAGGACCGGAGTTTTTCATCCTCTTCATAAAATTCCACACTGTTACCAATTAATAATGATTGCAATGATTCAAAATCAAGATCCGCCTGTAGCAACTTGCTTACGTAATTAAGCCCGCCTGAAAAATAAGTGCTGTTAAGTCTGTTCATGAATTTAACGGAATCTCTTGTAACAATTGCCCTTGCACCCTCTATGCCTGCTTTCATTATTGAAAACCAAAGTATACTATCCCGTTTCGCACGGAAAGCTACCTTAAAAGAATTTTCAGAACTGTCTATATTCGCTTCACAATCAAATTTTGCATTTAACCATTCAAAACCAAATTCATTTTTTTTAAGATTGTTTGCCAGCACTTTTGCACTTTTAAAATCAAGTGTAACTTTATTTTCACCGGCAAGTTTTTTATTACTCTTACAGGAAAAAAATAATGCGACAGCTAAAAATATAACGATAAGTCGTATGAGAGTTGTTTTGCGAAAGAATAAGGCATAAAAAGAGTTATTCATATAGCTTTTTATCGCTCACTTTTTTGTCAAGGAATTCAGATCCCGTTCCTTTTTCTTTCGCTTCGTTCCAAAGTTTAACAGCCTCTTCGGTTTTATTTTGTTTCCAGAGTATATCTCCGTAATGTTCTAAAATTACGCTGCTGTTCTTGCCTCCATTGTCAATAGCTTTTTTTATCCATTCTTCTGCCTCATTGTATCTTTTTAGCTGATAGAGAATCCATGCATAAGTATCTAAAAAAGAACTGTTATCGGGAGAGAGTTGATTCGAACGCTTCGACATTTGTTCGGCACGTTCGAGCTTCTCATTTCTCAATGATAAATAGTAAGAGTAATTGTTTAATACAAATGTGTTATTGGAATCAATTGCAAGTGACCGTTCATAAGATTTATCGGATAATGCATGATTTTGTATTGCATTGTACGCATCACCAAGCGATGAATAAAATTGTCCAAGTAAAGGTTTGTTGTCGATCACCAGTTCAACACCCTGGTTTAATATTTCAATTGCTTCTTCATTTTTCTTTTTCTGAATAGCAGCGACTCCTTTCATCAAATAAGGAAAAGGCTGGTTAGGAAAAAGTTCAATGGTTTGTGAACTTTCTGTGTACATCGATTCAAAATCACTAAGCTCCGATTCGATGAGTAATAGCTGGCTCCAAAGCAGGTAGCGTTCTTTATCAAGCGCTATTGCTTTTAAATAATATTCTTTCGCTTCTTTGGATCTGTTATCACGGTAAAGAAAATCGCCGTGTACAGAAAATGATTTTGCGTCATCAGGATAAACTTCTGTGAGTATCCTGCTAAGTTCTATTCCCTGTTCTTTTAATTCAGGTTTGCTATCCGAAACTTTATAATAATAGGAGAGTAATATTTTTATTTTAGTATCAATATCTATTTCAGAATTTTGAAAAGCAAGTTTCATTTCCGAATATGATTTATCATCTTCTTTCAGCGCGCGATAATATTCAGAGAGTGATAAATGCACAAAACCATTTCCCGGATCAACTTCACGCAGCTTTTGGTAAGCCTCAAAAGCCTTTTCCTTTTGGCCTTTCGACATATAATATTCGCCTAGCATTCCGTAGTATTTATATTCTTTTGGAAATGCGGTGATGAGCCTGTTTATTTCGAGCAATAGTTTATCCTCTTTACCCAATTGTTTGTAGAGGTTTAGTTTTTGCATCGAAATACTTTCGTTGATGCCTCCTAAAAGTGATTCAAGTTTGTCGTATGTTTTTATTGCGTCATCGCCTTTGCCGGCATACAATTGAGCAATAGCGAGCTCTTCATAAAAATCAAGACGCGCGGGGAAATTCTTTATCAGTTTCTGATATACTTTAATAGCTTCATTGTAATTTTTTGTTTTCAAATAGCAATCCGCAAGTAGTAAGCTATACCACTCGTTATTAGGTTCTAATTCTGCAGCTTTAGCAGCGAATGGTAATGCATTTCTCGGACTTCCCTGCTGGTTTAATAAGTTAGCCAGTTCGTACATTGGCGCGGGATCATTAGGATTAATGCGCAGGCATTGCTGATACAATCCAATAGCCGTTTCAACGTTGCCCAGGTTTTTTTCCTTGGTGGCATTAAAATAGAGATAGGTAAAATCTATCTGCTGTTTTTCTGTGAGTTTTGTTTTTGTGGTGTTGTTAGTCGTAGTGGTTGACGCGTTCTTTGGCGACTTGCAGGAAACAACAGCAAATGAAATAAGAAGAAATAAATAGATACAACGATTCATCATCTGCTTTTTGTAATTCTACTTTATCGTATTGAAATCACCTATACTAAGATCGTCAGCCTTCTTTTTATACTCCACATTATTGCCAAGCATTGAATTGGCAATGTTTGCATTTTCTATAATGGTATGAGATTGAATAATGCTACTCTTAATAACGCTGTTAGCTATTATACTATTGTGCCCAACAGAAACATGCGGTCCAATCACAGAATTTGAAATTTTAACATTTTCACCAATAAAACAAGGTTCTATGATAGTTGATTGCTCAATTACCGCTGAAGCTGCCCTCAATGATTTATAGCCTTTGTTAAATTCCAATACACGCTGGTTGGTATAAACGGTTGCATCTTTATTTCCACAATCCAACCATTCGGTTACTTTACCCGGGGCAAATTTTGTGCCCTTTTGTTTCATGTTCTCCAACGCATTGGTAAGTTGGAATTCACCTTTGTCTTTTATGTCGTTATCCAACAGATATTGCAGTTCTTTTTTCAAATACTCACCGTCTTTAAAATAATATATTCCAATAATAGCGAGATCAGAAATAAATGTTTGCGGCTTTTCGATAAAGTCGGTAATAATATTGCCGGCATTCACCTTTACTACACCAAATGCGCGAGGGTCCTCAATTTTATGTACCCATATAATTCCTTCCTGCTCATCATCTAATTTAAAATCGGCTTTAAAAAGTGTGTCGGCAAATGCTACAATTGTTTTTCCCTTCAATGCTTTTTCTGCGCAAAGTATCGCGTGTGCGGTTCCTAAGGCTTCTTCCTGGTAATAAATAGATCCTTTTGCTCCAAGACTTTTCGCAATGGAAACCAAATTTTCTTCCACTTGTTTTCCGAAACTTGGTCCGATAACAAATGCTATTTCTTCTACTTTTTCTTTTGATACTTTGGCAAGATCTTCAACTAATCGTTGAACGATAGATTTTCCTGCAACAGGAATAAGAGGTTTGGGAATAGTTAATGTATGCGGGCGCATCCTTTTTCCCATTCCCGCCATTGGTACAATTATATTCATAATTCTAAATATTCATTTTTGTTTCTCTCCCTCTCTTATGGAGAGGGCAGGGAGAGGGTTTTATTTATTACCGGTATGCCCAAAGCCACCGGAACCTCTTTCGGTTTCTAATAATTCATTCACAACGATCCACTCGGCTTGTTCATGCTTTGCGATAACCATTTGTGCTACTCGTTCACCATTGTTAATGGTAAAAGTATCATTTGAAAGGTTCACTAAAATTACTTTTATTTCTCCCCTATAATCGGCATCAATAGTGCCCGGTGAATTAAGTACGGTAACACCATGCTTTGCTGCAAGCCCGCTGCGTGGCCTTATTTGCGCTTCATAACCTATAGGTAATTCTATAAAAAGTCCGGTACTTACCAATGTTTTTTCTAATGGTTTAAGCTGAATGGGTTCGCTGATACTTGCTCTCAGATCTACGCCTGCTGATGCTTCAGTAGCATAAGTTGGCAGCGGGTGTTCTGACTTATTGATGATTTTAATTTTCATTTCTATTTTGTTTCATTGTCTGTCGCGGACAGTATTTTTTTAAATGATCGTTTTTCCAACATAAATATAAGAACAATGAATGCAATAAAAATGAGATTGTTCAATATGAGTGAAGTAGATCCGTTTTTATCGATAAAAAATACGCCTATCAGGTACAAAAGTACGGATAATGTAAGGTATCCTAAAATAGCTGTAAGGTTGTAATTAACAGGGTAATGTTTATTACCTGCCATATAGGATACAACTACCATTACCGCATAACAAACCAATGTTGTCCAGGCAGAAGCCATATAACTGTATTGGGGAATAAAGGCAAAATTGCCGATTAAAGTAATTGCCGCACCTAACATCATAAACCATGCTCCGAATTTTGTTTGGTTTGTGAGCTTGTACCATATGGAAAGATTTAGGAATATTCCCAAAAGGAGGTTTGCAAGTAAAAGTATTGGAACGGTTTTAATGCCTGCTCTGAAATCTTCACCTACGAAGTGCTGGATCCAGGATATATTTGCCATTGTGCCTAAAAAAATAATGGAGCAAATGATCACAAAGTATTTCATTACATCGGCATACAATTGTTTTTCATTTCCTTTTCCGGCTTGCGAAAAGAAAAACGGTTCGGCAGCATATCGGAACGTTTGTATAAAAATGGTCATGATGATGGATACTTTATAGCAGGCACCGTAAATTCCGAGTTCGCTATTGGCAATATTCTCGGGCAGTAAATGTTTTAAAATAGCACGGTCAAATGTTTCATTTGTCATTCCTGCTAAACCCGCCACGAGCAATGGCAGTGCATATCGCATCATTTTTTTCCATAACGCCTTGTCAAATTGAAAACGGATGCGAATGATTTCCGGCAATAACATTAACAATGCAAATGCACTTGCTATGAGGTTGGCAACAAAAGCATAGCCAACGCCAGTGGATGGATCATAAAATGAAGAAACAAAGTCGTAAAAAGGTGATGCGGGATTATTATAAACACGCGGGCACAACACAATAAACAACACATTAAACCCAATATTACACATGATGTTAAGTGAACGAATAAGCGCGAAGCGTTTTGCTTTTTGCTGCTCTCTTAATTTTGCGAATGCAATTGCTGCAATTGCGTCGGTTGCAAGTATGAGTGCGAACCATTTTATATATTCAGGATGATCAGGGTTGCGAATAAAAGAAGCGATGTTATCACTGAAAATCCAGGCTAATAAAAAGAATAAAACCGAGCTTACAATTACTGAAATAAGAATGGTGCTGTATACTTTTTCTTTGTTTTCCTCCAGTCTTGAAAAATTAAACAAGGCGGTTTCCATTCCGTAAGTAAGTACGATAAGTAAAAAAGAAACGTATGCATACATCTCGGTAAAAACTCCAAATGCATCGGTTGTAAAATTGTAAGTATAAAGAGGAACCAACAGGTAATTAAGTAAACGCCCTACTATGGTAGGGATACCGTATATGGCAGTTTGGCCTGCGAGTTTTTTAAAAGGGTTCAATTATTTAGTTCAAAGTTCAAAGGTACAAGTTATAGCTAAACTTTTCACGAATAGGGGTGGGAGATTTATTGCATGAGAATAGGTTTTTTATTTGAAACTAGGTACCTGCAAGCTTTGCTTAGTAGGCACATTGCCTACAAATAATTTTCACGAAGCACAGCTTCGCAACTACTGGGAATTTTTCCGCAGGATAACATATCCTGCGGAGCGTAACGTAGCAATGTCACCCCGCCGGGGTTTTAATTTTTTAGCTAATTCGTTTTCTACCAAGATTTCGTCCCTACGGGACTCTATTAAGTAGCCTACTTGAAAGTTTAGTTTAAAAGAATTATGAGCAAGCTCCATAGGAGCGACATCTTGGTAAAAATCACTAATAAAAAAATGAAACTCCGTAGGAGTGACATATCCTGCTAAGCGGCTTATAATTGCCACAGGCTACCATTTATGTGCGACGTAGCAAATGCTACTCCGAATGGGAGTAACTATTATTTTGTCGGAACTGTTTTTACTTTCCGTTTAACCAAAGTGATCAAAATTGTTTCCGCATCTACAGTTTTATTTCCTTGTTCGAGTGGTATTCTAATAGTCTCTTTATTGATTATTTCAAAGTCATACAATGTACCTTGAGTTGTAATAGTTAACATATTTTTCCTTGTTTTATATTTCCATTTTATGGAGACTTTGTCCAGAGAGCCGTTTTTAATAGAATAGAAGAATAACTTGTTGCGATAATTAAATTGCAAATTGCCAAAATGTCGGCTATTTAAATATTTTACTTCATCCTCAGTCTCATAGTTCATGAAATTTTCATTAAGAGAGGTCTTGGTGAATTTTGCAACAAAATTTATTCTTTTGATAAGTTGAATTGTATCTGGAAAGTTTAAAGTGTCATTTACTCTATAAAACCAATCTGTCTTGTTAAATTTTGTTTTATAGGAATTTTGCCCTGGCATTTTTTTATTAAGAACAGTTATTAAGAGAATTAGTATTAAGGGAGCAAGCTTAATAAATATTTTTACCCTGTGTGTCATTGTTATTGTGTTGTCACACCAACTCAATTTCAAAAAGTTCAGAAAAATGCTTTTTCATTTTTTCTTTTACTTCAGCCATATCAACTTTTCTATTTAGCTCAATATCTAAGGAAGTTACTGCCTTGTCTGTAATTCCACAAGGTATAATGTTGTTGAAATAATTTATATCGGTATTAATATTAAATGCAAAGCCATGCATGGTAACCCATCTGCTGGCATGTACTCCAAGTGCACATATTTTCCTGGTCTTCGCAGGATTTTTCGCATCCAGCCAAACTCCCGTAAGGCCCTCTATGCGCTCGCCTTTGATCCCATATTCGTCAAGTGTTAAAATAGTAACTTCTTCAAGAAAGCGAAGGTATTTATGTATATCAGTAAAAAAATTATCGAGATCGAAAATAGGATAACCAACTAATTGTCCGGGCCCGTGATAAGTAATATCTCCGCCGCGGTTTATCTTATAATACGTTGCTTGTTTTTCTTTGAGCTGCGATTCATTGATCAATAAATTATTTTCGGAACCGCTTTTACCCAATGTAAAAACATGGGGGTGCTCACAAAAAATAAGATGGCTTTGAGTTTGTTCTTGATTCTTAGTTTCCCTGTTGTTTAATTTTTGCTCAACAACTTTTTTGAAAATCTTTTCCTGGTAATCCCAAGCTTCTTTGTAATCGATAATTCCCAGGTCATGAAAAACAACAGGCTGCATGAATATAAAAATTACAAATTAGCGTTTCGCTAATTCAGACTTAAGGTGATCGATGATCTTCACTTCGGTAGCGTCAATGCCCTTTATCTCAGCAAGAAAACTCGACATCCAGTCGCCGAGGTGTATAAGGTATATTGCTTTTTCAATATCTGAATTTCCTTTTGCGTTGATCTCGATAAGAGTTGATGTGTATTTTGAGATCACGTCTTTGCAAATATCAAAACGGGTATTGTTCCTTGAATAATCGTTGCTGTCGCGAAACAATATTACAGCGAGGTTTTCATTTTTTTCTCTCCATCCCACGAGTTCATTGTGATTCATTTCAGGAAAAACATGATGCCAGCAAAGCATCTTAGCATTTTCATTTATTTGCTGGCGCAGGCGCACTGCAATTCCTTCCTTATATGTAGTGGCATAAATTACCGGGATCTTTCCTGCAAGTTTTTGTGCAATCTCTTTTGCCAGTGATGTTATATTTTTTTCATCAGTATCAATGAGGGTGATCGCGCTTTTTAAATCATTCTTAAAATTTTCAGGAATGACCTGGAAAAAATTAAGAATAAAAAATAACTGTGTCATGGAAAATCCAAGACAAGACCTGGGAGGCATTTCTCCGGGAATTATAATTAAATCGAGATTATGCTTTTTTGCTGTATCGGCAATTTTACCACCCGATGTAATACAAACAATTTTTGCCTTTTTGCTTAAGGCCTCATCAAGTGTCTGAATGGTTTCTTCGGTGTTCCCTGAATATGAGGAGATAATTACAAGCGTATTGTTGTTTACGTGTGCTGGCAAAAAATATCCTTTTGAAACTGAGATTGGTAATGTTGCTTCTTTCGCCGTGATTTGTGAAACGATAGTTCCTCCGATGCCAGAGCCTCCAAGTCCGGAGATCAGTACATTTTGAATAACGGAATCATGTTTTTTGAGATGGCTTTTTTCTCCAATTTGTATTGCTTCTGCAAGTTGTTTCGAAAAACCAGCTATCAATTCATTCATCATTTTGTAAAAGTAAGCAAAACATATAAATAAACGGTTTTTATGCGATCTTATTGTTAATTATTAGTTAATAAGAAATTGCCCAAAAAGCCTATCTTTGCGGGCTTTTAAACCCTTACGAATGAAAAATTTTTTTACTTTAATTCTGCTTTTAACAATACTTGGAATTACATCAACAAGTAATGCGACCCCAACGGTTGCCGCAAGCAATGTCACTTTTACGAATTTAACAACAACTTCTTTCAGGGTAAATTGGACTAGTGGTAATGGGACAACCGCCATTGTAGTAGTGAGGCCATCGGGCAACTCAGTTGCTTTTCCTGCAAACGGCAATACGATTTATACCCCAAGTACTGTTTATGGTTCGGGCTATAATCTTGGCAGCTCTAATTATGTTGTTTATAACGGAGGATTGAACTCTGTTACCGTTACCGGGCTTGCTATTGGCACTTCTTATCGTGTTACTATATTTGAGTATGAGTTTGATGCATTTCAGTTCAGGAACGAGTATTTAACAAGTTCATACCCCAACGTTTTTCAATATACATTAGATTCTGAGCCAACAACTTCAGCAAGTACGCTTACAGTGACAAGTATTGCGCCTACAACAGCATACGTTTCATGGGCAAGTGGTAGCGGAGCACGACGCATTGTTTCGGTTAGGGCAGCTTCAACAAATTTTATTCTTCCTGTTGATGGCACTGCCTATTCAAGCAGTTCTACCTATGGAATTGGAACTGATTTGGGTTCAGGAGCCTATGTTGTCTATTCCAGTACAGGTTCAGGCTTAACGATATTTGGCTTAACACCGGAGACGCAATATTCAATAGCAGTTTTTGAATATAATGGATTGTCTGGCGCTCAGAATTATCGAACCAGCGGCTATGCGACATTTTCATTTTATACTCAAGCCGCAGAGCCCACTGTATCGGCGTCAACACTTGCATTTACACAGGTCACTAACAATTCTATAACAGTAAATTGGCAAAATGGAAATGGCGTTAAAAGAATTGTGACAGCAAAAGCCGCTTCAACAAATACCCATACACCAAGTGATTTTACGGGATACACGGCAAGTTCAACTTTTGGAAGCGGATCACAGATCGGTGCTACAGGTGCTTATGTAGTTTATAACGGAACAGACAATTATGTAACAGTTACCGGCCTTTCTGCACAAACAATGTATGCATTTACAGTGTATGAATATAACGGAACGAGTGTGGCAACATATAATTATTTAACGAGCAGTTATTTAACAGGAGCGCAACAAACACAAAGAATAGAGCCAAATTTTGAATCGACTGCTATACAGTTCTCGGGAATATCTACTAACTCTCTTACTGTAAGCTGGACAAGCGGCACTGGTGCAAACAGGGTAGTTGCGGTTAAACCAGGAAGAAAACAAACGGCTATTTCTTTCGATGGATCGAATGATTATGTGAGTGTTCCACATAATAGTTCTCAAAATGTATTGCCTTTAACAGTTTGTACATGGGTTAAAACTCTACAAGGTGCTAGTGGATGGAATGGTATTATTGGAAAGTATGTTTTGAACAGCTGGAATGGATATGAAATTTATGTTGATAATGGAAATGTACATGCAGGATATTTTGCAAACAGCTCCAATTATGTTTGGACAAACTCTGTAAATAATGGGGGCAAGATAAACGATGGACTTTGGCATCATGTTGCTTATGTGGTTGATAACAGTGGTGGAAAGATATATGTTGATGGCGTGTTAAGGAGTACAGTATCATGGGTGGGAACACCAACAACATGCACCACCACGCAAAACATAATGATGGGTTTTGTTTCAGGAGGAAGCTATTTCAATGGAAAGATTGATGATGCTCAAATCTGGAATTATGCTTTAACTCAGCCCCAGATACAGGCGAACATGAATAAAAACCTTAACGGGAACGAATCGAGTTTGATAGGATATTGGAAGTTTGATGATGGTTATACTTCATCATCCACTGCAGTTAGTTCTGCTATACTATATCCCGGAATGAATGGCACACTTACTAATTTTGCTTCAACTACTGCAGCAACATCATTTGCTAATTTAAGCGGATGGATACATGCTGGGTCTGGCGTAAACACTCCTGTTGATCTTAGTCCTTATACAGCCAATACTATTTTTCAGAATGGTACTCAAATCGGAAACGGATATTATACTGTTTATAACGGTTCCGGAAATTCATTAAACATTACGGGCCTTTCGCCTAACACAAGTTATAATGTTTCTGTTTACGAATACAATGGTACATATGGAAATGCAGAAAATTATTTTACGAATCAATATGCAACGGATGATTTTTCGACTTCTTCGGCAGCCATTCCAACCATAACTTCATTTGCTGCGACTTCAGGAACACTCGGTACCCTTGTTACCATAAACGGAACAAATTTTAGCAGTACCACAACAGATAACATCGTTTATTTTGGAGCAACCCAGGCCAGCGTTTCCAGTGCATCGCCTACTCAGTTGGTTGTTATAGCTCCGGCTGGCGCCAATTACGTACCAATATCAGTAAGTGTAAATTCAATGATGGCATATTCGGCTTCTCCATTTATTGTTACGTCATCTTGTGCCGGAACAATTTCTTACTCTACACCAACAGTACTTGCGGGAGATGTTCAAAGCTATGGAAATGTTGTTGGTGATATTGATGGCGATGGAAAGCCGGAAGTAATAACCGCCAATTTCATTGCGAGTAAAATTAGTGTATACAGAAATTTAAGTACAAGCAATATCGCTTTTGCAACCAAGTCAGATTTTGCCACCAATTCCCCGCCTATAGGCCTTGCTGTGGCCGATTTTGACGGTGATGGAAAGAAGGATATAGCTGTTACAAACTATACAAGTGCAGGCCTTGGTTATGGGATCATATCTTTTTTTAGAAACACGAGTACGTTAGGATCTGTTTCTTTTGCAACAAGAGTAGATATTATATCAAAATCTTATCCCTGGTCAATAAGCCCGGCGGATATAGATAAGGATGGTAAGACGGACATTGTTGTTGGGTATCCCTCAGGAGATTCTATCTCGATCATCAGGAATATCAGCTCTATGGGATCTATTGATTTTGCTCAAAGGAAAAGTTTTATCATTGGTACGGCTGGAACTAATGTTTATCCATGGAAAACAGCTGTAAGCGATTTAGATGCTGATGGTAAGGTTGATATTGCGGTTGCATGTTATGGAGCATCAAAAATAGCTGTCTTAAAAAATACCAGCACAACAGGCAATATTAGTATGAATACGTATATTGATTTTGCAATGGTCAGCGGCTCAATGGGAATTGCCATAGGTGATTTGGATAATGATAATAAGCCGGATATTGTTGCATCTGCAGGAGCAAATGCGCTGAGGGTGTTTAAAAATTCCACATCGGGCACCATTAATACTTCATCATTTAGCACAACTACCAGCTTAAGTGTTCCGGTAGGAAGATCGCCAGAAGAACTTATTTTAGTGGATGTTGACGGCGACGGTACATCAAGGACAGATATCGTTACGGGGTACAACACTTCCATAAGTGCGGTCTCTGTTTTCAAAAACAACGGCAGTATGTCATTCAGTGCATATTCCGATTTGTCAATGGGTTCAAATACTACACCTCGTTTTATATCCGGGGGCGATTTGAATTCAGATGGAAAGCCTGACATAGTAACTGGTACAGCTAATTCAAACGTTTGTGTATTGCAAAATACAATTAATCCACTTTCTCCGGAACCTAATAGTGCTGCGACGAATATGATCTTTAGTGGTGTTACCACGGGTTCAATAACAGTTAGCTGGAATATTGGTGCAGGCAGCAACAGAGTAGTAATAGTAAAACCCCTTTCTTCTCCTGTAACTCAGCCGCCTTTTGATGGGGTTAATTATTCTGCAAACAGTATATATGGAAGCGGGACGCATTTAGGCGGTGGCAACTATGTTGTTTATAATGGAAATGGAACAAGTGTTACCGTAACAGGATTACAATCCAACACAACATACGCGTTTGGTGTTGTTGAATACAACGGCTCAGTTGCCTGTCAGTTGAATTATATGACATCCAGCTATCTCACTGGAACGAAGACTACACTTAATATGCCGCCAACACTTACGGCTATTTCAAATCCTACATCAGTCTGCCAGAATTCAAGTATGCAAACAGTTAATCTTTCCGGAATAACTTCAGGTTCAGGTGGCGAGTCGCAGACACTTGTTGTTACAGCACTCTCTAATAACACTAATTTAATTCCAAACCCAACCGTAAATTATACCAGCCCGTTAACTACAGGGACACTAAGTTATACACCTGTCAACGGTGCTTATGGTACGGCTGTAATTACAGTTACTATTGATGATGGGGCTTCCAATAACAATACAATTGTTAGAACATTTACAATTACTGTTGATCGTACCCCTACCGCTGCAAGTGTTGGAGGCAGTCAGCTGATTTGCCCGGGGCTTACAAACTTAACTGGTAATACTGCGACAGTTGGAACAGGACTTTGGTCATATATATACAGATCAAATGGAGCAATAACAATATCTAATCTTAATAATGCCACTTCTACTATAAGCGGTTTTAATGTGAATGATACCGCTCGCGTTAGATGGACCATCAGCAATGGGAATTGTCCTTCAACATATAGTGAGTTAGGAATTAGGAGAAAAAATTGTCCTTTAACAGCAGATTTTACAACGACATCGAATACAACGCAATGTATAAATGCAAGTCCTTCAGTTACGTATACTGATGCATCTGTTTCTTCAGGAACGGTGATAGTTAGCTGGAGCTGGAACTTTGGTTCTGGTGCAACGCCTGCCACAGCTACAGGACAGGGGCCACATACAGTAACTTATGCTACATCGGGATTAAAAACAGTTTCATTAACAGTTGTGGATGGATTTTTAGCATCGGATCCAGAAGTAAAATCAGGGTTCGTAAATATTTTACCGCTTCCTTCGGCGGCTGGAGGTATTACCGGTGCGCTTTCAACAGTATGTCAAGGACAAACAGGTGTTCTTTATACGGTGGCGCTGGTTAGTAATGCAACTTCATATACCTGGACCTTGCCAACTGGTGCCAACATAGGAATCGGATCCGGCACAGATTCTATTTATGTTGACTATGGTCTTGGTGCTTTATCCGGTAACATTACTGTTAAAGGAACAAATACGTGCGGAAGCGGAACCGCTTCTACTGCATATCCGGTTACGGTTAGTCCGTTGCCAAGCGCAGCAGGTGTTATAACTGGTTCAACCACAGTTTGTGAAGGAGTGTCCGGCATTACATATTCGGTTACTTCCATTGCAAATGCAGTAACTCATATTTGGAGTGTTCCTCCTGGTGCAATTATTACAAACGGATCAGGAACAAATTCAATAACAGTTGATTTTACAGGCGCAAACTCCGGTGCAGTAAAAGTATACGGAAACAATTCTTGTGGTAACGGTGATTCTTCGGAAGTAAGTATAACAGTTAATCCATTGCCTGATGCTGCCGGTGCAATTTCCGGCCAGGCAAATATTGTTTTGTGTCCGTTGCCAACCGGAGTAAGTTACTCTGTAGGATTTGTAAATAATGCTTCATATTATTTATGGACACTGCCTTCCGGTGTTACCATTGTTTCTGGTGATAGTACCAACAGTATAAGTATCGACTATTCGCTAATCTCTTCTTCTGGTAACGTAACTGTTAAAGGCGTAAATGGCTGTGGAAACGGTTCAACATCAACCCTGCCGATAAATGTTTATACCGTACCGAATATTCCAATTTGTTTGGTAACTGTTGATACATCGTCAACTTTCAATAGAGTAGTTTGGGAAAAACCAATTACAAATGATATCGACAGTTTTAGAATATACAGGGAGATAACTTCTTCTTTTGTGCATATCGCTTCGGTTCCATATGATAGCTTAAGTGCATATGATGATAATACACATCTACCTGCAGCTAACCCTAATGTTACATCGCACAGGTATAAAATTTCTGTAATTGATACATGTGGTAACGAATGGAACATGAGTGCTTATCACAAGACAATTTTATTACAGGCAAATATTGGTACTTCCGGAGAAGTTAATCTTACCTGGAATTTATATGAAGGCGCTGCTGTTAATTTTTATAGAATTTACAGGGACAGTTTTGGTACAGGTAATTTTATCCTTATTGACTCTACCGCTGGTTCAAACATTGCATATACAGATTTGAATCCTCCTGTATCAAATAATTTGGGATATGTATTGGAGACCAATTGGGGTGTGAGTTGCAGTCCTACAGAAGCTACAATTAGCACAACAAGGTCTAATGCTAAAGGAGGGATGGCTACGGTTTCGAATGGAATTAAAAATATTTTCGATGCAAAAGCTGTAGAAATTTACCCAAATCCTACCAAAGGAATTGTCTCTATACAGTATCCATCTGGTGCCGGAGAATTTGCAGTGGAAATATATAATTCAATGGGTCAGCTGGTGGTTTCAGATAATTTAAGGCAAAATAGTTTAGGGAATGTACAAACCAAGCAATTGGATATTTCCAATTTTGCAAGGGGGATATATACCGTTATTATTTCCAATGATCAGGGCAATAAGCTTGTGAAAAAGCTTATACTCAATTAAAATTAAGTAGTCATTAATTTGTTTTAAATTTGTCCGGGCGGTATGGTCCGGACAAATTTTTTTCATGATTAGACAATTTCAAAAGACGCTTTTCATTTTTTTATTTATCCCTCTGTTTCTTTGCGGACAACAAAGCAACATTCGTGTTTTTTCTACAAAAAATGGTTTGTCCAATTCAATTGTGCCAAATATAATTCAGGATAAGCAAGGTTTTTTGTGGATTGCCACAGAAGGCGGTTTGAGTAAGTTCAATGGAAAAACATTTTTTAATTATACCGTAAAAAATGGTTTGCCTGGCAATAATATAACCGCAGTATGTGAAGATAAGCAGGGGAACATTTGGTTTAGCGTTTTTGGAACAGCGCTTGTTAAATTCGATGGAAGCCACTTTATGATATTTGATAAAAAAGATGGCTTAGATAACCTTGATATTTTTTCAATTATTTGTGATTCTAAAGGAAATATTTGGATACCCACGGAGGGCAACGGTATTTATAAATATGATGGTAAAAGATTTTTAAATTATAATGAGCAAAATGGTCTTACAACAAGCAAATTTCTTTCTGCTGCTGAAGATAAAAATGGTAACATATGGTTTGGGAGTAAAAATAAGGGTGTTTGTAAATTTGATGGAAAGAGGTTTCATTTTTATGATGGAGGAGGCGCGCTGGATAATACTGGAGTTTTTTCATTGTGTTTTGATGGTAAGGGTGTCCTTTGGATGGGTACAACTTCAATTGGAGTCTATAGGATGGTCAATGACAAGATAGAACCCTTTTTTATTTCAACTGAAATTTCCGGAGATTTTATTGGTGATATAGTTGAAGACAACAGGGAGAATATATGGATTGGAACCTCGTACGGAGTTGTAAAATACGATCGATCTAATGTCTTTTTTTATTCGGAAAATGAGGGCCTGTCAAGTAATATAATACAATCATTAAGTACAGATTATGAAGGAAATCTATGGATAGGCACTGCGGGATCTGGATTGTGTGTTTTGAAAAATGAGGCAATTGTAACATTTACAGAAAGAGATGGTTTGTCAAGCAATAAGGTCACCTTGGTCAAGCAGCTAAAAAGTGGAGAGTATTTGATTGGAACAAATGGAATGGGGGTTAATAAATTGGATATTGAAGGAATTGATCGTTTAAAAAATGATAAACTTCTTTCTGATGGTGTTATAACAGGATTATATATTGATAAAAATGAAAATATTTGGTTAGGGAAAGAATCATCTGGTTTGGCTGTGTTAAAACATATTAATTCGCCTCCACTGGTTAGTAAAGGATATTCGGAATTGATAAAAAAAATATCAAATCAAACAATAACCAATATTACAGGGGATAAAACTGGAGCAATTTGGATTTCTACATTTGGCGGAGGTGTTTTTAAATTTTTTAATGATAGTATAAAAGCATTTGGCTCAAGTAACGGAATGCCAGGAAATAATTTTTTAACAAGCTTTGCTGATAGTAAGGGAGACGTCTGGTTTGGAACTTTTCAAGAAGGACTTGTGAGGTACGATGGAAAAAATATAAAGACATATAGTAAGAAGGATGGTCTGACCGACAACACTGTTTGGGCCATTTGTGAAAACGAAAAAGGGAATTTGTTTTTTGGAACTGCAGAAGGGGGGGTTGTTTGTTTTGATGGTAAATCATTTTCATCCATTTCAGTTGAGCAAGGACTATGTTCAGACTTGATAAATGCATTGCTTGTTGATGATAAAAACAATTTATGGGTTGGAACAGATAAAGGCGTAAATAGAATAGGGTTTTCAAACAGCGGCCAGCCAAATTCAATACGATACTATGGAGAGTATGATGGTTTTAGATCAACTGAAATTGCTCATAATGGAATGATGGTGGACAATGAAAATATATTATGGATCGCTACAGCCAATGGACTGTCTAGATATAATCCTGCATACGATTTTGAAAATAAAATTCCGCCGAAATTGGCTTTAACCGATATAAAACTTTTTTATCAGGATGTTGATTGGCCAACGTATTCGGATAGTATTGATGCGAAAACTCATCTGCCATTGAATTTAGATTTATCGTATAAAAACAATCACCTTACGTTTAATTTCCAGGCACTCACTACTAACAATGTTAAGTACACATATATTCTTGAAAATTTTGACAAGAATTGGTCTCCACAAATAAATACCAATGAGGCAGTGTACTCCAATATTCCTCCTGGCGATTACACTTTTAAAGTGAAAGCAGTTAACAGTGATGGTTATTGGAGTGAAGATGAGGTCTCATATAGTTTTACAATTAGTCCTCCATTCTGGCGTACATGGTGGTTTTATAGTTTAGCATCCATTTTAGCAATAGTATCTATAATTGGTTTTATTAATTGGCGAACTGCAAGGCTTGAAAAAGAAAAAAGGGTTTTGGAAGAAAAGGTAGATGAAAGAACAAAAGAGTTAACTGTTGCGCACAATAAGCTTTCATATGCGTACCAGGATATAAAGGACAGTATTCAATACGCCAAACAAATACAGGATGCAATTTTGCCATTGCATGAAGATCTGAAGAAAGTATTGCCTGATTCATTTATATTTTTTAAGCCGCGTGATGTAGTGAGCGGAGATTTTTATTGGTTCAATATAAAAGAAGAAGCGACTTATATTGCGGCCGTTGATTGTACGGGTCATGGTGTTCCCGGAGCGTTCATGAGCATGATCGGTAATACATTGTTGAATGAAATCATCAACAAACAAAAAGTTACCGAACCTGCATTAATTCTTGGCAACTTAAATGATGAGGTTCGCAAGGCATTAAAGCAGGACAGAGAAACTATGGAATCAAAAGATGGAATGGATCTTGCGTTTTGTTCTATTGATAAAAATAATCGGGTGGTACAATATGCAGGAGCGCGCCGACCTTTGTATATCATAAAAAACAATGGAACATTCGAGGAAATAAAAGGAGATAAGTTAAGCATTGGCGGAATGCAATTCGAAGAAAAAACAACTTTTACGAATCATAAAGTGCAGTTAGAAAAAGGAGATACGGTTTATATTTTCTCCGACGGGTATGTAGATCAGTTTGGTGGAGAAAGAGGTAAAAAATATACCAGCAAAAGATTGCAGGAGCTGCTCATTGGCATTTGTAAACTCTCTATGAAAGAACAATATAAGACCATAAAGGATACATTAACGACATGGACGGGAGATGTTGAACAGATCGATGATATTTTGGTGATAGGAATTCGTCTGTAATCGGCCTTGGTTTATATATATTTGTATAAATAATAACTATATGAGTGAAGCATTAAGCGAACAGGAAATTCAAAGGAGAAACTCACTTGAAGAAATAAAAAAGCTGGGGATTGATCCTTATCCTGCCGAATTGTATGAAGTAAATACTTCTGCAAAAGAAATTCATGCTAGTTATGAGCGCGATAAATTAAATTTTAAAAATGTTAGTATCGCAGGTCGTATTATGACTGTGCGCGATATGGGAAAAGCCTGTTTCGCGAGTTTACAGGATAGTACAGGGCGCATTCAATTGTATATTCGCCGCGATGATATTTGTCCGGGGGAAGATAAATCTTTGTACGATGCTGTGTTTAAAAAATTGTTGGACATAGGAGATATTGTCGGGATAAAAGGATATGTATTTACAACCAAAGTGGGTGAAATTTCTATTCATGCTACTTCAATTAAATTATTATCTAAATCATTAAAGCCAATTCCTATTGCCAAATTAGACGAGGCAGGAAATGTACATGATGCTTTTACCGATCCTGAACAGCGTTATCGCCAGCGATATGTTGATTTGATTGTAAATCCGGGTGTAAGAGAAGTATTTACAAAACGCAGCCAGCTTGTAAGTTCCATGCGCAGTTTTATGAATGGAAAAGGTTACCTTGAAGTGGAGACACCTATTTTACAACCCATTCCAGGTGGAGCTGCTGCAAGACCCTTTACCACGCATCATAATACATTAGATACTACTTTGTATTTGCGCATAGCCAACGAACTTTATTTGAAACGCCTTATTGTAGGAGGGTTTGACGGAGTATATGAATTTGCAAAAGATTTTCGTAATGAGGGGATGGATCGCACGCATAATCCGGAATTCACAGTAATGGAAATATATGTTGCGTACAAAGACTATAATTGGATGATGGAGTTTACAGAAGAGATGATTGAAAAGGTTGCACTCGATCTGTATAATGATACCAAAGTAAAATTGGGTGATAAAGTAATCGATTTTCAACGCCCGTTCAAGCGTATTACTATGTACGATGCAATTAAAGAACATACAGGAGTGGATATAGCCGGAATGGATGAAGAAGCATTGAGAAAAGTTTGTAAGGATCTTGGCATTCATACAGAAGCCAGTATGGGTAAAGGAAAACTCGTTGACGAAATATTTGGTGCGAAGTGCGAAGGCAATTATATTCAGCCAACTTTTATAATAGATTATCCAGTTGAAATGTCACCATTGTGTAAAAGGCATCGCAGCAAAGAGGGACTTGTCGAACGTTTTGAGCTAATGGTAAATGGTAAAGAATTAGCAAATGCTTATAGTGAATTGAATGATCCTCTTGATCAACGTTCGCGTTTCGAAGAACAATTAAAACTATCACAAAAAGGTGATGATGAAGCGATGTTTATTGACAATGATTTTTTGCGTGCTCTTGAATACGGTATGCCACCTACATCTGGCATGGGTATTGGAATAGATCGTTTAGCAATGAT
>CAZQIC010000001.1:0-123709 GCA_964593555.1 uncultured Bacteroidia bacterium | reverse complement strand
CTCCGCCACCTGCAGCACCGGGAGCACCACTTCCAGGTAAATGAATACAATTTGAAGTGGTATCAACTTTTAAAACACCGACATTAGTACAACCCCATGTATTAGTAACAATCACGGAATAAGTACCAATGGAATTAACCGCGAGTGTGCTCGTTGTCACTCCGGTAGAAACTCCATTTTTATACCACAAAAAAGAAAAACCCTGTCCAACCGGTGCACTAAGATTTAGACTAATAGGATTACCGATACAAATAATACTAAACTTATCGGAAGTAACTGCTGCCGCAGGTTGCCTTTGAATAGCTATAGTAGTAGATGTTGAACCAGTACATCCATTAGGAGCTGTAACAATAAGTGAAACCACGAATTGCGAAGGCCATAATGCCCCGGCGGTAGGTGTAAACTTTGTAGAAATTGCAGTACCACCGGTCGACCATCGATATGCCGACCATACAGCATTAGAGTTAAGTATTGCAAAAGAATCCGGACATAAGATTGGTGATACAATACCAGGTGACGGTGTAGGCAAAATATTTACAGTTAATGAAGAATTGATTACCGTTGAACACATACCAATGGAAAGATTTATTGTAGCAGTACCTATAGCGGAAGTATTGTATACAACATTGATAAGTCTTGTACCTTGGCCTGATGTTATATTCCCGGCAGATGCTGGCGAAATACTCCATGAATAAGTGACTCCCCCTCCCGCTGAGTTAGCCAGGTTAGGAACACTGTAAGTAAACGTTTGATTATTGCCCGCACAAGTTGTAACACTACCCGTAATTACAGGAGCGTTACCAATAATACTGGTGGCCGTGAGTGTTTTGGGTGTAGAGACACATCCCTGGTAATTGTGACGAACAGTAACAGTATAAGGGCCGGAGGCTCCCCAGGTAACGCTTACCTGCGATCCGCTTGTGGCAGATAAAGTACCATTGGTAACACTCCATGTAAAAGTTCCTCCGATCCATGGATTTATTCTGGCATAATAAACATAGGTTGAACCGGGACAAATATATTTAGGACCGTCAATGGAATCAACAGGATTAACATCATATACTGTAACCGCTGTAGTAATAACCGTATTACAATAAACTCCCGCAACCACAGGAGTAGTTGTTATTGTATAAGACCCCGCAGGCGCATTCCATGTAATCCCGGCAACACTTGTACCCTGGCCTGAACTAACAACGTTACCGGCTCCACTTGCAGCCCAGTTAAAATTAGATCCCGGTGTTGCAGTATAAGTAGTGGTTGATCCCTTACAAATACCAACTGTCCCATTAACCTCATAATATGGTTTAACAAGAACATTATAAGTCGCAGTAACAGTACAACCAATAAACGGACTTCCTATTGTAACGACAATTTGGGGGTTAGGAGTAACGGCGCCATTCAACCATTGGATTTGTGCTGCGTTCGTGTGCTGTCCGCTAAATATAACACCGGACGTTGCAGGCACAACGCTCCAGGAATAAACCGCACCGGGCCAAATGGGAAGACTGTAAGCCTTTACATCATCGTCACAAGCAACAGTTGGCCCCACAATTGGAGGGTTTGGTTGAATAATTGGAACTGTAATTGTTGTAGGCGTAGTGCAATGTGCAGGAGTACATCCTGAAAAATTGAGCGTGACCGTACCAGAGGGCCCACTACCCCACTTCACCAGTATCCTTGTAGTATTTTGTCCATATACAATAGAACCTCCACTTATACCCCAATTATATGTTCCGCAAATTGCATCAGTATAATAGGTAACCGTATCACCAAAACAAGCTGTAGATGGACAAATAATTCTTGCACCAGGGAGATTATCCACCGTGACTACCTGCGTATATTTTGAAGTACATCCGCATTCGTTGGTTGCAGTTAATGTAACCGTATATGTTCCTCCAGCAGAATAAGTGTGGGTTGGACTAAACTGATTTGAAAAAGTTCCATCACCAAAATTCCAGAGATAACTTACTGCACCCGTAGATAAATTATTAAACTGTGTAGGGATATTTAAACAAACATTATTACCGGTAAAGTTGGCAACAGGCGAAGGAACTACTTCAACACATATTTTTGATGAATCGACACATCCATATGAATTGGTAACAAAAATTTTTATCTGGCCTAAGGTTGTTGGAGCCCCCCATGTAACAGTGGCATTTGATGTTCCCTGCCCCGCAGTTACAGTACCACCTGCTATTTTCCATGAATAAGTATATCCCGCACCGGGTGTAACAGAATAAGCATTGATTCCACCTGAACATACCGATAAAATACCGGTTCTGGTCATTCCATTTTCAACATCATACCAATCGTATAAGGAGCAAGTGTCCTTATCGTCATCTTTCTTTACCCCCTTTATCCCACTTTTAGCTTTAGCCTTAATAACATTACCGCAATAAGTATGATCTACATAAACCATTACGTTTGGCGAAGGATCAACTGTAATTGTAGTATTTGCAGATACACCCCCTAAAGTATAGGTAATTGTATGAGTGCCCACACCGGCAACTGCAGGATAGAAATAACCCGACGCAACACCTGTTCCTGAATATGTTCCACCTGCGGGGATACCATTGCTTAATTTAAAAGGATTTATGTTTGCACAAATATTAGCAAACGGATTAATTATAACCTGAGAGTAAACTATGGAGGAGGTAAAAAGTAAAAAGGAAAGTAGTATCCTACTCATTGCGGGGAAACAATAAAGTTTACTTGTTAAATAGCTATTATATATTAAGATACCAATTTTTAAGCAAAAGTTGCATCTTTGTCTCACTTTTTTTATACAACAGGCCTATTACTTTGTTTTTAGCGATTAGTTTGAATATATACATAAGTTGCTTCTCCTTATTCACTACCAATGTTGGTTCATTATCAAACGCCCCAATCCCTGAAAAAATAAAACTCTTGGTCAAGTTCAAAACAATAATATTAAAGTTCAATAAAAAGGGTGAAAAAACCGGTTGGTCGTATATAGAAATACCAGCCGACATTGCTCAAAAACTTTGTCCCGAAAATAAAAAATCTTTCAGGGTAAAAGGCAAGCTCGATAATTATAAAATTGAAAAGGTTGCTCTGCTTCCAATGGGCGAAGGTTCCTTCATTTTACCAATGAACGCCACACTAAGAAAAGGTATTAGAAAAAATGTTGGTGCTATGTTAGTTGTCGAAATTGAAGTTGATAAACGTTCATTAAAACTAAACCAGGATTTGATGAATTGTCTGGCAGATGAACCCGATGCAAAAAACTTTTTTACTTCATTGGCGAAGTCACATCAGAATTATTTTTCCAAATGGATAGAAAGCGCAAAGACAGATGAAACAAAAGCAAAACGAATTGCACAAACAGTAAACGCGATGTGCAAAAAACAAAATTTTGGTGAAATGATGCGCGCGAATAAAAAAGCTGTTTAAATCAATTTTCGCAAAATACCCATATGTTGGTATTGCTCTAATACCTTCAGCCACATACATTTGTCATGTAATTTAGAATCAATCTAATTAACTATGGCAAAAGAGAAAAACCAAAGCGCAGCAAAAAATTCTGGTGAGTCTAAATTAAAAGATGCACGCACTAAGTACTATCTCGAAATGCTCGATCTTAAAATTGATTCCAACATGACCAGAGTTTATTCTATAATTAAAAAATCTTCATTCTTAAACAACATCAACTAACACTTATGAAAAGCAGAATTACATTACTTAACGCATTGGCGATTTCAGCAGTTCTATTTACTTCCTCTTGTAAAAAACAAGATGACCCTGTTACTCCGGAACCTTCGACACCAAGTTACACCGTTCCAACAACCTATAATTTTGCATCGGCTGATTTTACTACTTCAACACAGCGTATTGCTATGTTAGGAGAAATTACCACTTATATCAGAATCACACATACAGTTTCGGCTCACCCTACACTTGACGGACAAAAATTAAAAGACATGTACGCCAATATAAACAGCCAGTTTACTACCGGGTCACTTAATACAAGCGGCATACAATTAAAAGACAAAACAGCTAATGCTTTTAATGCGCAAGCGGAACTGGAAGCTAATTTTATGGATGCAGCAGTTGCAAGTGTGGTTGCTTCTGCGAGCCCTGCTACTGTAACTGCTTCTAATGGTGTTGCAGGTAAATTAATTTCGGGCACACGTTATATTCTTGTTGACACTGCAGGATTTGAGTACAAAGAATATGTAGAAAAAGGAATTATGGGATCAGTGTTTTATTACCAGGGCACAACTTTACTCGACAACATAAACGGCTTTGATAATATTACTGTTTCAGGCGGAACAACAGCACAGGAACGCGCATGGGACGAAGCGTTTGGATACTTTGGTGTTCCAATTGATTTTCCAACCAACACAACAGGATTAAAAAACTGGGGGAGTTATTGTAATTCAGTTAGCAATGCATTGGTTATTGGAGGCGGTACCGCAGTTAATACAACTATTATGAATGCCTGGTTAAAAGGCCGTGCAGCAATCACCAATAAAGATAATGCAGGTCGTGACGAAGCGAGAAATATAGTATTAAGAACCTGGGAAAAAGTTTGCGCTGCACGTTTCATTACTTATGTAAAAGGTGCTAAAACAAATATCGCAGCTCAGGCTACATTTAACCATAACCTTTCTGAAGCAGTTGGTTTTATTCGCGCATTCAAATACAATCCTGCGAAAACAATTTCTGATGCTGACATTAATATTCTACTTGGTTATTTTAAAACAGGGGGTTCTATTAATTTGTACACTGTAACAACAACCAACTTAGATAATGCAATAAACAAAGTTGCTTTCCTCTTTGATTTGGATGCGACTTTGCTTTAGAGTAAAAAGTGTTAGTTAATTTTAGTTAAATATAATGACGTGTTTAGCGAAGGTGTTCTTCCCTTCGCTTTCACGTTTAAAATGAATTGTGTTTATGGGTAAAAAAATTTTAATCTCCTTTATTATTTTGAGCTGTCTATTAATTGGAAACTCATGCAAGGACAAGAAAGATGATGATATTCCTACACCGGAAGAGGAATTTGACAGAGGTGCCATGCTTTCCAACCTGGCCAATAATATTATTGTACCCGCCTATGCCGAGTTAAAATTAAAAACAGATACGTTTGATATAGCCCGAACAAATTTTGTTGCAACACCTGACAGTGCGAATTTAGTTGTGCTTCGCAATGCCTTTGGCGAACTTTATAAAACTTGGCAATTGTGTTCTATATTTGAGTTTGGCCAGGCAGAAGTTGAATTGCTACGTGCCTCTGTAAATACATTTCCTACGGACACGGTACAAATAAATTCTAACATTGCATCCGGATCATACGATCTTGCATCCGTCGCCAACATCGATGCAAAAGGCTTACCGACAATTGATTTTTTACTTTTCAAAAATAATATCAGCAATACTGTTTATGCTTTTGCTTCAGGAGCAAACGCTGCTAACAGAAAAACTTATTTAACAGATATTGGCAATGAAGTAAAAACTAAAATAGTCAACGTATTCAATTCCTGGAATACAAGTTATGTATCCACTTTTTCTTCTAACACGGGAACAAACATTGGAAGTTCGGTGGGGCAATTAGTAAATCAAATAAATTTTGACCTTGAATTATTGAAGAATGCTAAAATCGGAATTCCTCTCGGAAAAAAAACACTAGACATTCCTGTACCTGAAAAAACCGAAGCTTATTACAAAGGCAATTCAGCTGAATTAGCAAAACTGAATTTAAAAAATCTTGAAAATTTATTTCTCGGAAAAGATGCATTAGGCAATGACCGCAGCGGTTTTGATGATTACCTTGTTTATATCAACGCCCAATACAACGGAACATTATTATCAGACAAAATAAAATCACAATTTACCTTAGCCCAAAATAAATTACAATTGGTAGCAGATCCGCTTTCAACATCGGTAGTAAGCTCTAACGCTGTTGTTGATTCTGCTTATGTAAATATTCAGAAATTGGTAGTCCTGTTAAAGACTGATATGACATCGGCACTTGGAGTGCAAATAACTTACCAGGACAATGACGGAGATTAAAAGCCTCACTCCGGCCCTCTCCAAAGGAGAGGGAGGAATTTACCTCTCAATCATTAAAAGAATTAGCTGAAAGAAAAAGTGAATCGACTAAAAAAATATTTAACTAAAGAATCTCACATTGCGCCATTGGTGGTGTTCCGCATCATTTTTGGGATCATGATGCTCGGCGGCACACTCCGTTTCGCTGCCAAAGGATGGATAAAAGAATTATACATCGACCCTGTTTATCATTTTACTTATTTCGGATTTGACTGGGTAAAACCACTTGGCGAAACAGGAATGTACGCGATTTTTGTTGTGATGGGATTAAGCGCGCTGTTTGTTGCATTAGGTTTTGCCTATAGAATTTCTTCCACACTTTTTTTCTTATCGTTTACTTACATCGAACTCATTGACAAAACAACTTACCTGAACCATTACTATTTTGTAAGTCTGGTTAGCTTTTTAATGATCCTACTTCCTGCTCACAGATATTTTTCAATTGATGTTTATTTAAAACCGCGTATAAAACAAACGTTAACCCCCGGCTGGAACATTGACATAATAAAACTACAGCTTGGAATTGTTTATGTTTTCGCAGGCGTTGCCAAACTCAATTACGACTGGCTTTTCCGCGCTATGCCGCTTACCATTTGGCTACCGGCAAATTCTGATCTTCCAATTATTGGCTGGCTATTTGATTACCGCTGGGTCGCATTTGCATTCAGCTGGTTCGCCATGTTGTATGATCTGTTCATTCCGTTTTTACTTTTAAATAAACGCACAAGACCAATTGCTTACGTTTTAGTTTTAGTGTTTCATATTCTTACATCTATCATGTTCCCGATTGGAATGTTCCCATACATCATGGTATTGGCAACGCTTATATTTTTTCCGGCTGCTGCTTATGAAAAAATTATCGATAAAATTTCCTTGCTATTCAGGGCCAGAAAAAACGAATCAACAAGTTCGCGTGTCGCCACAAATTCTTTTCAAAGAAAAATTATGCTCGGATTTTTATCTGCATTTTTTATTGTGCAATTGCTTTTGCCTTTTCGTTATCTACTTTATCCCGGCAAACTTTTCTGGACCGAAGAAGGCTATCGTTTTTCATGGCGTGTAATGCTAATGGAAAAAGCCGGCACCACTTTTTTTTATGTGAAGGATGCTAAAAGCGGTAAAGAAAGTGAATTGGGAGCCTGTGGCTATTTAACCAAGCAACAGGAAAAAATGATGAGCACGCAACCCGATATGATCCTGCAATTCGCGCATTTTCTCGCTGAAGATTTTAAATCAAAAGGATACGAAGATCCGCAGGTAAGAGCTCAAAGTTTTGTAACACTGAATGGCAGCGGCAGCAGGCCGTTCATTGATGAAAATGTTGACCTGGCAAAAGAACCAATTAATTTAAGTCACAAAACCTGGGTACTTCCATTCGAACAAAATGCTAATGTTATTGCGGGGAGATAATTTGCTATGCGTCTGATAAAAAATAAATTAACTTTCATTTTTGTTTTATTCTACTGCTGCTTATACAGTCAAAATGGCTCTGTAAAAGGAACTGTCACAAACAACTCCAAACCACTACAAAACGCTCTTGTTGCCCTTAACAACGAATCTTACTTCACCACCACTGATAATAAAGGAGAATTCGAATTAACCAACATTGTTCCCGGAAATTATTTATTACTCATCACCTGCGTTGGCTGCAAAAGTGAAGGCAAAAAAGTAACTGTTGAACCAGGAAAAACAGTTATGGTTAACATTAAAATGGACAGCTCTCAGGTAAGACTTGACACTGTTGAAATTATTGGTAGTGAAAAAAATAATTTCGGGGTCAATCACCTGAAAAATGTGGAAGACTTTGGCATTTACGCCGGCAAAAAAAGTGAAGTAATTTTAATGGACAATGTGATAGGTAACACAGCAACCAATAATAGCCGTCAAATTTATTCGAAAATTTCCGGGCTAAACATTCATGAAAATGATGGCGCAGGAATTCAACTAGGAATTGGCGGAAGAGGAATGAACCCAAATCGTGTCGCAAATTTTAACACAAGGCAAAATGGTTATGACATGAGTGCCGATGCGTTAGGCTACCCTGACGCATATTATGCCCCACCAGCAGAAGCATTGGAAAGAGTTGAGGTTATTCGGGGCGCGTCTTCATTGCAGTTTGGACCACAATTCGGAGGGTTTATAAATTTTAAATTAAAAAAGGGAAATCCCGACAAGCAATTAGAAGTGCTGTCACGAAATACAATTGGTTCATTTGGATTGTTCAATACGTTCAATAGCGTTGGCGGAACAACATGCAAAAACAAATTAAATTATTATACTTTTTTCGAGAACAAAACAGGCAAAGGATGGAGACCCAATTCTTCTTTCGATGTAAAAGTTGCTCACGCTGCTGTTGCTTACGCTGTGAATAAAAAACTGGAAATAAATACCGAGTACACTTACATGTATTATATAGCGCAGCAACCCGGCGGACTTACAGATGCTATGTATAAAAAAGATCCACAGCAATCGGTTCGCGAACGTAACTGGTTTAAAGTAAAATGGAACCTTGCTGCTGTTACTGCCAATTATACCTTGTCCGATAAAATAAAATTCAATACTCGCTTTTTTGGTTTAAATGCAAGCAGAAGCGCGCTTGGAATTCTTAACAATATTAATCGCCCGGATGCAATGGGTCTTCGCGATCTGTGGATAGATAAGTATACCAACTGGGGAAATGAAACGCGTGCGATGTATAATTACACGATCAAAAGTAATCCATCAATTCTATTGTTTGGAGCACGCTACTACAAAGGCATTACCGACAGGAAACAAGGCATGGGCAATGATGCAGCGAGCGGTGACAAAAAAGATTTTCTATTTGGCGATATTGAGAATGAAGACTATTCTGCTTATAATTTTCCGAGCCAAAACATTGCTTTGTTTGTAGAAAATATTTTTCAGGTTAATTCCAAACTAAACATAACGCCGGGAATTCGTTTCGAAAATATTTCTACAAAAGCCAATGGGAATTATAATAACATAGAAAACGATCTTGCGGGCAATATTATTTTCAAAGAAGTAATTAACGAAAACATCGGCCGCAAAAGATCCTTTATATTGAGTGGTATTGGCCTTAGCTATAAACCAACAAAATCAGTAGAAGTTTATGCAAACTTCTCTCAAAACTACCGCGCCATTGGTTTTAGTGATATGCGTGTTACCAATCCGAACATCCGCGTTGATAAAAATTTAAATGATGAAACTGGTTACACTTCCGACCTGGGCATAAGAGGCAATTGGAAAAACATTATCTCTTATGATGTAACCAGTTTTTATTTAAAATACAACGACAGGATTGGTACTGTTTTAAAATCAGATGAAGTTACTTATAATGTTTACCGCCTTCGTACCAATATATCCGACTCCCGCAGCGCAGGTATAGAAGCACTTGCAGAGGTCGATATCTGGAAATGGATGTTCGGTGAAAAAAAATCAAAGGTGCTTATTTTTAATAATTTTTCGTGGGTAAATGCAGCTTACATTAACAGCAGCGACAATGCTGTTGAAGGAAACAAAGTAGAAATGGTCCCTAAATTTATTTACAGAACAGGTATTGCCTGGAAAAGAAAAAAATGGGGAGTATCCTATCAATACTCATACACCAGTGAGCAGTTTTCAGACGCCACAAATGCAATTTCAACTTATGATGCAGTTGGCGGTATCGTTCCGTCCTATTTTGTAATGGATCTATCAGCAGAATATACCTGGAAATTTATCACAGCATCAACGGGCATCAACAACCTTACCGATAATCGTTACTTCACCCGCCGGGCCGATGGATACCCTGGCCCGGGCATTCTTCCTTCCGATGCCAGAAATTTTTATTTTTCGCTGCAGGTTAAATTTTAATAAATGCCCCATTGAAGTCCCATTTGTCAGTCACACTGAGCTTGTCGATTGTGAACTGATACACCGGTCAACTTCTTTTAATGTTTTTTAACAATCTCCTACCTTATTTATAAGTAATTTTATTTTAAACCAAAACCAAACCTAATGGGACATACATGCATTGGCATTGCCGCACTTCTTATTTCATTAACCGCCGGAATGTTTTTACTGGCACAAACTAAAAAAGATAATCTCGGAGTTTTTCATAGTGTTATTTCCTGGTTTGTAATTGTATTGTCACTAGGCTGTATATTATGCTGCGGTATAAGATGTGTTATTGGCGGCTGCCATGGCGGCATGCGTCAGGAAAGAGAAGTAATAATTAATGGTGAAGGATGCGACAAGAAAATGTTCCATCATAGGAACGGCCCGCACAAAATGATGCGTATGGAAATGCGTGGCGGTGATTGCTGCAAAATGAATGAAGGCTGTATGGAAAATGGAACAATGGATTGCTGCAAAGGAAAAGAAGAAAGCATGAAAATGGACGACTGCTGTAAAATGAAAAAGGGAATGAAGTGTGAGATGGATACGGCGATTGTTAAGAAAAAATAAACGGCCTCACCCCTTCAAATCAAGTGACAATTTCAACTTATGCTTCTCAAAGTATAACAGTACAAAACAGTTTACAAAGCATACTGCGCTCACAGTAAAAGTTCTCATCCCCATTTCAAAAAATATATTTATAGCCAAAATATTTGTCGCTATAAATAAGTACAAGATTGTCCCAACAAACCTAGTTCTTTTGAAAATTATTGAAATTCCGGAAATTATTTGTCCTATAGCGATAAGTACAACATAACCCTTTTTCAAACTAAAGAAATCCCACATTATTTGTATCGGCTTAATATCACGGTAAAGAGTGTTGGGGTCATTAAAAAAATGGTCCGAAAGTTGGATGCCACACAATTTTAGAATTCCATAAATTAAAAAAAATGAAGTATTAAAAAAGATGATTGCAAAAAGAATAAGTTGACTCAACTTATATTTCATCGGACCTGTTTATGAATATTTATTGGGTAAGCGACAAAACCCTTCAACCTCAATGCAAAATCTTAAATACCAATTCCTTTAACAATTCCCCATCAGGTGTTCCGGCACTATCCACACCTTTTGATTTAAGATCATACTCACGCAGCTCCGCAAAAATATTTTTTAGTTTTCCCATGGAATAACTCTTAGCGGCTTTTTCATAATCACCCACAAAAAATGGATGCACCCCCATTGCCGCAGCAGCATTGTTCTTCGACTTATCTGCCAACGAATGATAGGTTAAAATTTTCGCGAAGTAACCATACAAAGTACTTAATGTAACCACAAGCGGATGATCCTTAGGACTTGCAGAAAAATAATTTACAATGCGGTTCGCTTTTAATACATCTTTTTTTCCCAGTGCCGCCTGCAATTCAAACGTATTATAATCTTTACTTATACCAATGTTTTTTTGAATATGATCTGCGGTGATTTCCGATTTCTCCGGAATATTGATCATTAATTTATCCAATTCATTCGCTATTTTACTCAGATCATTTCCCAAACATTCCGTTAACAAAACAGAAGCTCTTGGCTCAATGGTATAACCTTCTCCTTTTAAATAGGTTGTGATCCAGTCGGGCAGCTGGTTATCATACATTTTTTTTGACTCGAACAACACCGCGTTTTTCGCGATCACTTTTGCCAATGAGGTTCGTTTATCAATTGTTTTGTACTTATAACATATCAACAATACTGTCGACTTTTGCGGATTTTCAATATAAGCCTGGAATGGACTCTTGCCTTTATCTCCGTCTTCTTTTCCTTTACCCGCAATGTCTTTTACATTCTGCGCTTCCTTTACTATCACCACCTGGTGATTGGCCATCATAGGAAAACGCTTTGCATTGGCTATAATAGTTAATGCATCTGTATCCCTTCCGTAAAGTACTGTTTGATTGAACTCTTTTTCATTTTCATCCAACACATTGTTCTCAATATAATCAGTAATTGCATCAATAAAATAAGGCTCTTCACCCATTAAAAAATAAACAGGGTGGTATACTTTTTTCTTAAGATCGGCTAATATCTGATTAAACTCTTTCACGTGTTTGTGTATGACTATTTCACTACTTTTGTGACAATGTTTCCCGAATTAAATCTACCACGCTATAATTTCAAGCTTAACAGTAATAATGATAGTCAAAGAACGCAAATCTTTGACAGAATAAGAAAAAAATACGTCGTTCTTACTCCCGAAGAATGGGTTCGCCAGCATTTTGTCCATTACCTCATTGATGAAAAAAAATATCCCGAATCACTGGTTGGTGTTGAGATCACCCTTATTTACAATACCTTAAAAAAACGCGCCGATATTATTGTATATAACACGTCGGGCATTGTCGAGATCATTGTTGAATGTAAATCACCAGATATTAAAATAAGTCAGGATACTTTCGACCAGGCAGCGCGTTATAACTTAAAGTTCAGGTCGAATTATCTAGTTGTTACCAATGGCTTACAGCATTATTGCTGTGCCATGGATTATGAAAAAAATACCTACCAATTTATAGAAAACATACCCCTTAAAACCGGTTAAATAAATATTGGTTTTTGAGGTTTATTTTCATTATATTCGTTAGCATATATTCCCTTAACATGATAAATAAGTACCCTGCTGCCATTCTATCTGCTTTCCTTTTATTTTCATCAATAAATGCGCAGCAAGTAGTAGAGTTTAAAAACTCTAATCATTATTTTACAATGCCCGTAAATATTGCACCAGATGATTATTTATCAAATACAGTTGTTTTAAAAGTAAAACCCCAATTCAGAAGTGATTGCTCTGTAAATACAATAGAAAACCATCCTTCATTAACCACGTTTCTACGTTCGATCGGAGCATACAACCTCGAAAAAATATTTCCAAGACATACACAACCTGAAAGAGAAAGCGATAATCTCGGTCACAAATATGCCGACTTGTCTCTTATCTACTCGTTTCAATACATGTCAAACACCTCTCTTGAAAAAGTAATCAATATACTTTACTCTCTTGGATTGTTTGAGTATGTTGAATTAAAAGTGCTGCCTAAAACATGTGCCGTTTTCACTCCAAACGACCCAAACGTGAGTCAGCAATATAGCATTACTCAGCTTCGTGCAGACAGTGCATGGGGAATAAATACAACAACCGCAAGAGGAGATACTAATGTGGTAATAGGTATTACAGATACGGGTATAGAATACACACACAGCGACCTCGGCAATATTAAATTCAATTATGCTGATCCTGTGAATGGAACAGATGATGACGGCGATGGTTATATAGATAATTTTCGCGGATGGGACCTTGGCATGAATGATAATGACGCAACATGGCAGGCACAGGATCATGGTGTGCACGTTAGCGGAATTGCAGGTGCAAGGACCAATAACAGCAACGGAATGGCTGGCATTGGCTTTAACTGTAAACTACTGCCTATCAAGATCGCGAATTCTGCCGGCCAGCTTGCGAAAGCTTACGAGGGAATTGTTTACGGCGCAGATCATGGCTGTAAAGTGATCAACTGTTCTTGGGGAGGCACTGTTATAACCAGCTTAGGATTAGATGCTGTTACTTATGCAACCATAAATAAAAATGTATTGGTTGTTGCCGCCGCAGGTAACAATGCAAGCCCGGCTTTTTTCTACCCTGCAAGTTATAAATATGTAATATGCGTTGCAGGACTTACCAGTTCAAATGCTAAGTGGGCCGGATCAAATTACGGATACTCAGTTGATGTTTGCACAGGCGGCCAGCAGATCTATGGAACTATAAGCGGCAATAGTTACACAAACCAGGATGGCACATCAATGGCTTGCCCTAATGCCTCAGGTTCAGCTGCCTTGATTAGGTCATATTACCCTCATTTTACTGCGCTGCAGGCAGGAGAACAATTAAGAGTTAGCTCTGACAGTGCAAGACTTTACGCTGCAAATAACATTGTGTTTAAAGAAAGGTTAGGCAAGGGCGTTGTTAATTTGTACAAGGCGCTTACTGATACCAGCAGGCCCGCAGTAGTAACGACAAACCGTGCTGATACCGACAACAATGACGACAGCTACGTTGCGGGTGATACCATTCACATGACCGGTACATTTACCAATTACCTCGGGCCCACAACAAATCTTACCGCTACGCTTACCGAAATAAATTCTTCAGGCTACATAACTATTGTAGATGGCACAGCATCTTTAGGAGTAATTAACAAAATGGCAAATAAAGACAATAGTATTGATCCATTCCTCGTAAAGGTTAACGGGTCAGCTCCATTGAATTCGGTCATTAATTTTAAACTTACACTTAGGGATGGCAATTATACCACTGTAGAATATTTTGATCTTACTGTAAATGTGGATTACATAAACATTGCGATCAATGATGTTGCAACAACTGTTACAAGCAAGGGGCTAATAGGATATAATAAAGAAACGCAGCAGGAAGGGTTTGGGTTTAAATACAAGAATGGAAGCAGCATTTTATATGAAGCTGCACTGATGATAGGCAGCGATACTGGAAAAGTTTCTGATGCTGCAAGGAGCACAGGCACTACTCCGGACTCAGATTTTGTTTCAACTGTAAGAGTAAGAAAACTTCCAAACGTACATTCCGACTTCGATGTTGATGGCAGCTTCAACGATAACTTTGCCTCAACTCCTTTGAACTTATTGGTTCATCATAGCGAGTATGCATGGGCATCGGCAGGCAATACCAAATTTGTAATGTTCAAATATGTGATAAAAAATAATGGAGGCACTACTCTTAGCAACCTTTATGCGGGCATATTTGCCGACTGGGATATTGATGCAGTCACCTATAGGAGCAATCGTGCGGGATATGATGCAGCAAACAAATTAGGCTATGTATACTATACTGCAACGGGCGGAATTTACGGAGGAGTTAAAGTTCTTTCCTCCAATGCACCAACGCTAAATTACGCTTTTGATAATGTTGCTGGCGGTGCAGGAGGAATAGAGATCTCCAATGGTTATTCAAGTTCCGAGAAATACAATTCGATGTCAACTAACAGAACAGCCGCAGGAACAAGCGGGAGTGGAGAAGACGTTATGCACACTGTTAGCACCGGCCCCTTTACAATCACTGCAGGTGATTCTATTGTTGTTGGTTTTGCATTACTTGCTGGGGACAGTTTACCTGATATGAAAACAAGCGCACAAAATGCACAATTAAAATGGGATACCTTAACAGCGGTAGGCTCAGGTACGGTTTCTGCAGTGCAGGTCCTATCAGGCAAAACATTTTCTTCTGTTAACATCTACCCTAACCCGGCCAGCGGACAAGCTACAATTGTTTTTACATTGAATGATAAAGCTACCGTAGACCTAAGTCTATTGAATATTATAGGACAAGAAGTTAAACATTCAGTATTCGGCACACTTTCTGCAGGCAAACATCAATTCAACCTAGACATGAACAATTTGCCTGAAGGGATTTATTATTACCGGCTTACCTCGGGTGAAAATATTAGCATAAATAAATTAGTGATTTCAAAATAATTAAAGCTTGATTTAGTTTAACATTTTATTATTAGGTTTGTAGAATATAAATAAAGGAACATGGATTTAAACGGAATTATTTCAATTAGCGGGATGCCCGGACTATACAAAGTGGTGGGCCAGACAAAAAACGGATTTATTGCTGAGTCATTGATCGACAAAAAAAGAGTGCCGGCATATTCGCATTATAAAGTAAGTTCTCTTGCAGAGATCAGCATCTTTTCGACCGGAGATGATGTACCTCTAAAAGATGTTCTTCAAAAAATTGCTGATAAAGAAAATTATGGCCCGGCAGCTGATCCTAAAAAGGGTGATGATGAATTAAAAAAATATTTCGGTGAAGCTTTTGCAGATTATGATAAAGAGAGAGTTTATATCTCTGATATTCGCAAAGTGATTAATTGGTATAACTTATTACAGAAAAACGATCTGCTTAAAACAATAGAGGAAACTAAGGAAGAAGGCGATGACAAAAATATCGCAAAGACTGTAACGGATGATAAAGCAAAAACAGCTGTTCATAAAGCAAAGAAAAATGTAGGTGCAAAACCAATGCAAAAAAGCCCTCCTAAAAAAACAATAGGAGTGAGAAAAACGGGAACCGCTTAATAATTATATACATGACCAGGCCGCAGAAATCTGAATATCCCGAATTTTATGAGCGCTATATTGGGCTCATAAAAGGAGATGATATTATTCGTGTGCTTAGAGAACAAACATTAACCGTACAAACTGTTTTATCAAGCGTACAAGAGGATAAAGAAACTTATTCGTATGCTGCGGGAAAATGGACCTTAAAAGAAGTCATTGGTCATATTGTAGATACGGAACGTGTTGTGGGTTACCGCGTTTTGCGCTTCGCAAGAGGTGATAAAAGAGAGTTGCCTGGAATTGAAGCTACATTTTATGTTGAACACGGAAATTTTAATAACCGCAGCTTATACGACCTTGCCCATGAATTTGGATTTGTACGCGGCGCGAACATCTCACTTTTTAAATCTTTGGATGAAGAAGCATTAAAAAAAACCGGTATAGCCGATCAGCAGGAAATGACAGTAAGGGCGTGGGTATATATGATCGCGGGCCATACTCTGCACCACATTAATATTATCAAGGAACACTACCTTAAATAATCAGCGGATTATATTTACTTCCCTTTCCAATTCAACACCAAATTTTTCCTTTACTGCATCAAGGACTTTTTGTGATAGATCATAAATTTCCTGACCTTTTGCATTTCCGTAATTCACCAAAACCAAAGCTTGGTTTTTATGTACACCTGTATCGCCGCTGCGTAATCCTTTAAGACCGCACTGTTCAATTAACCACCCGGCAGCCAGCTTTACACTACCATTCTCAAGGGAATAAGAAACAATATTTGGATGTGCTTTAAGCAATTCTTCTTGTTTTAATTTTGACACTTCCGGATTTTTGAAAAAACTTCCCGCATTTCCAATTTCTTTTGGATTAGGTAATTTGCTATTGCGAATATTGCATACCGCCTGACTAATTGCTGCCACCGACAACTCTTTTACTCCCATTTTTCCCAATTCAGCCTCGATCGCCCCGTAAGAAGTATTATATATCGGCTGCTTACATAATTTGTAAGTCACGGATGTAATTACATATTTATCTTTCGCCTCTCTTTTAAAAATACTTTCACGGTAACCAAACTTGCATTGATCTTTATTAAATGTTCTTACTGTTTTTTCGTTTACATCGAAAGCTTCCAATTCATAAAAAACATCCTTCACCTCTACTCCATAAGCTCCGATGTTTTGCATTGGACTCGCGCCAACATTACCTGGTATTAAAGACAAATTTTCCAGGCCTGCATAATTTCTATTTACACAATACATCACAAACTCATGCCAGTTCTCTCCTGCTGCAGCTTTTACATAATAAAAATCTTTATCCTCACTTATTAACGCTATACCCTTAATTGAATTTTTAATGACGAGCCCACCAAAGTTACCGGTGAATAATAAATTACTTCCACCGCCAAGGATCAATTTTCTATCGGCACTAAAACGCTTGTCGCTGTATATCTCCCGGAGTTCATCAACTGAAATAACTTCAACAAAGCTTTTCGCTCTTACATCAATACCAAAGGTATTGTGCGGCTTTAAAGATGTATTTTCTGTTAACTTCATAAAACCAAATGTACAAAATTTTGTTTCGCGTATAAGTCCTTATCTTAGAGCAGTTTTAAAACATGCAAAGAGCATACGTTTCCGTTATCAATGATTTAAGTACCGATCAGCGCGTACACCGCACTTGTATCACATTGCAAAAAATGGGATACAATGTATTACTTATTGGCAGAAAACTAAGCACAAGCATTCCTCTTAACAAACGACCATACGATTGCAAAAGGATGACCCTTCTATTTAGCAAAGGACCCTTGTTTTATTTCTTTTATAACGTACGCCTGTTTTTTTTATTACTTTTTAAAAAACGGGGATTGCTTTTTTCCAATGATCTGGATACACTCCTTGCAAATTATCTTGTTACAAAAATAAAGGGTAGTCCTATTATTTATGACAGTCATGAATTTTTTACGGAAGTGCCGGAATTACAAAATAGTCCGCTAAAGAAAGGCATCTGGACAAGCTTGGAAAAAATGATCGTCCCCAAATTAAAAAACATCATTACTGTTAATCATTCTATTGCCGGTTTATATAAAAAAAAATATGGCCTTGGATTTTCAGTAGTAAAAAATATCCCATTGCTCCCACCTTTATCACCTTCCAAAACCCGTGCAGAGCTTGGCTTACCTACTGACAAGAAAATTGTTATCCTGCAAGGTTCTGGAATAAACATACAACGCGGTGCCGAAGAAGTTGTTGAAGCGATGCAATACATTGAGAATACACTATTATTAATTATAGGTGGTGGTGATGTGATCAATACACTTAAAAAAAACTGTACAGTCTTAAAATTAGATGATAAAATAAAATTTATTCCCAAAAAACCTTACCAAGAGTTATTGCAATACACTCATAATAGCGATTTAGGATTAACCCTGGATAAGGACACAAACATCAATTATCGTTATAGTTTGCCTAACAAATTGTTCGATTATATTCATTGTCATACACCTGTATTGGGCTCAAATCTTGTTGAAGTCAAAAATATCATTACACACTATAATGTTGGAGAAATAATTAACAGCCATGACCCAAAACATATTGCTGAAAAAATTAATTTTATGCTTGCAGATGAAAGCAGACTAAAAACATGGAGACAAAATTGTGAAAAGGCTGCAATGGAACTAAATTGGGACACAGAAGAAAAAACATTAATAGCTGTAATTAATAAAGTTGGAAAATAAAATATTACATATTGTTTCTTTTGATGTCCCCTACCCTGCCAATTACGGTGGAGCAATTGATGTTTTTTACAAAATAAAAGCGCTGCATTCACTAGGCGTACAGATCCATCTTCATACTTTTGAATATGGGCGTGGAAAACAGGATGAGTTGAATAAAATCTGCAAATCTGTAACATATTACAAAAGAAAAAAAGATAAAATATTTTTCTTCAACAACCTACCTTTCATAGTTGTTTCCAGGAAATCAGAAGAACTACTTAAAAATATTTCAGCGGATGAACATCCTATACTTTTCGAAGGACTTCATTGCTGCTATTACTTAGATCATCCTTCTATATCTAAAAAAATCAGACTTGTCCGTTCACATAATATTGAACATGATTACTATTCCGGCCTCGCCGGTTCGGAACAGAATTTCTTCAAGCGCAGGTACTTTTCCAATGAGGCTAAAAAACTTAAACAATTTGAATCCATTCTTTCAAAAGCGAATCATGTATTGGCCATTTCACCAAAAGACACATCTGAACTTTCAGGTCGATATAAAAACGTACAATACATTCCAGCTTTCCATGCGAACGATAAAGTTTATACACAAAGCGGAAAAGGGAGCTATGCCTTGTACCATGGCAATTTATCAATTGGAGAGAACAATACAGCGGCCATTTATTTAGTAAACAAAATTTTCAATGAACTGCCCGATATTCAACTGATCATTGCCGGGAATGATCCTTCCAACGAACTGATTGAACTAACCAAAGGCAAAAGAAATATTGAATTGAAAAAAAATATTTCTACCGATGAGATAAACAGGCTCATTCAAAATGCCCAGATAAATATATTACCCACCTTCCAACCCACGGGATTAAAACTAAAATTACTATCGGCATTGTATAACGGAAGGCACTGTATAGTTAACAGGCCAATGGTCGAAAACACCGGACTCGAGAGTTTATGCCATGTTACAGAAAACGAAAAACAAATGCAGGAAAAAATAAAAGAATTGATGTCGGTATATTTTGAACAAAAAGATATTCAGGCAAGAGCGCAATTATTAGATTCATTATTCTCTAATAATGAATCTGCAAAAAAACTAATCGGATTAATTTAGCCTAGTTTCTTACGCACTGTTCTCGACAAGCTCGAACTGACTACGCATTATGTGAATGTCATCCCAAGCAAGTCACCCCGACCGAAGTCGAGGGGCGAGGGATCTTAATTTGATTTCGAATCTGCGATAGCGCCGTTCTCGCAACGAAGTGTTCTTGAAGGAAATTTACGATACAGCAGCATATCATGCGTTGCAAAAAGTATTGCTCTTCCGTTTTTACTTATATCCAACAACAATTTCAATATTTCCTCAGATGACTCTTCATCTAAATTTCCTGTGGGCTCATCAGCAATGATCAACTCAGGATCATTTACTAACGCTCTTGCAATAGCAACGCGCTGCTGCTCCCCTCCTGAAAGTTCAAAAGGCATTTTAAAACCCTTTGTCGCCAATCCTACCTTTTCCAATACATCCTGCATACGTTGCTGCATAGCATTTTTATCCTTCCAGCCCGTTGCCCGCATAACAAATAAAATATTTTCAGCAACGGTCCGGTCCAATAACAATTGAAAATCCTGGAAAACAACTCCAAGCTTTCTTCTTAGGTAGGGTATCTCTTTTCTCTTGATTGTTTTGAGATCGTATCCAACAACGCTGGCCTCACCCTGTGTCAGAGGAAGATCAGAATACAATGTTCGCATGAGGCTGCTTTTGCCGCTGCCGGTTTTACCCAACAGGTAAACAAATTCGCCTTTTTCAATTTTAAGATTTATATTACTCAACACCATGTTGTGCTTCTGGAATACAGAAACGTCATCAAGTTTTACAATGGTATCAAGCGACATAAGGCCTTAGAAGAGTATATTATTCCAAAGTTCTTTTTTCTCATGAAATTTTTTATCCCTTTTAGCGTTATTGTATGAACAATCAAAGGTTGAAAACTTAGTCTGCACCTTACCATAGCAGCATATATCGTTACTAATTTTACATGAATTACTCAGGCCTTAAGATAAATGGAAAAGAGACCAGCCATAGCTATTATTTTTATTCTGCTATTCGGCTTGCGTTCATTTTCCCAGAAAACTGCGATCTACACCGAGTCCGAAGCCGATTTTAAAAAGGGAGTTGAGCTTTTTCAAAAAGAAAAATATGGCGCAGCTCAAAATATTTTTCAAAACGTTATTAAGTCACACAAGGATCCCAATACCATTGCAAGAATAGATGCAGAATATTACAATGCGATATGCGCTATTGAATTATTCCACAAAAATGGTGAGTTATTGCTTAAAACCTTTGTATACAATCACCCTGAAAGTCCACGCATTAAAACTGCCTATTTCAACCTAGGTAAATACAACTATCGCAAGAACGATTACAAGGATGCGTTGAATTGGTTCTCGCAAGTAGATATATACGATCTGGATAAAAAAGCACGCAATGAATTTTTATTCAAAAGAGGTTATTGCAATTTTCAGCTGGACAGTATTACAAAAGCTAAAACCGATTTTTATGAAGTAAAAGATGTAGACAACAAATTCGCAGCGCCCGCCACCTATTATTTTTCCCATATTGCTTATAGGGAAAACAATTACGAAACAGCATTGAATGGTTTTCAAAAATTATTGACAAACGATGACTTCGGACCTGTTGTTCCTTACTACATTGTTCAGATCTATTTTATCCAGGAAAAATTTAACGACGTAATTTATTTTGGTACTCCAATGCTCGATTCAGCAAATACAAAACGGGCACCTGAAATTGCAAGGATAATTGGTGAATCGTATTACAAAACCGAACGTTACAAAGAAGCCATCCCTTATTTCAAAAGGTATGAAAAACGTGTTTCAAATCTCTCTAAAGAAGACAGCTATGAACTTGCATACGCCTATTACCGTACTAACGAAATTGACAATGCTATAACCTATTTCCAGGGCGCAACAACCTCTAACGAGGAAGAAAATCTTACCAGTCAAAGTGCATTTTACCATTTAGCAGATTGTTATTTAAAAAAGGGGAATAAAAAATTCGCACGAAGCGCCTTTTATGCCGCATCAAAATCAGACTTTGATATGAACATAAAAGAGGATGCCTTGTTCAGCTACGCAAAACTTAGTTATGATTTAGCTTACGATCCCTATAATGAAACCATTGAGGCATTCAAGAATTATATTGAGAAATTTCCCAATTCAACAAGAAAAGATGAAGCTTATGGCTTTTTAGTGAATACATATTTGACAACAAAAAATTACCCGGAAGCTATTCGGTCGATTGAAGGAATACCCGTTGTTAACGATGAGCTGAAACAGGCATACCAAAAAATTTCTTATTACCGCGGTGTTGAATTTTATAATAACAACTCCATCGACTCTTCTCTGAAATATTTTGATAAAGCGCTTGTGTATCAAACAGATAAAAACATAAATGCTTTGGCACATTTTTGGAAAGGAGAAGCATTCTTTAAAAAGAAAATGTATGAACTGGCTATACATAATTATGATGAGTTTATGATTGTACCGGGTGCTTTCAATAAGGCAGAATATAACGCCTGCAATTACGGCATTGGCTACTGCTATTTCCAGATGCAGGATTATCCTTCTGCCAACATCGCATTCAGAAAATTCACAGACTTTAAAAACAATAATTCTCCTGAAAAAATGAATGACGCCTACAATCGTGTTGGCGATACTTATTTTATGATGAAACAATATGACGATGCTGTTGTTAATTATGAAAAAGCATTAAAGATCGGGAAACTGGATAAAGATTATCCACTTTATCAGAAAGCACTTGCCTCAGGAGTTCTGAAAAAATATGACATCAAGGTCAGCGATCTGCAAAATATATTAACCAACTACCCAAATTCCAATTATGCTGCATCTGCAAAGTTTGAATTGGCAAAAACGTATTCCCTCATAGACAAACAGGATGATGCACTAACTTATTACAAAAAAGTAGTTGAACAGCACCCAAACAGCACTCACATTACAAAATCATTGCTTCAAATAGGACAAATTCATTACAACAAAAAAGAGGATGATAAAGCTCTTCCTTATTTTGATAAAGTGGTTATAAGTGATAAGTCTTCTACAGAAGCTTATCAAGCATTAAACTTTATACGAAAAATATATGCTGACAAAGGAGATATTGATGCGCTGGACGACCACTTAAAAAGCTTATCATATAGTGAATCTACAAACATGTTAGATTCACTAAGCTATGAGGTAGGTAAAAAATATTATACGGATAAAAATTGCGAACTCGCAGTTTCGGCTTTTGATAAGTACTTGCAAAAATACGAGAATGGTCGATACGCCTTAAACGCAACTTATTTTAAAGCCGATTGCGAATACAAGCAAGGAAACATGGAAGCGGCGCTAAAAGGTTTTATTTATGTAGCCGACAAACCAAAAGGAATTAATACGGAACGATCTGCTGCAACCGTCGCCTACTTATACTATAAACAAAAACAATATAAGGAAGCGATTCCCTACTTTGAAAAACTGGAGAATATTTCTGAATATCCTGAAAATATTCTGGCTGCACGAGCAGGGTTAATGAGATCAAATTACAACACGGGCAATTTTGTTGGGGCAGAATCAGCAGCACAAAGATTATTAGCGATTGACAAACTTTCAGCAGCGCTTTCAGACGAAGCCTACCTTACATCAGGAAAATGCAAACTGGCAACAGAGAATTACGATGCGGCATTGGAACAATTCAAAATTGTTGTTGCAGGTTCAAAAAACGACATGGGTATAGAAGCAAAATATAACGTTGCCTATATACAATTTTTAAAATCGGAATTTAAAGAATCGGAAAAAATAATATTTGAACTGATACAACAAAAGCCATCAAGTCCTTACTGGATGAGCAAGAGTTTAATATTATTATCAGATTGTTATGTTGCAGAAAACGACAATTTCCAGGCCAAACAAACGCTGGAGGGTGTGATTGAAAACACTGAGGATATTACATTACGACAAGAGGCCGAGAAAAAACTTAGCATTCTTATTGTTAAAGAAAAAGAGCAGGTTCCAAAACTATCTGACGACGAATTAAAAATTGAGTTTAAACAAAATACATTGGATTATCAGAATCTGTACAATGAACCATTACCAATTGAAGGTAAAAAACAAGAATAGGTAAAAAACGAATTGATTAAAATTGAATAGGCTCACACACTATTCTCGACAAGCTCGAACTGACGCTAACACACATGTCACATCGAGCCAGTCGAGATGGCGAGAAGGTCAGAATTAAAAAGTAAAATGGCAAAACAATTGTATACATATGCTAGAATAGTTACACTGGTTGTAGCTCTCTTTATTTTGCTTGCATACAAGGCTGTGGCGCAGGGACAGGGAGGCATTATTGATGGTTCAGACTGGACAGTTACCGGAATCTTTCAGCCCATTGTTGCCGATGCCATTAAATTGAGCGACCGCCCAATATTCAGTGACAGCACAAAACGCATTGAGAAACTCAATTATTCAATAAGATCAAAAAAAGTAAATTCCATATTTGAGGTGGAACCTATCAAACCCGCAAAAATGCAGGGCGAACCGCTTACAAAACTTTATAGATCAATGGTAAAAGTCGGGGCTGGAAATTACTTCACTCCTTACGGTGAATACTTTTACAACAGTCTTCGCTCAAAAGATCAGATCTATGGAATGCATTTAAAACATATTTCATCGCAGACAACCTTAAAAAATGTTGGCCTCAGCAGCTACAGCGATAATGAAGCGGGACTTTATGGAGAAAAATTTTTTAAAACAAAGTCACTTGCAGGAAGCATTGATTACACCCGTAACGCTATTCATTATTACGGATACCATACAGATCAACACATCTTAACAGATGATGCTACCTTCCAGGCCTTTACACATGTAGAGCCACAATTCAGTATAAAGAGTTTTTACAAAGATTCTTCGAAAGTGAATTATGATTTCGGAATGAAATATTATTATCACGGAGATGCTTATGGAACTACCGAAAGCAATTTTAAAACAGACATTATATTAAAAACTTATTATCAAAAACAATTATTCACACTGAACTCACACGTAGATTATTATAATAATGTCGTAACAAAAACTCCAAGTAATAATATTCTTTTAAAACTTAATCCTTCTGTTGCTGCATCTGGAGAAAAATGGACAGCCAATCTCGGATTAAGCGTATTTATGGACATTACACAAGAGGCTACAAAATTTAAATTCTACCCTAATATCAATTTCCACTATCACATAATAGACAATATTTTTATCCCTTATGCAGGAATCACCGGCGGCTTACAAAAAAACAGCTTTTATAGTTACTTCAAAGAAAATCCTTTTATCAATTCAAAGATCGACCTCAGCAAAAACACGGACAACAAGTACACTGCCTTTGGAGGTATAAGAGGGACACTAACATCAAAAATATATTACAATACAAAAGCAAGCTTCTCACAGGTAAAAGGGTTGCCTCTTTTTGTTAATGACTTGAGTGATGTTGTTGAGAATAAATTTAATGTAGTATATGATACAGCAAATGTGTTTAATGTATATGGCGAAATTGGATACCAACAAACCGAAAAATTAAGAATTGCGCTGAAAGGTAATTTCAATCGATACACATTGGACAATCAACTTGCGGCGTGGCACAAACCGGGCTGGGAAGTAACTTTTTCAGCTAATTATAATTTGAGTGATAAAATTGTTGCAAAGGCAGATATATTTTATGTAGGGAAAAGATCCGCAAGAACATATGAAATACTGCCCAACTTTTCAAAATCGTTTATAAGCACTGATCTGAAAGCATATACCGACATTAATCTTGGCCTTGAATACAGATATACCAAAAGACTTGGAGCCTTCCTTAACATTAATAATCTTGCAGCCACCCGTTATTACAAATGGAATGGATATCCGAGCATGAGATTTAATGTATTATTGGGAGTGTCGTATTCCTTTTAGGTTTCTACAAGCGCTTAACTGAACTCACACCGAAGTCTCAAACTAACAAAAAATAGTTTTCTGTATTTCTCTAAAGAATAACTACCCCTTTACTTTAGTAGTCGCAGCATGCGTTACCATGAATTCTTCGGCCTGCTCAACCATTTCTGAAGATCCAATAAAAAAGGATGTACGCTGATGAAGCGAATGCGCCTTTAACTCGAGTACCCTTTTAAAGCCGTCAGTAGCCTTGCCTCCAGCTTGTTCAACAATAAAAGCAAGAGGATTACATTCGTATAACAAACGCAATTTCCCGTTTGGAGAAGAAGATGTGGTGGGATAAATAAAAATTCCTCCCTTTATTAAATTGCGATGTATATCGGCCACCGCAGAACCAATATATCTTGATGAATACGGCCGGTTTGTTTTTTTGTCTTCTTCCTGGCAATACTTAATGTATTTTTTAACTCCATCAGGAAAATGAATGTAGTTGCCCTCATTTATTGAGTATGTTTTTCCCTTACTTGGAATTTTCATGTTAGGATGTGAAAGACAAAACTCTCCAATAGAAGGATCAAGTGTAAATCCGTTAACTCCTTTACCCGTTGTATATACTAACATTGTAGAGGAACCATAAATAAGATAACCAGCTGCTACTTGCTCGGTACCTTGTTGCATAAAATCCTCCATGGTCCCAGGACCATTTAAGGAAACTCTTCTATAAATAGAAAATATAGTTCCAACAGATACGTTAACATCAATATTCGAGGATCCATCCAATGGGTCCATTGCCACTACATATTTTGCATTTTTTGATTGCTCACTTTCAATAGGAATAAGCTCTTCGTTCTCTTCCGAAGCAATCGCGCAGCACTCACCTCCAACACTCAGCGCTGCAATGAATTGCTCATTAGCAAACACGTCCAGTTTTTTTACGTTTTCCCCCTGAACATTTATTTCGCCAACATCTCCTAGAATATCAGCCAGGCCTGCTTTATTTACCTCACGATGAACGATCTTGGACGCGATACCAATATCCCTTAACAACCTGGATAATTCGCCTTTAGAATAAGGAAAATCTGCCTGTTTTTCAATAATGAACTGTCCTAATGTTTTTACCTTACTCATGGTCTTTCAAATGAATGTTACTCAAATATCGAAACATTTTTTCGAAGTAAAAAGTGTAATCATAAAGAGGCTTTTAATCACCTACTGCGTCGATTTCTATCCGTGAAAATCCGTGCAATCTGTGGTAAAAGATAAAAATTAACCACCGATAGCACAGATAGCCACTGATTATTCACTGACAATTCACAATTCAAAAACCGACTGCACTAAGTAAAATAGCATATTTTTAGTAGGTTTGCAGGGATGAACGTATTTAAATTCGGAGGTGCTTCTGTTAAAAACGCGGTCGCGGTAAAAAATGTTGCAGATATCCTGCGCTTATACCCTTCTGAAAAAATCGTGGTAGTTGTTTCGGCCATGGGAAAAACCACCAACGAACTCGAAAGGTTAATGAATGCTTATTTTCATTCATCAAAAAAAGAAAATTCTACAGCAGTCCTAAACGATATAAAAAAATACCATTACGATATTATCGACGGGTTATTCAACAGTAAAACGCACGCCATTTATGATGAGATACACAATACATTCGCGGAACTGGAGTGGATCATTGAAGATGCGCCAACACACAATCACGATCATGAATACGACCAGGTTGTTTGCATTGGAGAAATATTATCTACCAAAATAGTCAGTGCATACCTTTTTGAAGTGGGGATAAAAAACAAGTGGCTTGATGCCAGGGACATTATTAAAACAGACAATACTTACAGGGAGGGAAAAGTAAATTGGGAGCAGACAGAAAAAAATACACAGGAAATTTTATTGCCCCTGTTAAACGAAAATAATATTGCCATAACACAGGGATTTATTGGCGGTACATCCGAGAACTATACTACCACCCTTGGAAGAGAAGGCTCTGATTACACTGCTGCTATTCTTGCATATTGCATCAATGCAAAAAGTGTTACCATATGGAAAGATGTGCCAGGCGTATTAAACGCTGACCCAAAATGGTTTGATGACACCAGATTAATTCCACAATTGAATTATCTCGACGCAATTGAGCTTGCTTATTACGGCGCAACAGTTATACACCCTAAAACGATCAAACCTTTACAAAATAAAAACATAGGTTTATTTGTGCGCTCATTTGTTGAGCCTAAAGCGCCCGGCACTACCATTAATAAGGAGTTCACACAACAACCTATTCCTTGTTTTATATTTAAGGTAAACCAGGTTCTGATATCAATTTCTCCAAAAGATTTTTCATTTATTGTTGAAGAAAATTTCGAGGAAATATTTCAACTTTTAAGTGGATGTGGTGTTAAGATCAATACCATGCAAAACTCTGCGATAAGTTTTTCTATATGCGTGGATAATAACCCTGAAAAAATTGAACTTCTAATAGCGAGACTACAAAAAAACTACAAAGTACTTTACAACAGCGGAATAGAACTCATTACCATTCGTCATTATAATGATGCGACCATTGAGCGGGTTTGTATTAATAAAGAAATATTGCTGGAGGTTAAATCGAGAAATACGGTGCAGTTGGTCGTAAAGCCTTAACCAGATACCTGCAATTATTTGATCTTCGAAATTTTTTCTGCAAGTATCTTCGCCATTTTAACATTACTCTCATGTGTCCATCCTGCAATATGCGGACTCAATACTACTTTTGATGACGAGGAAAGATAATTAAATGCGGGTGGCAATGAAGCTGAATTAATATTCTCAAATGAAATGGATTCATATTCCAACACATCTAAACAAGCACCAAGTACTTTCCCCGACTTTAAACCGCTTACTAAATTTTCGGTATTTACAATTTTTCCTCGTGAGGTATTAATGATATAAATATTTTTTTTGAATTTATTTATAAACTCTTCGTTTACCATGTTATTTGTTTCATTGGTAAGCGGTAAGTGCAGACTCACTACATCGGCCTTTTCAAACAATTCTTCCAACTCACACTCTTTTATTCTATCGTCTCCAATACCTTTTAAATATTTATCATACACCAACAGATCAGCCTCAAAACCTTTTGCTTTTTTTGCAAAGGCTTTTCCCATATTACCGTACCCAATGATGCCAATTGTTTTTCCATCCAGTTCTACTCCCCTGTTCTCTTCACGTAACCATTTACCTTTTCGCACTTCTGCATCTGCCTTACAAATATTCCTGAACAAAGCCAACAATGTTCCTAAAGCATGTTCAGCAACCGCATTGGCATTACCTTCAGGAGCATGTAAACATTTTATTCCTTTACTCTCCGCATAACTTACCTCTATGTTTTCCATACCGGCGCCAACACGTGCAATAAATTTTAATTTTGTTCCTTTATCAATGATCTCTTTTGTGAATTTTATTCTGCTTCTTATCACGACACCATCGTAATGCGGCAGCTCAGCAACTATCCAGTCAATTGAATGTTCGTGAAACAAATCACATTGATGCCCGAGCCTTGTCAGCTCTTCAGGTAAAGAAGGATGGGTACTGTCAATAAAAAGGATTCGCATGTTACAACAATATACCTCTTAAAAATAATGAAGCAACTGAAAAATAAATAATTAATCCGGTAACATCAACAAGCGTTGCAACAAATGGTGCAGATGATACGGCAGGATCAAATCCGAAACGCTTTAAAATTATCGGAAACACAGATCCAACTATGTTTCCCCATAATACTACCCCTACCAATGAAATACCAACAGTATATGCGATTGGCAGCCAACTTGGACCATATAAATCAACGAATGAACTCCACAGGGCCACTCTTAAAAAACCAAATATTCCAAGCACAATTCCCAAAGCCAACCCAACCTTAAGCTCCTTTCTGATGATGCGCCACCATTCGCGAATTGTTATTTCACCTAAAGCCAAGGCACGTATTACAAGTGTTGAAGCCTGGGAACCCGTATTACCACCACTGGATATAATAAGAGGAACAAACAAAGCAAGCACAACAGCTTTTGCCAATTGATTTTCAAAAAATCCCATTGCAGTAGCAGTAAATCCTTCTCCGATAAACAATATCACTAACCAACCCGCTCTTTTCTTGAACATCCTGTAAGCGGACATGTTCATGTATGGCTCATCAAATGCTTCCATACCCGCCATTTTTTGCGCGTCTTCTGTTTCTTCTTCACGAATAACATCCACCACATCATCAATGGTAATTCTACCAACCAGTCTATTCAGATGATCAACTACCGGCAATACAACCAGGTTGTATTTCTCCATGGTCTTTGCAACATCTTCTGCTGACGTACTTGTTTTCACATATTGTATCTCTGCCTCATACACATCACCTACTTTGGTGCGCATGGGAGTAATGAGTAATTTTTTCAGCGGCAATATTCCCAGTAATTTTTCACTCTGATCTATTACATAAACAGTGTATATGTTCTCAATCTTCTCTGCCTTTGCTCTAACCTCCTTTACACAGCGAAATATTGAATCGGTAGTATAAACACTAACCATCTCCGTTGCCATTAATCCTCCCGCAGTATTCTCATCGTAATTAAGAAGCTCTACAATATCACTCGCCTGTTCGGCATCTTCTATATGGGATAGTACTTCGCCTTTTTTTCCTTCAGGTAATTCCGCGATAATATCAGCAGCATCATCCGATGCCATATTATCAATGAATTGTTCTGCAATTTGTTTTGATGATAACGAGGAAAGAAGCATCTCTCTTGCGTCCTCTTCCATCTCAACTAACACTTTAGCAGCTTCCTCTTCGTCAGTTAAATGCGTATATACGTATTTAACTTCTTCCGGATCAAGCTCATTAAATATTTCGGCAATGTCATGCGGATGCAGTTCTTGCAGCTGCTTTAATACATACGCTTCATTATTGGAAGCAATTGCCTCACGAAGTTCTTTTAGATATTCCGATGTAAGATTGAACTGCATGATCGGGCATGTGTAAAATTGGTTTTTTATTGAACTGTAAAGAGAGAAAACAAAATCTTTCTCGCCCTGCAAAGGTAGGTAAATATTACAAGTTGGCGCCTTTTCAGATTATATATTTGACCAACCCACATATTTCGACAGGCTCAATATGACTAGGCGCGTAGAGTCAGTCTGAGCCCTGAGCCTGTCGAAGGGCCGAAGACTCAAGCATATTAGTCAACTCCACAAAATCCTTCACAGATAACACCTCGGCACGCAATGCCATGAAAGGATGTTGTTTCACTTCATCATTTATATTGAACTTTGAAAGCGCATTCCGCAACGTTTTTCTACGTTGATTAAATGCAGTCTTCACCACATCAAAAAACTTTACTTCATCACAATCGAGCTTAGAAGTTGTATTTCGAGTCAAACGTATAACAGCAGACTTCACTCTGGGCGGTGGAACAAATACATTTGCACTTACCGTAAATAAATATTCAACATTATAAAAGGCGGTAAGCAATACCGATAATATTCCATAATCCTTCGTGCCGGGCTTCGACGCCAACCGCACTGCAACCTCTTTCTGGAACATTCCAACTACCTCAGGAACCTGACCCCTGTGTTCCAATACTTTAAATAAGATCTGTGATGAAATATTGTAAGGAAAATTACCAATGACTGCAAATGATGAAGAAAAATGTTTTCCTAAATTTTCCTTCAAAAAATCTGCATGAATAATGTGGTTCTCAAGTGCAGGATAATTTTGTTTTAAATACTCAATTGATTCTCCATCAATATCAATTACAAATGTTTTATAGTCTGTCGATTTTATTAAATACTTTGTAAGCACCCCCATTCCAGGCCCAACCTCCAACACATCTTTATACCTGGCTGTATCTTTTAAGCTATTCACGATCTTAAGAGCGATATTTTCATCCCTCAAAAAATGCTGACCTAAATGCTTTTTTGCCTTTACGAAACTCATTGTTTATCCACCACTTCTAATAATGTTCTGAATGCCACAAATTTATCACCGTACTTATCCAGTACTTCTTTTTGCATTGCAAGAGCATGGACTTTTTTATATTCTTCATAATCTTTCATATTTGCACAAGTATATTGTACGCAATACGATGTGCCTTGCTCTTCCTGAACCAATATTTTACACATTTTACTTTCCAGGAAAAAACCAGTACGCATTACGTTTGGAATATGAACACTCTTCATCCACTGCAGCCATTCGTCATGGATGTCGTTTTCTATATTGATTGTTACATTGTAGATGATCATACCTTTAGTTGATGGTTGATGGTTGATGGTTGATGGTTATCGGTTGTCAGTTATCGGTGTCCGGTAATCGGTTATTGGTTTTAGTTGTCAACTTTTGACCATACTTTGAAATCTAATTTATTAGTATCAGTTTTCACAACATAGCTTAGTTGATTTGTTAAAGGCACAGTTTTATATATCTCATACTCAGGATAATCTCCATCGAAAGCGCCGCAATCATAATGCCTCTCAACAATTTTTATTGAAGCATCTTGAATATTCTCGAACAAAATTTTATCTGTTAAATAGCCACAAAACCCCGTTGCAAGAAAAAAGAAAAACATTACAGGTACAGCTGATACCGAAATAACAATTGTTACAATAATTCTTTTAACAATCCTCTCTCTTGTTTCTTCAATATATCCAAGTCGAAATAATGACAACAAAATTGATATGGGTACGCTTGACGCGATAATAAAATAATACTTAAATCTGTAATTTGAATTCTCAAATTCAAGAGGGAAAAAATGACTAAATAACAAAGTAAGGATAGAAAAAACAGACCAAACAATACTTACATTATAAACAAATCTAAATATTTTTTTCCTTACCATAATACTAACTCCAAATACTGATTACTGACTACCGATTACCTAGACTTCGAACTTTAAACTAATTCACCACATCCCCCCTCAAAGCCCTGTACTTCTTCCTCGCCTCCACCACATACAAGCTTCCCGGGAATTTCAATAATACATCCTGGTAAAGCTCCATTGCTTTTTCTTTATTCTTAAAAATCTCCTCGTTCATTTCTGCTAATTTAAACGTGGCATCGTCCGCCAGAATATCTTCGGGGAAATTATTTTTTATTCTTTCTAAAAAAACACCTGCCTCATTAAACTTTTTTTCCTTCATCATTATCTCGTACTTTTTATAAAGTACATCATCTGCCAAAGCATGAAACGCATAACCTACAGTTAAAGAGTCCAACACTTTTAATGCTTCTTCGTCTTTATTTTGAAATGCCAAAAGATCTGCTCTTGCAAACATATTCAATGGTACTTCATTTGTGTCTACAGCCAGATTATCAGTGATCACCATCGAAAGATCCATTGCATCGTTGGAAATAAGTTTTGAGGTTGCTCCTTTTAAAACATCCAATTGCGCTTTCGCCCATTTGAAATCTCCTGTATAGTAAGATATCCGGGCATTGCGAAATTTTGCCTCCTGCCCTACTGCATCATACTTAAATGCTTTTTCAACCTGCGAATAAGTCAATGATGCTTCCCAGATATCTCCGCTTAATAATAATATATCGCCAAGCTCTAATTTACAATCCGCAGCAATTGCAGCGTTTTGCCTGGAGAAAGCAACTGCTTCCTGCAACAATGAAATAGCCGTATCCATATTGTGCAGGTAAAATGCTTCAAGGTGTGCATAGTTCTTTATTAACGGAACAGTATTTTCCTGTTTACCCAATTCATTCAACGCGATCTGGTAATTCTTTTGCAGCGACAATAGATCAGCCTGCGTGAAAGCACCTTTCTCCACCACTTTTTTATACATCACATTCAGCAATTCCATTCTTGCATTGGTATACAAATAGTTTTTAGGACCAAGTGCAATCACATATTCATAAGCTTTTACAGCAACATCATAACTTTTGTTCGCGGCAAAAATTCCTGCCATTCCCATTACTCTTGTGCCTTCTTCTTTTTTTCGTTTATCTAATGCTTTACCTTGTAAAAATGCGCCTTCAAAATCCTGGTTTTGCATTTGTATCCAGATCAACAATTCAGAAAAAATTGTTTTGTTAGGCACATCCTGAATTTTCCTGAGCAATTCTTTTTTTATGATCTCATTTTTCTGCGCTTCACTTTCAGAACCAATACTTGTTTGTAATGTATTTTGCACACTTTGTATATAACCTTCATTAACCTCCAATACGCTCAAGTATTGATTGATCATTGCAGCCACATCACCCTTTGCGCCATACACTTCTGCCAATTCAAAATTGAAAGGATAAATATCGCCGATCATTCGCTGTGCCTGCTTATAGGTATTAATAGCATAATCCCATTCCTTTATTTTCATGAAGGCCTTAGCCATATCAATAGCTTGCTCCTGCGAAGGACTAAGTTGCTTTATACTTTTCTCAAATTGTTTTTTGGCTTCTGCATCCTGCCCTTGCACTTTATATAATGAACCAAGGTCTACCCAATAAGCAGGATCATTAGGATCTTTCTTTGATAATTTTTTTATTAATTTTTCCGCCTCTTTATAATTTTTTGTTTCAATAAGACTGGTAAGATAATTTTTGTAGTACTGAACAGGATTTTTATTGCTCAGCTTTTCATAATAGACAATTGCTTTATCGTATTCTTTATTCTTAAAATATTGATCTGCAAGCAGGCCATCAGTATTTGATTGCGCAAACAAGCCTGCACAAGTGAATAGAAAAATAATATGTAAAAAACATATCCTCATTTTATTGACAATGCAACACTGTCATTTACTGCTTTTAATTTAAAAACCAAATCCTGCACTGCAACGTTAGCACTATCAAAACCGCTTAACGATTCATTCATACTTTTAATAGTTATCTGAGCAGACTCAATCAGCTCATTTGCCCTTTTCGTTTCTGTAGCAAAAAAGGTGCCCATCTTATCGTCTTCTATTAAATTTTTATCGAGATCGTGTGAAAGATCATGCAATTGTTTTTTTGTGCGACTCATCTGCTCAAAAAACAGTGCTTTTTTAGCACGGTAAGTATCGAATACTTTTTTTCTATTGTTAAATGTTTCAATAATAAATCCTGTTTCTTTTGTTACCGTATCAGGTTTGTTTTCATTTAATAATGAATAAATTTCATCCATTTTATTCGCCTTGGATAATATCGCAGAACTGTCAAGCGCGCTCAATTCTTTTTCAACATTGGTGATCGTCTTTAAAAGACTATCCAGCAATTGAACTTTATCAGGGTTATCCGAAGTGTTTTTACAGGATTGAAAAACAGAGCCACTTATCGCCAGGAAAGAAAAATAAAATAAATATTTTTTCATCCCGCGTGTTTTTTAATTGATCAGATCAAACCCTGTATAAGGCACCAATGCTTTAGGAATTTTAATTCCCTGGCTTGTTTGATTATTTTCCAGCAACGACGCTACTATCCTAGGTAACGCTAATGCGCTGCCATTTAGTGTATGCGCCAATTGCGGCTTTGCTTGTCCGTCTTTAAACCGAAGTTTAAGACGATTACTTTGAAAAGATTCGAAATTAGAAACAGAACTTACCTCTAACCATTTTTGCTGAGCAGTAGAATATACCTCCATGTCATAAGTTAGTGCAGATGCAAAACTCATATCACCGCCGCAAAGTTTTAATATCCTGAAAGGTAATTCCAGTTTGCGTAATAATCCTGCCACATACTCCTTCATTTCTTCCAACACTTCATAAGACTTATCAGGATGCACCACTTGTACTATTTCCACTTTATCAAACTGGTGCAAGCGGTTTAACCCTCTTACATCTTTACCATAGCTGCCAGCTTCCCTACGGAAACAAGGCGTGTACGCACAATTCTTTATTGGAAAATCACTTGCCTTTAATACCATGTCCCTGTACATATTGGTAACGGGTACTTCTGCCGTTGGGATCAGATATAAATTATCAATACCTACATGATACATTTGTCCTTCCTTATCTGGCAATTGCCCCGTACCAAAACCGGATGCTTCATTCACCATAATAGGAGGCTGCACTTCCAAGTAACAGGCAGCTGTAGCATTATCGAGGAAAAAATTAATTAGCGCACGCTGCAAACGCGCACCTTTGCCCTTGTATACAGGAAAACCTGCGCCTGTTAATTTCACTCCCAATTCAAAATCAATAAGATCATATTTAGAAGCAAGGTCCCAATGCGGAACAGCGTTTGCTTCAAGGGTTGGAATAACACCTTCTTCATGAACCTTCTCATTATCCTGTGGTGTTTTTCCTTTTGGGACTTTTACACTTGGTAAATTCGGTATCAACACTAAAGACTTTGTGAGTTCTTTCTCATTCTCAACCAAAGACTCTTCCAGTTTTTTAGCGCTCTCTTTTAATGCCGTGCTTTTATTTTTCAGATCATCAGCCTCCGCTTTTTTTCCAGCTTTAAATAAATCACCAATCTGTTTAGCCAATATATTGGCTTCATTCAACAACGTATCCAATTCATTCTGAATTTTTCTTCGGGAAGCATCTGTTTCAATGATCTGATCAATGAGCTTAGCTCCGTCAAAATTTTTGACGGCAAGCCTCTCGAGTACTTCGTTTTTATTTTCGCGTATATAAGCCGGTTGTAACATAAAGCATTAAAATTGTGTTATTCAAATTTACGATAAATACAGGATATAATTGTTCGTATAGCTAGATCCCGATGCGCTGTGCGATCGGGATAAATTCGGCTAAGTTCCAAAGTGGAACAAGCCGAACTAAAAAAAAACTCCCCTGCAACTTGCGCTACAGGGGAGAAAATAAATGTGTTTTATTAATTACGCTGCAGTAGTAGGAACAACAGATACATACGATCTGTCATTTTTCTTTTTTCTGAAAGCAACTTTTCCATCAACCAATGCAAAAAGTGTATGGTCTTTTCCAATACCAACATTTTCACCTGGATTGTGTTTTGTTCCTCTTTGTCTTACAATAATGTTTCCGGCAACAACAACTTGTCCGCCAAATATTTTAATACCTAAGCGTTTACTGTGTGACTCTCTGTCATTTTTTACCGAACCGACGCCTTTCTTATGTGCCATTGTATTGAGTGTTAAATATTATTATTCTTCAGTTTCCTTTGCTGCTTTTTTTGCTTTCGCTTTTTTAGGTTTCTCTTCAGCAGAAGCTTCAGCTTTTACTTTTTTAGGCTTAGGAGCTGCTTCAGCAGTTTCTTTTAAAATCTCGCCTTTAGCTAATATACCCTGAACTAAAATTTGTGTAAGGGCCTGACGGTGACCATTAGATTTTTGATATCCTTTTCTTCTTTTCTTTTTGAAAACGATTACTTTATCGCCTTTAAGGTGAGTTAACACTTTAACTGCAACTCTTACACCATCAACAGTTGGAACACCAATGTCAATCTTTCCTTCGTTCTCAACCAAAAGAACTTTATCAAATTCTACTTTAGCTCCTTCTTCAGCTTCAAGACGGTGAACATACACTTTTTGGTCTTTTTTTACCTTAAACTGTTGCCCTGCGATATCTACAATTGCGTACATGATATATAAATTTTACTTATTAATTCTAAATTAGGGGATGCGAAAGTAGCAAATTAATTTAAATCGGCAAAATTTAAGCCTGAGTTATATTGTAGAAGGCTTGAATAAGCCGAACTACGGTATTACTCAGGCTTATCCCGATTAAAAGTCGTGTCAAAATCACCCATTTTTAATTAAATTAGAATGATTTTTTATCGGGATATTATTTACTCGATTTATTGTTGATCAAATACACCCCAAAAAGGATAAGGCCAATAAACAAAAAATAGCTGTTTTTGAGCTGTTCTCCATCTAAAATACCCCAAAAAATAGCTACAAGGGGTATAAAATAGGTAACCGAGGAGGCAAAAATAGCGCTTGTATCATGAATGAGTCTGTTGAAATAAATTACAGAAATGGACGTACCGAATATACCCAGGATAGCGGTATAGCCTAAACTGCTTAAGGCCAAAGGTTCGTTTGACATGCGTGGTATAAAATCAGTAAAACATAAATACAAGCCCGCTACAGGGCCAATAAAACTCATTGCCCAAATGGAGGCAGTTACCGGATTAACACCTCCCAGTTTTGCACGTATCGCATTTACACTTATCGCATAACATATGGTGGCAGCGATAACATATGAGCCATACTCCAAGTTTCCTGATATGTTTCCATCGGAAGAAAAATACAATAAACCCATTGCACCAATTAGTCCGAGAAATATTCCTGCAAAATTTTTAAACGATGCTTTTGTTTTATAAGCTGCAATACCCAGCAGCATGGTAAATAGCGGGGTTAATGAGTTGAGCATACCCGCGAGCGAACTGCTAATCACAGTTTCCGCTTTTGTAAATAAAAATGCAGGAATAAGATTACCAAACACACCCATTACAACAAATGCTTTCCAGTGTTTTAAATATTCTTTTTTATAATGCCAGAAAGCGATGGGAAGAAAAAATAAAAATGCCATAAAAATTCTTAACGCGGCAACCTGGGAAGAAGAAAACGCCAACATCCCTTTTTTCATGAGGATGAATGAACTGCCCCACACCAATGAAAGTGTAATGAAAATGATCCAGCTTTTTAAAGAGGTAGAATTTTTATTCATATAAGAAACAAACCCGAAATAGGCTGCTTCACAAAGATATCATTTATGACTTCAACAAATTTTGCAGCATTTGTTCGACCTGCTCGCTGTTGATCCGCTTGGCAATTATTTTTTTGTTCTCATCCAGCAAATACACCACCGGGAAACTTTGAAGATCATACTTCTGCCTGAAATTACTTTCGCCATAAGGGTCTTCAACATTTATCCATTTAAGATTATGATCGTGAACATATTTTTTCCAGGCCTTATTCTCCTGCGTTCCTTCAGCGGCATAAACTTCCACTCCTTTTGATTTTACTTTTTCATATAACTCGGCAAATTTTGGAACCTCTTTCAGACAATGACTACAATCATGATCCCAGAAAAGCAGAATGGTATATTTTGCTTTCACAGAACTTAATTTTACCACTCTATCACTGGTATCACGCAATGCAATATCAGGTGCGATTTTACCTATTAACAAAGGCCCAAGCTTACCTGCAACGCCAACCATTTCTGCAGTCATTGCCGAGTCGGCCCAATATGCCTGCCCTCCCGTATATACTTTGTTTACTACATGCACCCATACTGCATCCATACCCATGATCAATCCTGTTCCGTAAGTACTCGTGAGATGGTAGGTAGTAAACTTCAATAGATCTTTTGTTCCTTTTAATCTATTTAAAAATACATCCGCTTCTTTTATTATTGTATCCGGATGCTGCAAGATCATGTTCGCAAAATAGTCTTTCAGCTTTACAGCAAAAGCGGTGCAATAAACCATTCTATCATCTTTCAGATCTATGTTATCCCAAAAATGCGCTTTGTAATATCTATACGCGAAAGTGGAATCAATTGCTCCGCCTGGCAACTTGGGAGCTTCCGGAATCTTAATATTTGTAAACGCTTTTATCAGTTTAGCTGTAAAACTTTGCGGATGCTGTTTCATTAGGTCTTCCTGGTACTTAGTTACTTCAGCATCTATCTTATTCATTTTAGCCTGGAAGATATCTAAAGAATCTTTTTTGCCACTTACATTTCCCATCCTCTCCCTAAGCGGCATTACCTCTTTGGTTTTTTGATCAATGAATTTTGTATACCCTAAAAAAAGATCGTTCTCGGGAGAACCTTTTATTTTAAGGCTTGTAAGCATATTAAGTGTATCCACCTCAACAGAAAAATTCTGTGGGCCATCCATCACAAAATCAAAAAACTTTTTCCCAGGAATTATTAATGAGTAAATTCCTTCCGGACATTTTTCTTTAGAATGAAAGGCGAGCTTCCCTGCACCATCTACCCTTAAAGTATCCCGGACATATTTTTGTTCGCCATAACTGTATGCCAGCAAACAAAAAGTATCTCTTATTCCTTTTACCTGAAATTTAATGTTAGTCGCGTCCACAGCCATTATGCGGGAGACAGAGCCTGCAAAAATCAAAAAATAAATAAGGCATTTGTTGATACTAGCCATAGAGATGGATTGAAAATTAAATTCTCAATGTTCAAGATAATCAATATTTAAACCATTGTATATAGATAAATGTTAAAAAAGCATAAAATCAGAGGGTGCAGAAGTATTTCAAATAAACATCAGGAAGCGGTATCTTTGTGCTTATAAATATTACACATGACAATATCTCTTCATATAACCGGCATGAGCTGCAGGCATTGCGAAAAAGCAGTGGGCGACAAGATCAAAAGTTTAAAAGGAATTTCAGCCGTAAATATTGATCTCCCAAATGGAACGGCAAAAGTAAGTTACGATTCGGATGAAGTTTCGACAGATGATATTATCAACGCGGTAAACAGCATGCAAACCTATAAAGCGCATGCCTGAGCATTTAATATTTGTTGGAGGTAATTTTATAAGCACTTCTAAAAAACTAGAAGTTATAAATCCTTTTACGGGAAAAGTTTTCGCAACAACATATCTCGCCGGCAAAGAAGAATTAGAACTATCAATTGCCGCGGCACAAAAATGCGCAGCAACTTTAGCCAGTTTGCCCTCCTACAAAAAATATGAGATATTATTACAGATAAGCAATGCCATAAAAGCGAAGCGTGAAAAATTAGCAGAAGTCTTGTGCATGGAATCCGCGAAGCCCATCCGGTATGCATTGGGAGAAGTTGACCGTGCGGCCCAAACTTTTTTAATAGCCGCCGAAGAATCAAAACGATTGCCTAAAGAATACATTTCGCTCGACTGGACACCATCCGGAGAAAACAAAGAAGGCTTGGTAAAATATTTTCCAATTGGTTTAGTGGCAGGTATTTCGCCATTTAATTTTCCGATCAACCTTGCAGTACATAAAATTGCGCCGGCCATTGCTGCGGGCTGTCCCATTATTTTAAAACCCGCTTCCTCTACTCCACTTTCCACTCTTGAACTGGCAAAAATTATTAATGAAACTGATTTGCCAAAAGGAGCTGTATCCATTTTGCCAATGGACAGAACGAGCGGAAATCAATTAGTGACCGACGAGCGTTTTAAATTGCTAAGTTTTACCGGCTCACCGGAAGTAGGCTGGAAAATGAAAAAAGAATCTGGAAAGAAAAAAGTTGTACTGGAATTGGGCGGTAATGCCGGTGTAATTGTAACAGAGAGTTGTGATTTAGATGCCACTATAAAAAAATCATTAGTTGGAGGTTTCGCTTATTCCGGACAAATATGTATTCATGCGCAACGATTTTTTGTGAATGAAAATATATTTGATGCGTTTGTTGCAAAATTTAAAGAGGGTACAACGAAATTAAAAATTGGCGATCCATCGGATAAACAAACTGATGTATCGGTAATGATAGATGAGGAAAACGCGAAACGAGTAGAACAATGGGTGAATGAAGCAGTTGGTGCAGGTGCAAAAATATTATTGGGAGGAAAAAGAAATGGCAGTTATTACGAACCCACAATTATTACCAATACAAAGAACAGCATGAAAGTCTGCTCCGAAGAAATTTTTGGGCCTGTTGTTACAATAGAAAAATATTCAACGTTTGAAAAAGCTGTTGAAATGATCAATGACACTTCATTTGGTCTGCAGGCCGGAGTATTCACAAACAATGCAAAAGAAATTGATTTTGCCTTTAATAACATTGAAGCGGGCGGCATTATTATTAATGATGTTCCTACTTTCCGCGTCGATCATATGCCTTATGGAGGAATAAAAGAATCTGGCCTGGGGCGCGAAGGTGTACGTTATGCTATTATGGTTATGATGGAGGCCAGGATTTTAGTTAAGTAAATAATCAGCTAGACACCTTATTTATCAAATATATTTACAGCTACGTTACCGGCTGTTATTATATAATACCAATTATTTCGGGCTTACCATTAAAAAATTTCTATTTAAAATACTTCCGTTAGAAATTATAAAATAATCTTTTCTTTTCTTCCTCACATCCCCGATCAACTATACATTTGTGTCGGAAAAAATCGCACTCTCATGTCTATGAAAATAAAAGTACTCGCTGTTTTAATCTTTGCACTTTATGGAAAAATATTGGCTCAACCGAATTGGGCATGGGGTGCAAGTGACGGTGGAGTTTCCCAGGATTACGGGTATGGCATCGCAACAGATCCTAGTGGAAATGTATTTGTAACGGGAATAATTTATGATGATGCGACATTCGGCTCTACTTACTTAACTAGTAATTACGGCGATATTTTTCTTGCAAAATACGATGCATCAGGAAATTTACTTTGGGCAAAAAACTTTGGAGGAGGCCACAATGAGGTGGGATATGGTGTTTCTACCGATGCTAACGGAAATGCTTTTGTTACAGGGAGATTTTCAGGCTCTCCAGTTGCATTCGGGACTACAACTTTGACAGCAGTAGGGCTCGGGGATGTTTTTCTTGTAAAATTCGACCCGTCTGGTAATCCTATATGGGCAAAAAGTTCAGGAGGGAACTTACAAGACTATGGGTATGATGTTTCAACAGATAAAAGCGGCAATCCAACTATTGTGGGAGCTTTTAATAGTCCCACCATTATTTTTGGCTCTGATACATTAATCAATGCAGGTGCAAATGATAATATTTTTATTGCGAAATACGACACGGCAGGCAACGTACTTTGGGCAAAAAGCGCAGGCGGAACACTCTACGATTATGTAGAGAGTGTTGCTACAGATATAAATGAGAACGTACTTATTACAGGAAAGTTTTTAAGCTCACCTCTTACTTTTGGAAATACAACCCTGACAAGTGTCGGGGGCCATGATGTGTTTACTGTAAAGTATGATAAAAATGGTAATGTACTTTGGGCAAAAAGCGTAGGAGGTACCGGAAATGATTATAGTGATGGGATTGCGACCGACAAACACGGATCTGTCTATGTAACCGGCCAATATTGTGACTCAAGTATTATTCTAAACGGCATTAACTTTACCAGTGCAGGCGCATGCGATCTGTTCTTATTAAAGTATGACTCTTCCGGAAATACACTTTGGGCAAGAACTGTTGGGGGAGTAAATTCAGATCATGCACAAGATCTCGCAACAGATATGAATGGAAACGTGTTTATGTCCGGCATCTTTGCAAGCCCAACAATTAATTTTGGTTCTATAACTTTAACAAGTGTTAATCCACTCTCTTATAATGGCAATATTTTTCTTGCAAAATACGATTCATCCGGCAATGTGGTCCTGGCCAAAAGCTCAAGTGGAGTTTCCTCTTCTTCCGGTACGGGATATGGTGTAGCAACTGATTTACAAGGAAGTGCATTTGTTACCGGGTTTTTCAGGGGCCCAACTATTAGTTTTGGATCGGTTACTTTAACCAATACAGACACGATGCCCTGGGCCGGCAATGCTGATGTTTATCTCTTAAAATTTGGAAATACAACAAGCATAGAAAAAGAAAATAATGTTGCACGCAACTTAACAATATTCCCAAATCCGTCTTCAGGAACAATTACACTATTAGGGACAAAACAAAATGAGGATTTATTGATATTTAATAGCGTTGGACAAAATATTATAACAACAAAAGCCCTCTTCGAAAAAACCGAGATCGATTTATCCAATCAACCCAAAGGAATTTATTTTGTTCAATTAAAGTCCAGTGAGGAAACGATAACAAAAAAATTGATTCTTAAATAAAAAAAGTAATCAACTAAAACTCTTCAACCCCTTCATTTTTCCTTTTATCCATTGCACATAATTAATAAGGTCGTTGCCCTTTTGTGATTCATATTTTTTCACAAAAAACTCCGCTTCGTTTTTTACATTTATTTTTTTTCTAACACGTTTTCCTGACCTAACTATATGATACAACAGCTGTGTCATTTCTAAATCTACTGTGAACATTTTCCATTTTGCCGGCGCTTTATTATCATTAAGAATTTGTTTTGCCTTGTGTTCCAGGTATTCATGGTCCTGCGTTTCGTAACGGCAAATCAATTCAGCAATACTTATTTTTAATTTAAAGGCTTCATCCAGCTTATTAAAACTTTCTTCCATCATTAACCTGATAATATTTTTCAGGGCCACCTTAAATTCACCCTTTTCAAAATAAGCCACAGAAAAGTTCAGGTAAATAAACGCCACCTGCAAAGGACTTTTTTGAATGATCGGATTTTTGATCGCTTCATCTAACACCTCAATAGTTTTATCAAGATTTACAGAAGCGTAGTTAAATACCAGGGAGTTGTAATAGAAGAACAAATATTTTTCGAATAAAATTTTGTCAAATTCCTGCATCGCATCCTTCAGCATTTCGGCATATTGCAGCGATTGTTTTATTTTTCCGTTTTTAAAATACGCGTTGGTAATATAGGTGAGCATTTGCAATTTAGTTTCGTGGTTATTGCGTGTAAACAATTTTTCTTTCGTAAACTCATGATATGTTTTTACAAGATATTCTTCCAATGAAATAAAATCTTCGCGCTGTAGTAATATCCGGCTAAGCGCATTGTATATCCTGAACCTCAGTGCCGGGCTGCGTTTTAATTCTTTATCATTTGAAAATTCGTCAACGGTCTTCTGCAATAAGTTCAACACCTTTTTATCTTTTTTACCGGAGAACAATTGTGAAGTCCTTATCCTATACATCAACACCGCAAGTATATCGTCTATCTGCTGCACCTTCGCCATGCGGTTACGATTCTCCTTTTTTAATTTCACATAACTCTCCGGATTTATTTCCAGCGCCTCTTGTGAAAGCCTGATGAACTCTGTATAAACAAGATCGAGCATTTCATAAAACTCATTTTGTTTAGCAATTTTCTCCGCTTTGCCTAAGTAATAAAATGCAACATTGATCAAACGTTTGCGAATGTATAAATGCGAAAGCGCCATGTTATACAAAGCACTATTGTACTCCACCTCATCGAAATGAAGCAGCGTTATGCTTTTAGAAATGTCTTCGAGCACACGATTCTTCAGTCTGTACAAAGAATTTTTATCGTCCTTTCCATATAGACTTTTCTGAATTTCCTCTTCTTCGTATTCAGGATATTTTTTTTTAATGTGATCAAAAAAAAGTATGTCCTTGCGCGGCCCCTTCTTCTCGGTGCGATTAGCAAACAGCTTGTAATTTCGTTGCTCTTCCTTGGTCATGGAGCCAATTATAGTTTGAAGAATATTCATTTATTTAGTTTTAAATACGTAAGATAATAATAAAATTTATTCCTTCATATTAAGCAATATGCTTATTTTTGATCATACTTAAATTGCATTTTATGAAACGATATATATTAATTTTTCTTTTTGCGCTGCCATTTGCATTCAACTCAATGGCGCAGGACACCCTGGGCATGGTATACGTATCAGGGCTTGATACCAGCAACTTAATGTTTGCCTCCGATTCATTAACTTATTCTTTCAAGAATAAAGGGAACACCACCATTTCTGGAACTGTTTTTATAAATGTTGCTGTTGATACCGGGTCAGGCCCTATCTTTTTTATGAATGATACTATAATCGGTGTAAGTATGATGCCAGGGGATACTATTACTGATAGCTTAACCATAGGCTATAATCCCGGGCCGTTCAAAATTGGAACAAACATAGTAGTGATATGGCCATCCGCGGCAAACGCTGTAACTCTCGATTCTATATTTTCTAATGTAACACTAACCGCTTATACCAGTGTATTAAAGATTGATCCGAATAAAAAATTAACTGTCTACCCAAATCCTACAGCGGAGTTTCTCAAATTAGTAACCGAGGCCAATGCCGGGGAAAATTACATAAAGAGGATACGGATGTTTGACATTTCCGGAAAAATTGTTGATGAGTACGATAACAATACAACACTTATCAGAATGGATAAATATTCTGCGGGAACCTATATGCTCGTCGTGGAATATACTGACCATACCTCAGCAAGGCATAAAATCATAAGAGAGTAGCCCCAGGGAACATATCTTAGATACGTAAGATAAATGAAAGCAGAAGGCGATTTTTTTAAAATGGTGTTTGAAGTTGTTAAACTTGTACCAAAGGGTAGAATTACCACATACGGTGCAATTGCCAATTACCTCGGAACCCGTTCTTCGGCAAGGATGGTGGGCTGGGCAATGAATAAGGCGCATTCGCAAACCGAAGATATACCTGCGCATAGGGTGGTAAACAGGAATGGCATGCTTACAGGCAAATACCATTTTGGAAATCCAACAATGATGGAGGCACTTTTGAAAAAAGAGGGAGTGATCGTAAAAAAGGATATTGTAGTTGATTTTAAAAAAAAGCTCTGGGATCCAACCATTGAGCTTTGATCCGATCTCCGATAAATCAATTCATTTTCTTGGCTAAAAGCATCAAATTCACATTTTATCTACTATTGGACTTGTAATATTGAGCCTAATTAGTTTTGATTTTTCTTATAAAAAATGTACCTTTAATAAGTTCCAATGGACTCTGAAGCTAATTTCGTAGTTGAAGATTTTGACAGAACATCCAACATCCCCTTTTAATAATTAATTTTTTCTTATGAAAAAACTTTTACTTGTAGGAATTGCATTCCTGTCAATTCAATCGTATGCGGCTGTGTACGATCTCTCTGTAGTGAAATCGAATATGCCTGAGTATAAAGTGATGGGAACATCCCTGACTATCTCAGGTGAAATAAACAACCTGGGAACAGCAACAATAAACGCATTTGATCTTTATTATTCTGTTAATGGCGGAACTCCGGTTCTTAAACATCTTAGCAATGCAGGATTTAGCTCTTCAACAAATCCATTTTATTTTACTCACACCGTAGCCTATAGTATACCGGCAGTTGTTGGTATATACAACATAAAAGTGTGGTGTGCAGACCTTGATGGAAATGCCGACCAGGTTCCTGCCAACGATACACTTAATTACAACCTGAATGTGCTTAGCCTTTCACCAACTAAAAAAATATTGGTAGAAGAAGCAACCGGAGCATGGTGTCAATTTTGCCCTGATGGCGCAGTTGTTATGGATGGTATACTAAATGCACACTCCAATGCTATTGGCATTGCTATTCACAACGCAGACGGGATGACAACAACCGCAGGTGATGCAATCAACACAACATTCATATACGGCAGCCTTGGTTATCCTACGGGCTGGGTGGACAGGCATCTTTTTGATGGCTACACAACAGTTGGTCAAAACAGAGGGAACTGGGCCAGCATGGCAAACGACAGACTAACTCATGGTACACCTGCATCAGTTGCAATTGCTCAGAATTATAATCCTTCAACAAGGGTTCTTAGTGCAACAGTTACTGCATCGTATTATGGGATTACTACAGGCGACCAAAGAGTTAATCTTATTATCAGCGAAGACAGCGTAACAGGTACCGGCACTGGCTACAACCAGGTAAATGCCTTTAACGGAAGCGTCGGACATCCTATGTATCAAAAGGGGAATCCAATTGTAGGATACAACCACAGACATGTGGCAAGACATTTTGTTGGAGGCTCATGGGGTACTGCATCTGTGATTCCAAGCACAACTGCCGATGGCGGAACATATTCAAAAGTTTACACGTACACCCTTCCTTCTACCTGGAACGAAAACAGGGTGGCTTTGATCGCAACCGTTCAAAAATACCATACGGATAAAAACAAAAGAGACATCCTTAACACTGTTGAAGACGAGTTACATATACTTACTTCTGTTAACAACAACCAGGAAAACCCGGTTAGCTCACTTGCCATTTACCCTAACCCATTCAGATCGATCGCGAATATTGATTTTACACTTAGTCAAAGTGAAAACGTTTCAATTAACATAACAAATATTCTGGGCGCAGTTGTGTCTTCAACTAATCTTGGAAATACTTCTTCAGGAAGACATTACTTTACTTTTAACGGGGAAGAATTTCCTGCAGGTATTTACTTCATCACCATTAAAACAGAATCGGGAGAATTGACAAAAAAAGTTTCATTAACAAAATAACATCACAATAAATAAAAAACAGGAAATATGAAAAAAATAATTACGCTTTCTATTGCTATGCTTATGTTCATGGCCTTTTCTACCAAAGCTCAATATTATTATATACCAACATTAATACCTACTGGCTCCAACCCTGGCGGGCTGAATAGTGACGGAGAATATCCTCCGCTCAGTGGACTACCTGCGGGATGGACCACCATCCAAAGCGGGAATGCTTCAAGCCCGGTATGGTCTTCAACAGTATCTTTGCCTTTTACATTCACCTTTAACGGCACACCAGTTTCTGCTTATAAAGTATCAACATCGGGTGTATTAACATTTGATCTTGGCGCAGCAACAGCACCAAGCTATACTAATGCTAGTTTACCGGATGCTGGAATACCAGATTCTTCTATATGTGTTTGGGGTGTTCGGGGAACAGGTAGTTCAGATGTTATTATTTATAAAACGTTTGGGACATCACCTAACAGGCAGCACTGGGTTCAATTCAACTCTTACAGCCATCCTAACTTACAGCAAGGATGGACTTATTGGAGCATTGTTCTCGAAGAAACCACAAACAAAATTTATTTTGTCGATCAAAAAAAATCTTGCGTTCAAGGAACAAGCAACTGTGCCGGTAATATTGCCATAACAATTGGGTTACAAGTAAATTCAACTACGGCTTACCAGGTTACAGGTTCTCCAAACATTCAATCACTATGTGCAAATGATGGTACCCCTGCGGATAATACTTATTTTGAGTTTTTCCCGGGTGTTCAACCAACATACAATGCAATATCTACAAGAATGAATATGCAAAATTATTATGCATTAGCTAGTGCTCCATTCTCTGTAATTGGCACCTCACGAAACCTTGGTACAGATACAATTAAATCTATGGACGTTAATTATAGTGTGAACGGCGGCGCAACACAAACCAGTCCATTATCAGGATTGAATATACCTACCGGCAACTCACTAACTTATACGCACCCTACTGCATGGGCTCCATCTTCATTGGGTTCATATACCATCAAACTTTGGACATCAAACTTAAATTCTAACGCAGACCAAAGCCCTGCAGATGACACTGTTTCTGCAACTGTGCTTGTTACACAAGATACCGTTCAGCGAATAATACTTTTTGAAGAATTTACCAGCTCTACATGCGGGCCTTGCGCTTCGGCTAACCCTGGATATAATGCTTTACTTAACAGCAATGGAGTAAATACACTTGGAGGAAAAGGTGCGTCGATAAAGTACCAAATGAATTGGCCATCACCAGGAAATGACCCAATGTATATTGCTACCGATGGCAGTGCACGTAAAACATACTATAGTGTAACGGGAATACCTGATGCGATTTTGAATGGAAACGTTTATAGCGGCTCACCTGCCGGAATAACCCAAGCAAGTGTTAATACTGAATACGCGAAACCTGCATATTTTGATATTAAGCTTAGTCCGATTTATTCAGGTAACAAAATTACCATCGTAGGAAGTGTAAACTCACTTAGAAATACTGCTGGAAGCTTAGTACTTCAGGTGGCTATTGTTGATTCTCACGTTAATCATAACGTAGAAACAAATGGCGAAACAGATTTTTACCAGGTGTTTAGAAAAATGGTTCCGAGTGTTAGCGGATTATCTCTAGGAACTCAAACAGCAGGTAAACAAAATCTAATTTACCTTAACACTTCTTTTACCGGGTCTGAGCCATACCTAAATATGGCAGACCTTGGAATCGTTGCTTTTGTTCAGGACATGACTACAAAAACTGTACACCAGGCATTTTATGCAGATATTACTTATGATATTAACGCTGGCATTGTTAAAAATGATGATATTTTTAGTGATATCAATATTTATCCAAATCCTTTTGAAGACAGAGCCGCAGTTGTTATGAATCTTAAACAAGAAGAAACAGTAACCGTGAACATGTATAACGTGATGGGAGAATTGGTTTACACTTCCAAATCAATTGATATGCAGAGAGGCAAAAACCTTGTTGAAATAAACAGCGAAGGAATTTCTGCCGGAGTATATTTAGTAACAGTTAACTCTTCTCAATCTTCAGTAACGAGAAAAGTAACAATTACCAAATAGGTTATTTTAATTTTAAAAAGAAAGCAGCCAAATGGCTGCTTTCTTTTTAAAATAGTTTATTGAAAGGAAGTCTGACTTCCCATATTAATGCAATTATACGATTGAAAAAAAATTAATTACTGTGTATCTTTTATTGAGTTTGATTTCATAAAATTCTAAAACGGTTTGATTATTGCTTAATTACATAAAAGACTGACTATGAAAAAAATACTTTTGATTGGCATTATTGCAATTAGTCAATTGGCATTTGCTCAAGCGGGAAGAAAAGTTCCTGCTGCCGATGTTAAAACCCTTGATGGAAAAACGTTTAATACCTCATCAATTGAAAACGGCGGCAAACCCATCATCATTAGTTTTTGGGCAACATGGTGCAAGCCATGCAAAAAGGAGCTCGATGAAATAGCCGAAAATTATGAGCAGTGGCAAAAAGAAACCGGCGTTAAACTTATAGCTGTATCAATAGATGATGCACGCAGTGTTGCAAAAGTACCTACTGATGTAAGCGAAAAAGGATGGGAATACACTGTTTACCTTGACCAAAATCAGGATTTTAAACGCGCTATGAATGTTAATAATGTACCTCATACGTTTTTATTAAACGGAAAAGGAGAGATCGTATGGCAGCATAATTCATATGCACCTGGCGACGAAGATAAACTATATGAGTTGGTAAAAAAAGTTGCAAACGGAGAAGCTATTACAGAGTAAAAATAATTTCATGACCAATCTGACAAATTTTAAATATTTGTCCATCCCCCCGCTTGGTTTTAATAGTGTTTGTTACTTTTGTTATACCCTATTTAAGTTATTATGAAACTATTAAACTTTTCGCTTGTTGTTTCTGTTATAAGCTTTTTAAATATTAGTAAAACTTATGCTCAAAGCACAGGCGAAATTCATGGCAATTTTCAATCTGATGTGCAATATTATATTCCGGATAGCGCAATTGGCGCAGATACAATTCCGGAAAAAATGCTGATGAATGCTTTCGCAAATATTATTTATACAAAAGATAAATTTAGTGCCGGGGCTCGTTTTGAAAGCTATCACAATGCCTTGCTGGGTTTTGACCCACGGTATACAGGAAACGGTATACCCTACCGTTATATAACCTATAAAGCAGATGAGCTGGAAGTTACTGTTGGCCATTATTATGAGCAATTCGGAAATGGTTTAATATTCAGAACATATGAAGAGCGAGGCTTGGGACTGGATAATGCCATGGACGGTGTAAGAGTAAAATATGAACCTTGTAAGGGAGTTTATTTAAAAGGAATTGTTGGTAAACAACGCTTATACTTTACAGAGGGTGAGGGAATACTTAGAGGTTTTGATGGGGAAATGCAGATAAACGAAACATTCAAAAAGTTAGCTGAGAAAAAAACACAAGTGATTGTTGGAGGAAGCTTTCTCAGCAAATTCCAAAAAAAACCAAACAACGCTCAATATATTTTTCCGGAAAATGTCGGAGCATCAGCAGGAAGAATACATATTATCCGCGGAGGTTTTAGATTAACAACTGAATACGCAGAAAAAATAAATGACCCTTCAAACGATAATGGAAATATTTTTAAAAAGGGTCAGGCCATTTTATTTATGAGTAGTTATGCAAAAAAAGGATTTAGCTTAACATTTAATGCCAAACATCTCGACAACATGACCTTTAGGTCTGATAGAAACGCTCTCACAAATGACTTATTAATAAGCTACTCCCCTGCTCTGTGCATTCAACATACTTACCTATTGGCTGCGTTATACCCATACGCCTCACAATCGCTGGGAGAAACATCATTTCAATCTGAGGTTGCATATAAATTTAAAAAAGGAACAACGCTCGGCGGCAAATATGGAACTGACATAAAAATAAATTATTCGGGTGCTAATTCTATTGATACCACGCACTTGAACGATATAAATGGGAGGAGAATGGGATATAAAACAAACTTCTGGGGGATTGGTAACCAAACTTATTTTCGTGATTTTGTAGTAGAAATAAATAAAAAGTTCAGCAAAAAAATAAAGACAACTCTTCTTTATAGCAATCAAAATTTTAACATTGCTGTTGTACAGGGAAAACATGGCAAGCCAAATATCCTTTCTAATATTATTATTGCTGATGTTACATACATGCTTGCATCCGACAGAGCATTACGAGTGGAACTGCAGAGCCTTACCTCAAATGATCATTATGTAGGTGACTGGGCAGTTGCTTTACTCGAAGTAACATTAGGGACACACTGGTATGTTGCTGTTTTTGATCAGTACAATTATGGTGAGTATACTGATGAAGCTGGCCATAAGACAAATGCTGATTATAACAAAATACATTTTTTTAATGCGTCCGCCGGATACATTAAAAATGCCAATCGTATTTCTCTTTCTTATGGAAAACAAAGAGCCGGAGTGTTTTGTGTTGGGGGTGTTTGCAGAACAGTTCCCGCTTCAAATGGTTTAACATTATCTATAACAAGTAGTTTTTAAATTGCAGAACAACATGAAAGAAAAAAAATTATATACCGCAATAGCCTTTGCTATTATTCTTGGTTCATGTGATTACATTAGTGATCCTATTCCACCAATAAACGAAAACCTGGGTGATGCATCGTCATGTGCCACTCCAACTTTTACAACAGTTGCGCCTGTAAAAAAAATATTATTTGAAGACTACACAGGACACAAGTGTACTAATTGTCCAAATGCGGCACGACTACTTCATGATATTGACACTGCAAATCATGGCCACATTATTCCTCTTGCAGTACACGTTACTCAACTATATGCCGGGACGGGACCTGCATCCGGAGCTCAGGCAGGATCCTATTCATATGACTTTCGAACTTCTGCAGGGAATGAATATGCTGATGTTTTTAAGATTGCCAGTTTACCTAATGGTATGATCAATAGACTTAATTTTCATGAAACAAACTTAACGCATCAAAAAGGCGCAAATGTTTGGACAAACACTATTGCTAATATTGTTAATCAACCACCAAAAGTTTCAATACAAATAATAAATGATTTTAATTCTTCTAGCAAAAAATTATGCACACACATTAAAACCGAGTTTTTAACTCCCAACACTGGAACCTTTAACCTTGTTGTGCTTCTTGTACAGGACAGTATTGAAGCGTGGCAGCTTGATCTCGGAACACATAATGAACACTATATTCATCGTCACGTTTTACGCGCTTCAATAACACCATCAGAATGGGGTGACGCTATTGCAAATGGCAATATACCAATGTCATACAATAAAATAACTAAGTTTGCCTACAACATACCCGATTATATTAGCAACATTGCAGTAAATATGCCTCAAATGCACGTTGTTGCTTACGTTTATGATGCTGCAACATACGAAGTTTTACAAGCAGAAGATGAAAAAATATTGCCTTAAAGAGGGTTTACTGTTGTTCAAAAAAAATATTTTCAGTATATTGTTTTAGGTAAATTTATTTAGATATGAAAAAAACTACGCTTGTAATCTTAATTGTTACTGTATTTAGCCTGAGTTTTAATGCTCAAACATTTACATTAATGCCTAAAACATTTACTGGTGTTGCAAGTTGTTCTGGAATTTCAGAATTCCATGTTGCATTAATAAATAATGGTTCTTCTGCACTAACATTAAGCTACGCGATGCTGGACATCAGCTTACCAGATACGAATTGCTGGACCATGGCGTTTTGCGATTGTAATACCTGTTTGCAAAATAATGACATTCCTACTTCAGGAGGTTGCTTTTTCGGAATAAATGCGGGAGACACTTCCCATCTTTTTATGGATTTAAAAGTAATAAATACTAAAGGGAACATAGGTTGGGGGACATTACAATATTTGATTTATGAAACAGGAAACCCCTCCAATAGCGATACTATAACATTTAATTTTACAGGTTGCTCACAAGGTGTATTTTGTGCCACAGGAATATCCAAAACAATCACCGATCATTTTAATGTTTATCCATCAATTAGTAGTGGCACCCTTTTTATTGAAGGCGACAATTTAACAAACATCGCATTTATTGACATCTTTGATGGTATTGGTAAAAATGTTTATAGTCAAAAAAATGCCGATTTTAATAATAACAAGATGGAAATAAGCACAGTAAATCTGCCTAATGGTGTTTATTTTTTGAAGCTTTACGAGGAAAACTATTTTCAAACAAAGATGTTTATTGTAGATAATAAAAATTAACACTGAAAAAACTATAATCTTAATTATACACACCAAAAACAAATACACTCACTATGAAAAAACATATCTTATTTTCGATCCTGATTTTCTTAGGAATATCCGTTGCTAAGTCACAAACTTTCACTTTTAACACAAATGTTTATACATCTACCATCAGTTGTGTTGATAGTGCGGCATTCCATTTTGACCTTACAAATAATAGCAGCTCTACTTTATCACTGAGTTATAGGGTAATTTCTAACACATTACCTACAGAAGCAGCTTGTTGGAATTATGTGGTATGCGATTGCTATCAGTGCTATCCCATGAATGTTATACCAGATAGTCTACAATGTACTTTCCCTATATCTGGAGGCTCTACGGTTGGAGATTTTTTGAAATATGAAATAAAAGGCACCTTGGGCCATTATGGGACTGGTACAATACAATATCTTGTTTACGAAACTGGTAACATGTCGAATAGAGATACAATTACAGTAAATATTACAGCAGGTTGTGCTACAGGTATTGCGTGCGCAACTGGTATTTCTAAACATACACTTACACAATTAGAAATTTATCCAACTATTGCAACTGATAATATTTACATCCAAAATTCTGGAAGTACAAAAAATATTGAATCACTTTTGATTAGTGATGCACTGGGAAAGATTGTGAAATCTGAAAAAAATCTGGAACTTGGCGCTAATAAAACAGCAATAAACATTAGTACCCTTCCAAACGGAATCTATTTTATTCAACTTTGGGATGGAGATCATTCACTAACAAAGAAAATAATTAAGAATAATTAAACACTTAATTAATTTCTTTGTTAGTTCCTTTTTATTCTGTCCTTGGCATTATTCTGTAACTTTGTCCTATGCGGGATAAAGTATTACTCACATTTTTTTTCTATGCTTTTTTTGCATCTTTTTTGTTTGCACAAAACAAATTTAAAGCGGGAGTAGTTGCAGGCTTAAGCGCCACCCAAGTGCATGGCGATACTTATTCCGGATTTGATAAGGCAGGGCTTTACGCGGGAGCTTTTGTTAAGTACGACTTTAATGAAAAATGGAGCGCGCAGCTCGAACTGGATTACATACAAAAGGGAAGTCGAAAAAATCCTGAGCCTGAAAATGGAGACTATGTATTGTTCCTATTAAAAGTGAATTATATTGAAGCGCCAATTTTGATTCAATGGAAACACAAACACTTCGGTTTTGAAATTGGTGCTTCTTATGGCGCCTTAGTAAACAGCAAAGAAGCAAACCAGTTTGGACCTGTGGTTAATTCTATTCCTCTACAAAAAGGCGATGTCTCCGCTTTATATGGATTTAACTATTATATAAACGAACATTTTGTGGTGAATGTACGCAACAGCAATTCTATTCTACCCATTCGTAAATTTGATATTCCCGTTTATTATCAAAGAACATTAAGCAACTGGTTTAATAAAGGAATGTACAATACAGTAATGATCATTGCAGTACAATACCAATTTTAGAAATGGAAAAGAAAAAAATAGTTATTGCGGTTACCGGGGCAAGCGGAGCTATTTATGCTAAAATATTATTTGACAAACTACAGTCACTAAAAGAGCAGATCGAAGCGGTTGGCATTGTAATGAGCGACAATGCAAAAGAAGTATGGAAGCACGAGTTAGGTAATGAAGACTATAAAAAAATTCCATTTACATTTTATGAAAAAAATAATTTCTCCGCGCCATTCGCATCAGGTTCTGCTAAATACAATATCATGATCATTTGCCCCTGTTCCATGGGCAGTTTGGCAAGAATTGCATCAGGCATATCAAACGATTTAACCACACGTGCGGCTGATGTAATGTTAAAAGAGAGAAGAAAACTTATTTTAGTTACAAGGGAAACCCCTTTGAATCTTATTCATATCAATAATATGAAAACCGTTACGGAAGCCGGCGGAATCATTGCACCTGCCTCTCCGTCCTTCTACAATTCTCCTAAAACCATTGAAGAAGCCGCCAAAACGGTAATTGACAGGGTGATTGACCTCTGCGACCTACAACAAGACACGTTTCGCTGGAACGAAAGCAATAAGTAAAATCCTCGAATTTTAACCAAAACAATAGCCTACTAAAATTGTGGATTAATTGTTAATAAACTTTTCCTTATTTAACAGCATTTTTCGCGGGTTGCTTCGTTTATATATTGACATGCTTTGAATAATTAATTAAATTGTAATAAGCATAACAAGATGATTAGGAAATTAAGCCAATGCTCGAACTAAGTAAACAGATTCTAAAAAAGGTAAGCTTCGATAAAGTTCTTTTCAGAAAAGAACTGGTGAAGGCTGTGTTATGGTTAAAAGGCGAAGAGAAGCTTTTGCTCAAAGTTTGGTGCCTTAGTACATTTGGCCACCTATACAGAGACGTGATTCAGGATGTATACACAAGTGTAATTACACTGGCTTAATCAGGTATCACGAATAAATTTTACATTTCTTTTTAGTCCGCTGTATTTAGTCCGCTTAACAGCGCTTCCCATAAACACTTTATTAAATGTTTCTTCCGAAATAGTTTCCCATTCTTCTTTATTCATATTAAGAAATTCGAGTGACGAATTAAAAAGTGGTTCCTGGTGCTGAGTTGAAAAACTGTTCCATGGACAAACATCCTGGCAAATATCACAGCCAAATACCCAGTCCTTAAATTTTCCCTTATATGAGTCAGGTATATTTTCTTTTAGCTCAATAGTAAAATACGAAATGCACTTACTTCCATCTACAACGTAAGGGTCGGTAATTGCACCTGTAGGACAGGCATCAATACATTTTGTGCATGTGCCGCAATAATCTTTTATTGGTCCGTCATATTCCAATTCAATATCAAGGATTAGTTCTGCGATAAAATAAAATGAGCCATTTTTTTTATTGATAAGATTAGTGTGTTTACCGATCCACCCTAAGCCCGATTTTTTTGCCCAGGCTTTATCCATTACCGGGGCAGAATCCACACACATTTTATAACTCACCTCTCCTATCTCCTTTTGAATAAATCCAACAAACTGTTTTAATTTTTTCTTGATCACTTTATGGTAATCTCTACCATAAGCGTATTTAGAAATTTTATAAAACGAATTTTTATTTTGTTGCTGAGCGGGATAATAATTCAACATTAAAGAAATTACTGATTTAGCTCCTGGTAATAATAATCTTGGATCCAATCGTTTATCAAAATGATTTTCCATGTACTTCATGGAGCCCTGCATGCCCTTATTTAGCCAAGCTTCCAGGCGGGGAGCTTCCTCCTCTAAAAAATCTGCTTTAGAAATTCCACAAAAATCAAAACCTAAACGTTTAGCTTCTTGTTTAATCAACGAAGTATTGGCGTGTTTATTCAAGAGAAATTAAAAAAGAGATCCGGTACTTGCCGGAGGAATTTTCCCTAAATGTTTATATGCCTTTTCAGTTGCCTCTCTTCCTCGAGGTGTGCGCGCCAGATAACCTTCCTGGATTAAAAAAGGTTCGTACACTTCTTCTATTGTTCCTCCTTCCTCACCTACCGCAGTAGCGATTGTACTAATACCGACAGGACCGCCTTTAAATTTTTCTATGATGGTAGAAAGTATCCTGTTATCCATTTCATCAAGGCCATGCTTATCAACATTAAGTGCACCTAATGCGTACTGCGCAATTTCCATATCAATTGATCCGGTACCTTTTATCTGAGCAAAATCTCTTACCCTTCTCAATAATGCATTCGCTATACGAGGCGTACCACGGCTCCTGCGGGCGATCTCATTCGCTGCATCTTCGGAAATAGCAATATTTAAAATGCCTGATGATCTTTCAATAATTCCTTTCAGTAATTCAGAATTATAATAACTCAAACGTGAATTAATTCCGAATCTCGCTCTCAAAGGTGATGTAAGTAAACCCGAACGCGTTGTTGCTCCAATTAATGTAAACGGATTTAAATTTATTTGAACACTGCGTGCATTAGGACCCGTATCGATCATAATATCTATTTTGTAATCTTCCATTGCAGAATATAAATATTCTTCTACTAAGGGACTTAAGCGATGTATCTCATCGATAAATAATACGTCGAAATTTTCTAAGTTAGTTAGCAAGCCTGCAAGATCTCCCGGCTTATCAAGCACAGGACCAGATGTAATTTTAATATTCACACCCAACTCCGCAGCAATAATATTTGCCAACGTTGTTTTACCAAGTCCCGGGGGTCCATGTAACAATACATGATCCAATGCCTCCGTACGCTGCTTTGCCGCCTGCACAAAAATTTTAAGGTTATCTACAACAGCCTCTTGCCCGCTAAAATCAAGAAACTCACGCGGACGCAATACCTTTTCTATCTCCTTTTCAGCAGATGAAAGATTTTCTTCGTTGGCATCAGTATTCGGATTCAAAGTTGGAATTTATTCACTAAAATACGTGTAATTAAGTCCATTTAAAAACAATAGATAAAGATTTATTAAGAGGCAACTTTGCCCCTTACAGTACGTCATATAATAAAAGAAACCTATCGACAGAGCACCTTTACTTTTTTAGCTGTATTCATTAATACCCTGAAAGGTGATCAAAAATACTTATGCATTTTTTACATTGATGCTCTTGTTAACTTCAACAAGTTTTTCTCAATCGGCCGAAGGTGCGGGCCCCTGGTCAATAGGGTTGGGATCAAGCAAAAGTATTTTGCAAACCAATTATTATAGTATTCGATTTATTTCGCCACGGTTTAAATTTGAAACAACGGATGATTACTGGACGGAAGAGCAGGAAAAACATCCATCAAAATTCAAAAAGGATAAATTTTTATTTGAAGTACTTATCGCAAAAAAGTTGAATGAAAATATTTATTCCCCCCAAAGTATTGTTGCCGCCAGCCTTTATCATTCTTTTATAAAAGCAAAATTCGTACAAGTTGCCGGATCAGTTGGTCTAAAATATGCAATTAACACTACCACCATGCGCCATGGATTTGGTCCTGCAAGCAATGAAAAGATTGGCCTTTGCTTTGGTTTGATGACCGAGTTTAATCTTCGTTTCATACTCCCTTATATAGATTTTAATGCGGCAGGGTATGTAACAGTGGGTGCAGAATTTCATTTAAGAAAAATTTACAGGAAATTAAATCGCAGGTACGATCTCGATCTCGAAGACTAATTTCTTTACTAGATCTGTAAAAGGAGCTTTCTGACATGAAAAAATTGTAAAAATCTAATTACCCTTTCACTTTAAACTCAGTCATCTTGCAGTATATCTATTTATCTATGAAAAGCAGGTTACTACTTTCAACAGTTGCACTATTTGGTCTTTTTAAAACAAGTTATTCTCAGGATAGCGAAATTAAGAGAATTGCCGCCCACTATAAGGAGGTAACCGAAAATCTGGATGAATCGATGATATACGAAATCACAACAACTGTCAGACTAGAAACAATTGGCGACCAATCCTATAGGATAACTTTCCAACACGATAATGCCGGGACAGATTCGACCGGCAAAATAAGTCCTCCTTCAATTAATAAAATAATTGTGAGACGCAACCTCGCTGCAAGCGCAGAGTATTATGAAGAATACCTTGTAGAAAACAATGAAATTACTTTTTATTATATGAATGAAACAGGCTATACACCTAATGAAATGCGCTATTATTACAAAAAAAATAAGCTGATAAAAGCAAAGGCTGATATTTATGACACTGAAAATCCCGGAACAGTGAAAGAGACTTATGAAGCAACCAGCAATATAAAAAGCTACATCGTAAAAGCAGCCTCCGAAGAAATAATCATTGGCAAAAAATACATTAAACTTTTTAATGATATCACTTCAATTACCCTTGCTCAATAAAATTATTTTTTATGCATCTTTTTGTAGAGCGCGCCCCAGAAAATTATACACCTGAAAGTATACACAGGTGAATTAAATTTAATTCCAATATCTTTCCTGTCTTTCACCCACATAAAGCGGTAACCCACATCAGAGCCAAGTCCAACCCAATAAAAAACTTTATAGTGAAATGATATTGCCGGCTCATAAAGAAACAATGGCCGTGCTTTTTGATGGTATTGAATCGAGTTATCTACATAAGACACCTTAACTGCGCCGCTGCCCAATTGTAAAGGAACACTGAACTCCCATTTTTGCGTTTTATAAAACACAAACTCTGTAAATTCAAACAGGTACCAAAACCGGATTTCGGAAGGCATCCTAATTACAGAGGATCCGGAAGCAATTGGGATATGAGCATGATAGGGATATTTTAAATAAGCGCCTCCAAAGTAAAAGCGTATTAAATTATTATAACTCAATCCTACCTTAAGCCCAATAATAGGTTTCTGAAATCCATCAATAAACGTGTATCGTGAATAAAGCCCTCCCCGAATAGCGGGTTTTTTACTAAGACTTACTCTTATGGAATCGAAGATCTGCGCATCCGATACGGAGGTGAAAATTAAAAAAAGTAATACGAATCTAATGCGCATAAAAAAAGGTGTTCTTAAATATATAATATCTAAGAACACCTTTAACTGAAAAATATTTTATTGTGATAGCCTATTTATCAATGGTGAACTCCAGCACCCTCATCAAGTTCGCCATCTTCAAGGGCCACGGTTTGAGGAACAAAATCTTCTGCCTTACCCGGCTTACTATAATCATAGGCCCAACGCTTAACCTCAGGCAATGCCCCATGCCAGTTACCGTGAATATGACCAACTCCATTGGTCCATTCCAAAGTATTAGAACCCCATGGATTCTCAGTTGCCTTAGGACCTCTTAATGCGCTATAAAAGAAATTGAAAAGGAAAATAATCTGTGCGAAAGCACCTGCAATAGCAAAAATTGAGATGAGCACGTTAATATCAACCAGGTTATCAAACATTGGAAAAGCTGTATTTGAATAATAACGTCTCGGAACACCGGCCAATCCTAAAAAGTGCATTGGAAAAAACACTCCATAAGCACAAATGAAAGTTAACCAGAAGTGCAGGTATCCTAATTTTTTATTCATCATTCTTAAAAATAATTTTGGGAACCAGTGATAAACACCAGCAAACATCCCAAGTATTGCAGAAAGACCCATTACAATATGGAAGTGTCCAACCACAAAATAAGTATCATGAATATTGATATCCAATGTAGAATCGGCAAGAATAATACCAGTAACACCACCGCTGATAAATGTTGAAACTAAACCAATGGAAAATAACATAGCAGGTGTGAACCTGATATTACCTTTCCATAAAGTAGTGATGTAATTAAATGCCTTAACCGCGGATGGAATGGCGATCAATAATGTTGTAAATACGAAAACAGCTCCCAGGAATGGATTCATACCTGTCATAAACATATGGTGACCCCAAACGATAAATGAAAGGAATCCGATAGCCAGCATGGATACCACCATCGCTCTATATCCGAAAATTGGTTTGCGAGAGTTTACTGAGATGATCTCCGATGCCATACCCAAGGCAGGTAACAACACAATATAAACCTCAGGGTGACCAAGGAACCAGAATAAGTGCTGGAAAAGTATAGGGCTTCCACCTGTTTGCTCCAATGCCTGCCCGCCAATATGAATATCGGAAAGATAGAAACTTGTTCCCATGCTTCTGTCAAACAACAATAACAATACAGCTGAGAAAAGAACCGGGAAAGAAAGAACACCCAGAATTGCGGTGATCAATAAAGCCCACATTGTTAAAGGAAGACGCATCATCGACATTCCTTTCGTTCTAAGGTTCACAATCGTAACGATATAATTTAAACCGCCTAACAACGATGACACAACGAATAAAGACATACTTACTAACCACAACGTCATCCCCATACCTGAACCAGGTATTGCCTGAGGAAGCGCACTTAATGGAGGATAAATTGTCCATCCTGCAGAAGCAGGGCCGCCCTCAACAAAAAGAGAGCAGATCATTATAATACTAGACAATAAAAAGAACCAGTATGAAAGCATATTTAAAAAGCCGGAAGCCATATCACGCGCACCAACCTGGTAAGGGATAAGAAGGTTAGCGAAAGTACCGCTCAACCCACCGGTTAACACAAAAAACACCATTATGGTTCCGTGAATGGTAACAAGAGCAAGGTACATGTTAGGATCAAGTATCCCGTCCTTACCCCACGTATCACCCAACATCCAGTTTACAAATGCAAATTTTTCATCGGGCCAAGCTAACTGTAAACGAAACAATGTAGACATGACCATGGCAACCACTGCCATGAATACTGCAGTGACAAGAAACTGTCTTGAGATCATTTTATGATCCATACTAAAGACATATTTCGAAATAAAAGATTCCTCATGATGATGGTGATCATCGTGATGATCAGCTGTGTGATGTGCTGAGTGACTGTGAGTGTCCATTGACATAATTTTCTATCTTAAATTTTGTACAATTATTTCAAAAATCAATTTGCCATTCCTATTACCGGTTTAGCAAAAAATGCTTGCTGCTTTGCTACCCATGTCTCATAATCGGCAGGCTCATCAACAATAATCGTCATTTGCATATTATAATGGCTCGCACCACAAATTTTATTACACAATAAAATAAAATCGAATTTATTATTGTGTGTTTTCTCTCGCATTTCTTTTGTAGTCAAAATAGGCACAAAGTGCATTTCGGTAACCATACCAGGAACCGCGTTCATTTGCTGCCTGAAATGCGGCATGTAAGCACTATGAATAACATCTCTTGAACGAATCTGAAAAGATACTTGTCTGCCTTTAGGAATATGAAATTCATTTCTCACAATCAAGTCATCCCATCCTTTTTGATCTGCAGAATCCAGACCTACAACATTAGTACCTGTAATTAATTTGTAATTAACAGTCCCCAAAGTATTATCCTTACCTCCATACCTTGCGGTCCAGTCGAATTGTTTTGCATACAACTCAATAACCAAAGCGTCACTCTTAGGAGGAGTCATTACTATTTCATTCCAGAGCTTAAGGCCAAGGAAAATGATAGCAAGAAGAACAATAGCAGGGACAACGGTCCAGATCATTTCCAATTTGTTATTGTGCGGATAAAAAGTTGCCCTATTATTATCTCTTCCATAATACTTGTATGCGAAATAAAACAACAAGCCATTGGTGACCAAAAACACAACAGAAATAATTAACATATTAAACCACAATAACCAATCTGTTTCCAATCCAATATCAGATGCCGATTCAGGCAAAATTTTATCTCCGTATTCATAAACCTGCCAGAAACAAAATCCATAAAACAGGATCATAAAAAGCATCATGAACCTTCCGTTCATTTTATTATCATTTTCGGTAATGTCATTTGGCTTACCGCCTTTGAGAACCGAAGCAAGTTCAAATACCCTTACTATTTGGGCAACAGCAACAGCTGCAAGAACAAGGGCTACGTATACTAGGAACTTTATCATACTAATTACTGTTTAATAATATTAAAATTCGTGATGTAAACTTTCTTCCAAATACGGATGACTCTTAACTACAAGCGGAGCTTTTGTAAGCTGTGTGTGAACAACATACAAAAAGATCCCTAAGAACATTAAAAACATTCCCAGTTCAAGAAAACTAAACAGATGCCATGCTCCACCAACAGAACCCGGCATAACAACCTGGTACATATCCACCCAGTGACTGAACAATATTATACATCCGATCACTGCGATGAATTTCGGGTTTCTTTTTGCATCGCGTGACATTAAAAATATCATAGGAAACGCAAAATTTATAGCGAACATGGTCCACATTATAGGCTTATAATGCTCCCAACGTGTAACGAAATAGGTTACTTCTTCCGGAATATTAGAGTACCAGATAAGCATGAACTGACAGAACCAAAGGTAACTCCATAAAAAGCTTGTAGCGAAAACCCATTTGCTGATATCATGCAAATGGTATTCATTTACCTGCTGTAAATGTCCTTTGCTTTTTAAGTACAAAATAAAAAGAACCAGCATTACCATTGAAGTACACCATGTACCGGCAAAAATATACCAGCCAAACATTGTACTGTACCAGTGTGTATCAATTGACATTAACCAATCCCATGCAGAAGTAGAAGAAGAAACACCATAAAGAATTAAGAATATAGCTGCGCTTTTTACATTTTTCCAATGCAAATTTTCTCCGCCTTCAATATCTTCCTGCAATGATCTTTTTCTGAATAATCTTTGAAAGCCGATCCATATTGCGAGGTATGCGATTGTTCTTGCCCAGAAAAAAGTCAGGTTTAAATATCCGCTTTTACCAGCAATAATTTCATCATAATGTTCTGATGCAGGATCAGTGATTCCACTTTGCATCCAATGATACAAATGATGACCGCCAAAACTACCAACCAATAATACTGCAACAAGGAATACTGCTCCAACAGGAAGATAACCACTGATGGCCTCATACACACGTTTAACTGTTACTGCGTAATGCGATTCAGTCGCATATTGTAATGCCATAAAAAATGTTGCAGCGGCAGCAATTCCCAAAAAGAAAAAACTGTTCACCATAACGTTTGCCCAAAAGCGCTGCATCATTCCATGTCCTTCATGTTCTCCGCCACCCAATAGCAGGCCAATTATAACTCCTATAAGACCAAGACCCATAAGAGCATATGTAATCTTCTTGGATCTGTCGGAAAATGTATAGTTATCCATAATTACTTATATAGTTTTAAACTTTTTCGTTTCAGTTTTATTTAGCACTTACTGTTGTTGTTGCAGCAACTTCAACCGGAGCAGTAGCAGGTGCCGGTGCCGGAGCTCCAAGTTTTTGTAACTTCTGAACATAGTGTACTATTTTCCATCTTTCTTCCTGTGTAAGTTGTGATGCATGCGGGCCCATCATTCCTTTTCCATAAGTGATTGTATGGAATGCTTTTCCTTCAGGTAAATTCATCAAACCCGGAGACGAATATGACGGTGGAGGTCCAGGAAGTTTTGCCGCAACTAATCCATCACCACCACCTGTTGCACCATGACAATGAGTACAATATTTTGTATAAAGAACTTCTCCTTCACCTAAAACTTTTTCGCTGAATGGAATGGGGTTGCGTAAATATCTACCGGCATTTGCATAACCTCCTGTATCATTAGCATAAACATATGGCATAAAACCTCTTGAGATAGTTCCTGCAACAGGCATTCTATCGACCTGGATCGTATCATCTCCAAATGTTGTTGAAAGATTTGCCTCATGTGATGGAGACCTGTACATATCCGGCATATACTCTATACCCGGACTATCAGGATCACTTTTTCCGCAAGAAGATAGTACAAAGTACAGCGTACAAAGTACAAAGTACGCAGCCTGTTTTTTTATAAAACCTAAAGCGTTATCTAATTTTTGTCTCATAGTTATGACTAATTACCCAATACTAAGTACTATTTTAAATTTACCTCTGATGCTCCAGTTTGTTTAAGGTATCCAACAATTTTATCTACATCTGAATCATTCGCTTCGATCAACATTAAAAATTTATCATCAGTAGTACGCGGATCAGGATTTTTAGGTGTTACACCCGGTAACAACCAGCTACGGAACATGAATGTCCAGAACATTAAATGTGCTGCACAAAGTACAGTAGATTCAAATGTAATTGGAATAAATGCCGGCATGTTATAAAAGTATCCCCAGTTTGGTTTACCTCCCACATCTGTAGGCCAATCGCTTACCATCATGTACCACATCATTAATGTTGCGAGACAAGTACCGGTAATACCGTAAACAAATGCTGTGATCGCCAATCTAGTTCTTGGCACACCAATTAGTGCATCAAGACCGTGAACAGGGAAAGGAGAAAAAACTTCTTTCACTTTGATGCCATGGTCACGAAGTAATCTCGCACCATCCTTTAGTTGGTCGTCATCATCATAAATTCCGTGAATACTTTTTTTACTCATAGGGTTTATATTAATGGTGCTGGTTTTGCTTATTTATTTTTCTGTGTTTCTCGCTGGATGATTTCACAATCATCTTCAATTCACTTTGTGCAATAACCGGGAACACACGCGCAAACAATAAGAAACATACAAAGAAGAATCCTATTGTCCCTATGAAAAATCCGATCTCGATAAATGTTGGTGAATACATTGTCCAGCTTGAAGGAAGGAAATCCCTGTGCAATGATGTAACAATGATCACAAACCTTTCAAACCACATTCCAATATTTACAACGATCGAAAGAATGAATGTTGCGATAATACTTGTACGTATTTTTTTAAACCAGAATAACTGCGGAGAAATAACGTTACAGGTCATCATACCCCAATACGACCACCAATACGGACCCGTAGCACGGTTAAGGAACGCATACTGCTCATACATTACACCTGAATAATACGCGATGAACAACTCAGTTAAATATGCAACACCAACCAATGAACCTGTAACAATAATTACAATGTTCATGTACTCGATGTGTTTTATAGTGATGTAATTTTCAAGACCCAATACTTTTCTGCAAATAATAAGAAGTGTTAACACCATTGCGAATCCAGAGAAGATAGCACCCGCAACAAAGTAAGGAGGGAAAATTGTTGTGTGCCATCCAGGTACTATGGATGTAGCAAAGTCCATACTTACAATTGAGTGAACAGAGAATACAAGTGGTGTGGAAAGTCCTGCAAGTACCAATGATACTTCTTCGAACCTGCTCCAGTCACGAGCTCTTCCGCTCCATCCAAAACTTAATATTTTATAAATTTTTTGTGCAAGAGGTTTTTTAGCACGATCGCGGATAGTAGCAAAATCAGGAATAAGTCCCATATACCAGAATATAAGTGATACAGAGAAATAAGTACTTACTGCAAACACGTCCCAAAGTAACGGCGAGTTAAAGTTTGTCCACAATGAACCAAATTGATTTGGCAATGGGAACAACCAATAATCTAACCATGGACGGCCAGTGTGCATAACAACAAACATAGCTGCACACATTACGGCAAATATTGTCATCGCCTCGGCAGAACGGTTAATTGCCATTCTCCATTTTTGACGAAACAATAAAAGTACAGCAGAGATAAGTGTACCCGCGTGACCAATACCAATCCACCAAACGAAATTTGTAATATCCCAGGCCCAGCCTACAGTTTTATTCGCACCCCAGGCGCCAATACCTGTACCAATAAAATAACAAATACAAGCGAAGCCCCAAAGGAATGCAGCCATAGCAATTCCAAAAACCAAATACCACCATTTATTGGCTTTCCCTTCAATGGGTCTTGCAATATCTTCCGTTATCTGATGATAGGTGACATTATCACCTAAAATTAACGGCTCTCTGATTGCTGATTCCTGATGCATATTAATAAATTATTTTTTACGTTCTTATTAATTAGCTGTGTGCTTCTTCTTTTTTGTGTTCTTCTTTATGCTCTTCCTTGTGCTCTTCTCCTCCATGATGCGGCTTATGTTCTTCATGCATCACAATATCTTCTGCGTCAAGGTTACGAACTTTAGTCAAGTAAGAGATCGATGGTTTAACACCAACTTCTTCCAATAAATAATATGTTCTTTCGTCTTCTACTTCTTTCGCAACCAAACTTTCTACATTATTCAAGTCTCCGAAAGTAATTGCATCAGCAGGACAAGATTTAGAACATGCTGTTTGAATAGCACCGTCTTCTAATTTTTTCATTGCCTTCTTCGCATTCAATTTACCTTCCTGTATACGTTGAACACACATGCTGCATTTTTCCATTACCCCTCTTGAACGTACAACCACATCCGGGTTAAGTACCATTCTTCCTAAATCATTCTGAGATGGATTTACCTCAGCAAATTTATCGTTCTCAATATAGTTAAACCAGTTAAAGCGTCTTACTTTATAAGGACAGTTATTCGCACAATATCTTGTACCAACACAACGATTGTAAGTCATTTGATTAAGACCATCGCTGCTGTGATTTGTTGCCAATACCGGACAAACTGTTTCGCATGGAGCATGATTACAATGCTGACACATTACAGGTTGGAAAAATACTTGCGGATTCTCCGTTGTTGGATTTTCCATTTCCAGGTATTTATCAACTACGCCTTTTCCTTCCGCATCAGCTTTTTCAACAGTCATGTCACTTGAATAATACCTGTCTATTCTTATCCAGTGCATTTCACGACTTCTTCTCACTTCTTCTTTTCCAACTACAGGAACGTTGTTCTCTGCATTGCAACTTACAACACAAGCACCACAACCAATACAAGCATTAAGGTCGATTGACATACCCCAACGATGTCCGGGTTTATCATGATCTGCCCAAAGATTAGATTGACTTGCAGGGACATGTTTGTCGCCTAAGGTAACTAACAGTTTTTCGTTCCAAACGTCTACAGGCTGTGTTGAATATGTGGTGAGATCAGTTTCCTTTACAATAGAACGACCCATCATTGTGTGATGAGTTTGCGTGCAAGCCATCTGGTGTTCGTTACCAGTTTTATCACTTACGGTAACATCAGAAACAGTATACTGAATAGTTCCATTTACAACCTGCGCCAATGTGAACACGTTTTTACCAACACCATCTGCAACCATACCAGCACCGGTTCTTCCATAACCCAATGCAATACCAATAGTTCCACGGGCTTGTCCAGGCTGAGGGAAAACAGGCAACTCTACAGTAACACCACCAACAGTTACGTTAGCTGTATCTGCTTTCATTTCCATTTGGTTGTAACGCGCAAGAGTATGGTATTTATCCTTCATATCTTCAGGGTTCATGGTAATATAATTATCCCATGTTACTTTAGATACCGGATCAGGAAACTCCTGCAACCAAGGGTTATTCGCCTGGTTACCATTTCCCATTCCTGTTTTTTCATACAACACTAATTCTATATTTCCGGCTTTAGCAGATTTGCTTATTGACTGTGCTGCTTCTGCAACCGACAGTTTAGGTTCTTTTACTTCAACCTCAACTTCCTGAGCAAACATTCCGCCACCGCCAACGGTAGTGGTTTTGTGCGCAACTTCCGGTTTCGCTGAAGCATTTACGTTTGAAGAATCTTGGCCCATCGCCATTTTTGCATCTTCACCAGATCCAACTTCTACAACACCATTATGTAATGAATGATTCCAAAAGTCACCGAACGTCATATATTTTCCCTGCATTGGGAATACATGTGATGACCAATATTTTTGTATATACGAATGGAAATCGGATTCATTTCCGGCCCATTTCAATAATGTTTCCTGCGCACAACGTGTTCCTTCATTTCTTGGCTTTGCAAACAAAGGAGAAATAGTAGGTTGTGTTAAGCTATAATGACCTGCTTTAGGATTTGCATCATTCCATGATTCAAGGTAATGATGATCAGGACAAACGTAATCTGCATTCATTGCAGTTTCATCTAACCTGTCGGCAAAAGAAACTTTTAAGCCAACTTTAGCATACGCTTCATTAAAGCCTAAACCTGCAGGACTTGTATAAGAAGGATTTGCATTATATGTAATCAACGCCCCTACCTTTCCTTCTTTCATTTCATTTACTAATGAAATAAACTGCTCGTCGTTTCCTTGCTTCGTATATGATGGAGTTTCTACATCAACTGTTTTGCCATAGTTACCTAACAACGTATTTATTGAATTCACTACCACCTGAGTTGCGATATCATTCGCACCACAAACGACTAATGAACGGCCTTTGTGATCAACTAAAGCTTTTGCAACTTTTTCTATTTGCGCATCAATAGGTAATGCACCAGAAGCAACAGCAGAACCTCCTGTTAATTTTGCAACTGCATTGTAAAGATTTACAACAACAGTTCCATATTGAGAAGGCTTAACAGCAAAACGTTTATCGGCATTACTACCTGTTAACGAAAGAATACTTTCGAACTGGTAATGCTTTGACATTTCTTTTTTCTCTCTGCTTAATTTTCTTGTCTTAGAATATTGTTTTGTAAATTCAATCGGTGATAACCAGCTTCCAAGAAAATCTGCGCCAACGCTTACAATAACTTTTGCTTTATCAAATGAGTAGCTTGGCAAAACTGCTTTGTCAAAACTTTGAGCGTTTGCTTTTATTATACCTGCATAAGAAACAGCATCGTAAGTAACATGTTTTGTATTCGGATACTTCGATATAAAATCAGCAATTACCTGTTTAGTAGAAGGGCTAATGATAGTAGAAGAAAGTATTCTGATGCTTCCGCCTTTTGCTACTGCAGCAGAAAGTTTTGCGCCAATTTCTTTATCCACCGTTTCCCATGTAGAAGGAGCTTTATTAGCATAAGGTCCGGTTATACGGCCCGTATCATACAAAGAAAGAACTGAAGCGTGAATCCTTGCACTAACACCGCCACGAGTGATCGGCGACATTTCATTCCCTTCGATTTTAATTGGTCTTCCCTCGCGTGTTTTTACTAAAATGCTGCAATAATCGTTTCCGTCAAAATAAGTTGAAGCGTACCAGTTTGCAACACCAGGAGTAATTTCTTCCGGTTTCATTACATAAGGAATAGCTTTATTCACAGGAGCTTCACATGCAGCAAGTGTTGCAGCGGTAATACTAAAACCAAACAGTTTAAGAAAATCGCGTCTGCTTGTTGAAGTATCTTTCAGAGAATCATTTTCTAAAAATTTTTCTACAGGAACATACTCTGCGAATTCGTTTTGCTGAGCCTGAACAAAAGCTGGGTCATTGTTAAGCTCTTCTAAACCTTTCCAGTATTTTTTAGTGGTACCCATATTATATTTTGATCGTTAAAAGCGTTACAGGTTAACTTTAATTGTTGAAATTAATAGTGACATTTTGCACATTCAATACCACCCATTTTATCAACAGTGATCTTTTGTCCTTTATATTTTTCAGCTAATTTTTTATGCAAATCTTCGTAATAAGGATTTGCCAAAGTACTATCCGCATTTGCCATCATACCCGGTACTTCTGTTTCACGGTGACAATCAATACACCATCTCATTGTTAGTGGAGACACCTGCTCTGCAACGGTCATATTTGGTACATCACCGTGACATGTTTGACACTCTTGTTTACCTACTACCACGTGTTGCTGGTGACTGAAGTAAACAAAATCAGGAAGGTTATGAACCTTGTTCCACTTAATAGGTTTTTGCGGCATGTTGTATGCCATTTGTTTAGGATCCCAACCAACTGCTTCATATATTTTTGCAATTTCAGTTGTACCTGTTGTTGCTCCGGAACTAATTCCTTTATGGCAATTCATACAAATGTTTGTAGAAGGAATGCCTGCGTGGCGGCTTTTTTCGGCTGTAGAGTGACAGTATACACAGTTAATTGCGTTATCACCGGCGTGAATTTTGTGAGAGAAAGCAATTGGTTGTGATGGTTTGTAGCCAGTAAAAACACCTATGTCAAACATAGCATCCCAAGCCATTTTAGAACCAATACTTAACAATATTATAATGATAAGTGCAACTTTACTTTTGTTTGCACCCATCCAAACTTTAGTTTCTTCCCATACGTTGCGATCAGGATTTGCGGGTTTGCCCTCACGCTCATTAACAACATTTGAAAGTGAACGTTTAACACCGCGTAATACAGCAATGATTATAATAAGTGCTATTATTATTATAACAAGTGTCCAGAAAGTATCAAGGCCTTTTTCTACGTGAACTTCACCAGTAGGGCCAGTTGGACCAGTGGGGCCAACAACAGGCGCTGGAGGATTTTTAAGAAATGTACCAATAGCGTTTATTTCATCATCTGCAAGAAAACCAAATTCATTCATTGTAGAAACATCAAACGCACTGATCTTCACTGCATATGGATCACCACTTGCAGTAAGTTTTGTATTACTTTTTACCCATTTTAGGAACCATTCATCGTCCGGGATCCGTTTAAAAACATCCTTAAGGCCGGGGCCGGTAAGCCTAGTATCATCCAGCTTATGGCATGTTGCACAGTTTTGTTTAAACAGTTTAGCTCCGTCAGGCTGCGCGGAAACTGTTTGGAAGCTTAATAAAATCGTTAAAATTAGAGTGAATAATAGCGCCGAAAACGCCTGTTGTGCCTTGTTACACAGTGTATTCATACGGATGTCTACTTTTTTATTAAGGGCAAGGAAAAGTTTGATTTTCAATCTAAATCCTTGTTTCTTAATCGACAAAATTATAAGAAACCTTATTCGGATGTTAAAAAAAGTTAAATAAAATGTAATTTATATTCATTCTAAATAACTCTTGAGGTGTTAATAACCTGTTACTAATTTTTGGGCTAAAATTTGCTGAGACATATCTAAGGAAATTATTCATTTATCGAACCATTTTACGAATAACGAATAAATACGAATATTATGAATTAAGGAAAATTGAATTCGTAATATTCGTAAAAATTCGCATTTCGTAGTAATTAAAATTAGTTTTGTACCATAAATAAAATGAAAATAACAAGTCTGATAATACTTCTCGTTTGTCCCTTTTGCTTTATAGTTAATGGGAATGCTATTGTTGCTGACACCGGAAAGGTAATTGTTGTTCAGGATACACGTATCGACGCTCTTCTGAATAAAAAGATAGAGATAAACAAAAAGACAGATGGCAAAATCTCGGGCTACAGAGTACAGATCCATTTTGGAGGTGACAGCCAGGAAGCAAAAAAAATAAAGGCCGATTTTATGAATGCACATGGCGATATGCCTGCATACTATATATATGAACAGCCTAACTTTAAAATTCGTGTTGGCGATTTTAAAACAAAACTTGAAGCGCAAAAATTTTTAAAACAGATCAAAAGTGCATTTCCTGCATCGTTTGTGGTGGAAGACAAAATAGAGATGATGAGGTTGGAGTAGCCGGAAGTTAGAAGTTGGAAGTCAGCAGTGAGAGCGCAATTTATTTATTGGTTCTTCGTTAAGTTTTAATATCCCTTTTAATAATGGCCATTGCCAAAAAGTATAAAGTAGTAATTTACTTTTGCTCCCTATCGATCGTGGCATTTTTTATTCAACAAGAAATAGTGCGCCATGTAATTGAACAGCGCAACAATGCTTATCGTATTTCAAAAATCCCAAACGGTCCTGTTTCAGAAACTGATATTAATTTTGATTTTTTGATTGATCTATATTATATCGCTCTTGGGTTGATGATTTTTTTTGTTGTCATAAATTTAGTTTCTATCGCCGGGCTCATTATTGCGAAGATCCGAAAGGACCCTGAATTGCAAAGAGGTTTTGCGATCACCAGTATTATAAGTATCACTTTTACTTTATTAGCTTTCTGGATAGGGTATTAATACTTTAGAATCCCTTATTCGTACCTTTATTATAATGCAACGCTTTATATATATACTCCCGGTCATCTTTGCTCCCTTGTTCTGCATTGCAAGAACAGGCAATGATACTGTTGCAACAAAAAGTCCTACTCAGCTGCTTTGCGAAATGATACGTATGCTGTCTGTTTCAGGTAACGAAAAGAAAATCGGGGAATTTTTATTGAACGAGTCAAAACAGATGGGATTTTACACCCGTGTATTTACCGACAGAGACAGTTCCTTTAATTTTGCTGTATCGCTCTACCCTCTTTCGCAGCGTAAACCAAACATTCTTTTTATTAACCACACGGATGTAGTTCAGGCAGATGACTCATCCTTATGGCGTAAAAGTCCCTTTGCCGGAATTCTAGATAAAGATACCATTTGGGGAAGAGGCGCGATTGATATGAAAGGAATAGCAGTTATGCAATTGTTCGCTGCAAAAAGTATGTTGGAAGAATCTCGAACAAAGGATCTACCTTATAATATTACCGTTTTATTTTTAGCAGGGGAAGAATCGGGAAGTAAAATGGGCGGGAAAGTGATCACGGATAAATTTCTGGAAGAATTAAATCCCGCTACCGTATTTGGCGAAGGCGGGGTTGGTTTAAAAAACGTGTTGCCCTCTAAACCCGATAAGCTTGTGTTTTTTATGTCGGTTGCAGAGAAAAAAAATCTTTGGTTAATGCTTCATTTAAAAATGGATTCACAAGGCCATGCATCAGTACCTTCCAATAAAAACGCAAACAAAATTATGTTCAAGGCTGTTTCACGTTTTGAGCAGCGAAAACCAGAAATTAATTTCAGCAAAACTTCGAGACGAATGTTTAAAAAAGTGGGCGAAGCAAATGGAGGATTTCAGGGCTTTGTATTGAAGCACATCAACTGGATTTTGTTCAGGCCATTCAGAAGAGGCATTTTAAACAGGGACCCATTGTTACTTGCAACGGTAACAAACACTATTCAACTGACCAGTATTCAAAATCCGTATTGTCCGCCGAATAAAATTGCCTGCCAGGTAGCTGCTTATTACGATTGCAGACTGCTTCCTGCGGTGAACACAAAATATTTTTTAAAAAATGTTTTCTTTAAACTGATCAACCCAAAAATACAGGTTGAAATATTGGATGAATCACCTGATGCAAAACCATCGGAGATCAATGCTTATTATCACTTAATGGAAACAGCCTTAAAACAAAATTTCCCCGGAGCCGTAGTGATACCAACACTTTTCCCGGCATCAACAGATAATGATTATTTCAGAAGTCATGGTATACCCGCTTTTGGAATAATGCCTATAGAACTCGATAAAGAATCACTGGAATCGGTGCATGGCGCTAATGAAAAATTAACCGTTAAAAATCTCAATAGAGGAATAAACACCTATAGCACTTTTATACAGTTGTTAATGGAGGGGGAAAAGAAATAAAGGGCCCCACCCTGCCCTCCCCAATAGGGAGGGAGCACTATTTCGGAGGCAATACAAACGCAGCATTATTCTCCTGCATATAACCAATGATCTCATCTCCCCCGCTCTTTTTTTCTGCTGAAGTAAAAAACACATGCGGCATTACTTCCCACCACTTTAACATTTGCCTTTCGAACGTTTCATAATTCTTTTGTATTTGCCCGGTGGAAAGCTTATCGATCTTTGTAAATACAATTGCAAAAGGAATTTCTTTTTCGCCCAGCCACTTCATAAATTCATCATCAACCTGCTGCAATGGCAAACGCGAATCTATCAATACAAATACACACATCAAATTTTCGCGATGCAACAAATAATCAGCGATCATGCCACTGAATAATTCCCGGCTTGTTTTTGAAACTTTAGCATAACCATAACCAGGAAGATCGGTTATAAAAAAAGATTTGTTGATCTTAAAGTGATTTATAGTTTGTGTTTTTCCGGGGGTAGAAGAAACTTTCGCCAGCTTTTTTCTGTCCGTAAGCATATTCAGTAATGATGACTTGCCAACATTGGAACGACCGATAAAAGCATACTCGGGAATTACCGGTTTGGGACATTGCTTATAATCGGGAAAGCTCGAGATAAACTGAGCGTCAGTTATTATCATTCCTTTAATCTTTTCCAATGCCTTTATGATATGAGTTTATATGACGCTCCTTTTTTGTATCGTAAATATCATTTATGGTTACCAATATTCCTGTTTCTTCAACGTCGCCAAAATGAGTATTGGCCGATGTTCCAAAGGTTTTCATGGTCGCAGAAATATTCATGTAAGTATTTACAAGCGGCGGAATATTTTCTCCTAAAGCTCTCACATGTTGATTCAATTCTTTGTGGCCGTCCTTATACGAAAGTCCTTTAAAAAGCGGCTCGAAAGTTTCTACTTTATTTGTCTTGTATCCTAAAGACTTATGCGGATAAACCAATTTTTCATTGTCAGGAAAATAATATTTCATAAAATACAATATCATGTCCCTGGCTTCAGCATTGAAGCTGTTATACATGGTAACTTTTCCGAAATAATATTTCATATCCGGGTTATCCACAATAAGCGCTCCCAGTCCATCCCAAAGATTATCCAATGAAAATAGTCCTTTTCTGTTGGTACCACTTGGCTGGTATTTTGGCTGAACAAATGAACGGCCCAATTCAATTGTATAAGGAAGATATTCTTTGATAAATTTTTCAGTGAAGTGAAACAATTCCGTAGTCGCTAAATGTATTTCTCCATTTTTATCAATTGCCTCAATACATTTTATGAACCTGTAGCCGCCAACAATTTCTTTGTCTTCAGGGTTCCAAACCACTAATTGCTTGTAAGGAGATTCATTGGTATCAAAAGAATCAATATCTGTTTCTTCTCCTGTTCCTCCGCCAGCATCACGAAAAGTAACTTCACGTAACCTTCCAATCTCTTTCATTACATTGGGAGAATCGTGCTGGGTAATGATGTATATCTCATTATCTCCATTATTTGCTTTTCGAACAAACGTATCCTTATTAAGTTCGCTCAGGAGCAACTGCTTATCTATAGGCTCAATGATTTTTTGCATACACGTACCCTTATAACGTTTTTAGTGGCAATGAAGTTTCATTATTACCCAATGCATAAACGTGTTCTTTTACTTTTTCGGCCCAATCCCTATCAGATCTCGTTTTGTCAAAAATAGCATAAGAAACGGGAGCGCCAATAATTATTTTAATAGATCCGTTCCTTTGCTTGTATAATTCATCCACCAAATAAAACATTTCAATATTAGCCTTAATGCCTACTTTTTTTCTGAAGGAAGACAGCCTATAAAAAAAAGGAGAGTTTTTTCCATCAATATAAACGGGAATAATATTTTTCTGATGCTTCTTCGCCCTGGAAATAAAACTTTTTTTCCATTCCAGGTCTTTAATCACACCTGATTGTTTTCGCGAAACAAGCCCTGCCGGAAATATCAACAATGCCTTATTGGAGGAATAGGTTTGCTCTATCCTTTCGAGGTTGTCAACAGAATTTTTTCCATGCTTGTTTACAGGAATAAATAGTGAACTTAGATTTTCAAGATTCATTAAAATATCATTCACCAGGAACTTCATATCTGTTCTTGTCTTCCCAATAACACTCATCAATGCAATTGCATCCAATCCTCCAAGCGGGTGGTTAGATGGGATAATAAAACCACCTGCAGCCGGAATATTTTCTCCGCCAACAACCTCAACCTTGATTTGAAAGTGACTTAGAATATTATTGCAAAAATCCAGCCCTGTGGTATTGCCATACAATGAGAGAAACTCATTGATCTCCTTTTCATGAATGATCCTTTTGATGTAATTTAAAAGAGGACGGGGAAGCCATTTATAAAGACCCGGATTTTTACTTTGAATAATTTTCCCGAGATCAATTTGTTTTACATCGGATTTTGGCGAAGACATAGAACAAACCTACATGATTTTTCAAAAAATTACACGCTTACCTTATAAGATTAATATGACCAACGAGCGCGTGATTATTTCCCATGAAGTCTACGATCCTTATTTTCCAAACATAAGTATCCTGCTGCGCTATATAATTACCATCTTTTGCATGTCCATTCCAACCCTTATCAATATTATTTGTTTTAAATATCATATCGCCCCACCTGTCAAATATCCACATCTCGAATGTTTGTATATCAATACCCATTCCAACTGGCCTGAAAATATCGTTCAGTTCATCCCCATTTGGAGTAAATGTATTCGGCACATATAACACGTAATCTTCTTTCACAATAATCTCTAACCATGCAGTATCCGGTGTACATCCATAATCGTTTGTTGCAACTAGCTGTACTTTATATGTACCCGGAGAATTATAATCAAACTTAGGATTCTGGTCAGAGCTTGTTGAAAGCAAATTGTCGCCAAAACACCATGCCCAGGCAGTTGTATTTTGACATTGCTCAGTAAACTGAACGCTTGGAGCCAGGATACTTGTTTCCTGAGGCGATGCAATGAATTTCGCAATAGGTTCAGGATAAACAGTGATATAATTATTCTTAATTAAAGCTCCAGTACAGCCATTCATATCGGTAACAACAAGGGTAACTGTGTACACACCTGTTGAATCGTAACAGTGTGGTACGTTAGGAGTTTGAGTAGAAACACCTCCATCACCAAAAGCCCAGGCCAGCTGATTTGCATTTGCAGTTGTATTTGAAAAACTTACGCAATGCTGAGGGCAGCCATCCGGATCATCGACACTATATGTTACCGCGGGGAGTTGATTAACCGCTATTTCAACTGTCGCAGAAGCAACACCACAAGTATTAGAAACGGACACGGTATAAACCGTTGTATTTGCCGGTGACACACTCATGGTATTTGTTAAAACGGCAGCATAATTGTTCCAGGTATAATTATTAACACCAATTCCACCAGACGCGGTTGCTGATAATAATGAAGTTTGCCCAACACATACAGAGCCGGGAGTTCCCGAAACAACAACCAGAACAGGATCACTAACTATTACTGAAACAGTTGCAATACTTGTACAATTATTAGCATCAGTAACAAGAACAGAGTAAGTTGTAGTTATTGCGGGAGAAGCGGTTATTGATGACGCCGCTTCTGTAGTTGACCATAAATAATTATATGGAGCTTTTCCGCCACCAACCCCTGTTGTTAATGTCGCTGTTCCTCCAATACAAATGGTAGTATCCAGTGATATATTAACAGTAATAGGTGGTGGTTCTGTAATATTTATATTCCCAATGGCGGTACATCCATTAGCGTCAGTAACTGTTGCAGAATAAGATCCCGCTGTAAGCCCTGTAACATTGGTATTTGTATTAACAACTGTTGTCGACCATGAGTATGTAAACGCACCTGTGCCACCCGCTGCATTTAATTGCGCGCTTCCATCATTACCACCATTACAAGAAACATCTGAAACAGCAGTAACTGTTATACTCACGGCTGTAGCAGGTTCTGTAATGTTAACGTTGTCCGTATAAGTACAACCATTCGCATCAGTGACTGTAACTGTGTATGGACCATTTGAAAGACCGGTTGCTGTATTGACATTTTGAGTATTTGACCAGGAATAAGTGTATGCCTGTGTACCGCCTCCAGCTACTATTTTAGCACTACCGTTATTACCTCCGAAGCAAGAAACATTGTTTATGACGGATACTGTTCCCGACAATGGAGCAATAGGTTCTGTAATAGAAACTGTTGCGGAAGAAACACATCCAAGCGCATCCGTAACTGTTGTATTGTAAACTCCGGCAGTAAGGTTAGTTGCACTTTGCTGATTAACTGTTCCTGCACCAATCTTCCATGTATAATTGTAAGGTGTAGTTCCACCGGCCGCAGAGATGGTACCTGCACCATCATTGCCACCAAAACAACTCACATTTTTATTTATCGTTACAGAAGACGTAAGTAATGCAGGCTGCGTAATATTTGCGTTCGATGGAGATGTACATCCGTTTGCATCAACCACAGTTGCGGTATAAGGCCCGGAAGGTAATCCGTTAATAGCGGCTCCACTTTGATTGTTCCACCAAACATAGGTATAGCCGGGGTTACCACCTGAAGCATTTGCAGACATCGCTCCGTTACTGCCACCGTTACAAGAAACATTTGCAGTTACGGTGATGGTAAGTGAAACGGCCGTTGCTGGCTGAGCAATATTTACTACATCAGTAGCCGTACAACCATTTGCGTCAGTAACAATAATGGAGCAAGAACCCGCAGAAAGACCGGTTGCATTTTGAGTTATTTGATTTGATGGTATCCAAGAATAAGTATATACACTAGTACCACCGTTCACTGCAACTGTAGTACTTCCGTTATTCCCTCCAAAGCATGAAACTGTTCCGGTAACAGAAGCCGTTGCTGTTAAGGCTACCGCAGGCTGAGTAACGCTAGCGGTGGATGTAGATACACAGCCTTTCGAATCTGTAATAGTAGCAGTATATACAATACCAGCAGACAAGCCGGTTGTATTATTTGCGGCTTGCGCATTTGACCAGGAATATGTGTAGGCTAATGTTCCGCCGCTTGCAGCAACTTTTGCACTGCCATTATTTCCTCCAAAACAGGAAACATTATTTATAACACTTATAGTACTAGTAAGGGGGGCAATTGGCTGAGTAATTGATACTACTGAAGCTGACGTACAACCATTAAAATCTGTTACGGTTGCAGTATATGATCCCGCGGTAAGATTAGTTCTGGAACTTGTAGTTGCTGTAGTGCCTGCCCACGAATAAGTGTATGGCTGAGTACCTCCATTTACATTAACAGTTGTGCTCCCATTATTTCCACCAAAGCAACTCACGTGATTATTAACAACTGGGTTTGTTGCAAGAACAAGAGGCTCAGTTATATTCGCATTTCCAAAACTAGTACAACCATTACCATCTGTTACTACAACAGAATACGTTCCATTTGAAAGTCCGGTAGCAGTTGTGGTAGTTTGATTATTTGACCATAGGTAGCCATAAGATAACCCTGCTCCCCCTGAAGCAGCAACGTTTGCCTTTCCACTTGTTCCGCCCTTACATAAAACATTACTCACTACAGTAACAGTACAAGTAACAGATACACCAGGCTGATTTATTGTCGCAGAACTGGCTGCGGTACAACCATTAATATCTGTAACCAATACAGAAAAAGTATTTGCAGCGATCCCCGCAACACTCTGAGTAGTTTTCCCAGATGGTGTCCATAAATAACTATATGCACCGGCACCACCATTGACGGCAACTGTTACACTACCATTATTTCCTCCAAAACATGTAACCGATGCAGTAACTGTTGCGGTTGCGGTGAGAGCGGCTGCAGGTTGCGTAACACTTGTAGTTGATGTAGAAACACATCCTTTAGAATCTGTAACAGTAGCGGTATAAACAATACCTGCAGATAAACCTGTGGCCGTTACTACCTGCTGTCCATTTGACCAAGAATATACATAAGCAACCGTGCCACCACCGGCAACTACATTCGCCCTTCCTGAATTACCACCAAAACATAAAACATTATTTACAACATTCACAGTGCTTGTGAGCGGCGCCGCAGGCTGAGTAATAACAGCAACTGCATTTGTTGTACATCCATTATTATCTGTAACAGTAATAGTATATGATCCTGAAGCCAATGTTGTCACAGAACTGGATGTTGAAGCAATTGTTGTCCATGCATAAGTAAAAGGCTGAACGCCTCCGTTAACAACAATGGAAGCACTTCCGTTATTACCACCATAACAACTTACATGCTGTGCAATATTTGAATTGGCAACTAAAGCGTTGGGTTCAGTTACTGTTGCAGAAGCTACCATTGTACAACCGTTAATATCGGTAACAGTAACGCTATAAGTATTTGCAACCAAATTAGAAATGGACTGTGCAGTTGCTCCTGCTTGCGACCATAAATAAGTAAATCCACCAGAACCGCCTCCTGCATTTACAGTAAGCACTCCGTTATTTCCGTTTTTACAGGAAACATTATTAACTACTGTTACTGTTGCGCTAACACTTGTTGCAGGCTGAGTAATATTTACACCGGCAGAAAACGTACAACCCTTAGAGTCAGTTACAGTGGCAGTATACAAGCCGCTCTGTAAATTAGAATTGGTTGTAGTTGCCGGGCCATTAGACCAGGCGTATGTGTACCCCGGTGTACCACCGCCACCTATGACCGAAGCCTTTCCATTGTTCCCGTTAAAACAACTTACATTGTTCACAACACTTACTGTACCCGTAACAGCTGTTGCGGGCTGAGTAATATTCAATGAGCCAACAAATGTACATCCTCTCGAATCTGTAACAGTAACACTAAACCCGCCTGAAGATAACCCTGTGACTGAAGCGTTTGTATTATTGATAACAGCCCAGCTATAAGTATATCCGGGAGTACCGCCGCCACCCACTGCTGTTGCAACACCATTGGTACCATTAAAGCAACTAACATTGGTTGGAGTCAACGTTGCTGTAACAGCTGTTGCAGGCTGGGTAATGTTTGCATTACCTGTAGCTTTACATCCGTTTGCATCAGTTACAGTTACTGTCCATAAACCGGAAGTTAACCCCGTTGCTGTTTGAGTGCTTTGCGAGTTATTAGACCATAAGAAAGAATATGTCCCCGTACCACCTGTTGGATTTGCAGTTGCAGTTCCATTAGTTCCTCCATTGCAACTTATATTAACAACGTTAATCGGAACGGCTATAGCAACGGGCTGTGTTATGGCTACAGTTGTTCTAGCTGTACAATTATTTGCATCTGTTATGGTAATGGTATAGGTTGCAGGAGTCAAATTAGAAATGGAAGCATTTGTTGATGAAGTACTCCATAAATACCGGTACGCAGGAGTACCGCCGCCAGGAGCAACACTAGCTGTTCCATTCGCACTTCCGTTACAAGTTATATCTGTCTTCGCAGCATTCGGGATGGTAGCAGGATGAACTGTTACAGTGCTTGAAGATACCGCAGTTGCACCAGAAAGATCGGTGACAGTAACTGTGTAAATTGTTGTTTGAGTAGGACAAACATTGTAAGGGCCTGCGCCATTTCCAATATTAGGATTCCACGTATACGTATAACCTGGAGCACCGGCAGATACAAGAGCAGAAACTGACGCACAAATGCCGGGACATACTGCAGAATTATTAGATGTAACGGTTAGAGGACAAGGAGTGACCGTAATAGTCTTAAGCAAAGTATCTACACAGTTGAGGATTAATCTAACTGTATAATTTCCAGGCAGCGTATATGTATGAGACGGATTTGGCTGTGTAGAAGTATTTGCAGATCCGGAAGAAGTTTCTCCAAAGTTCCAGGCCCATGCATTAATTGGGTTTGCACAATTTGAAGGAGGCGAAGTAAAATTTACGGCCAGGCAATTGTTTACGTTAGTAAATATCGGGAATGTATCTCTGAAAAAACTCTGCACAAATCCAGGCAAACCTTGTTGACACACCTTTCCGGAAAGAGATACTCCGTTATCAACATAATTGGCCAGAGCGCCAGCCAGGTTAGGTGAATTAATAACTCCCAGCCAGGTAACAAATCCATTGGCCCGTGCACAATATATTTTTTTATCAGGCCCTAACTGCATTGAACATATCGGGTTTGCTGAAGTACCAACCAAAGCTTTAGAAGCAGCGAATGCAGCATTGTTTGCCGAACAAACTATGTACTGATATATTTTTTTATTAATGACATCGGAAACGTACAAGTACTGACCATTTGGCGAAAACTCAACACCAAAACCAGCAGAACCTATGGTGGAATGATTGGTCGTACTCAAAGGACTTGTCACTACCCCTGTCACATTATTAAAATCCAACAACTCCAAAACACTGACACTATTTGCATATGTAGTAAAAGCTACCTTAGCACCGGTCGGCGATACTTTCATTTGTCCGGCATAGGAAGATCCAACATTTAGGCTTGTTCCTACTGAACTGTTCACCACAGGGTTAAGACCTGCAGACGTCAATAAATAATTTTTAAAAGTATTTGTATTACTCTCATGGGTAAGAATCCAAACATCTTTTCCATTGCAATGTTTAACCGCAGTAAGCTTTTCCGTTGTAGGCGTGTAAAGCAATGTATTTCTCGAGGCCAGAATAACTCCTCCCATTGTTGCATTCAGCGACATATCCACTACCGAATAGCGAAGACCAGCCCCGCCGCCCTGCTCATCAGTTGTAAAAATATAGTAGAAAGGATTGTTTCCAGGCTGTTTAACAATGAGCGCACCCTGAGTTGATGATCCCGAATTTCCTGCAGAAAGACCAGTACCATTACCCATTACTACATGTGAACGATTCCACACTGTTCGGCCATCCGTATAAAACAATAAACTTCCCGTATTATCAGAGATAGAAGAGCATCCTTTCGAAACAATCATTGCTCCGTTTGTAACAGCAGCTGCCGGTCCCGGCCCGCCGTTAAACTGGATTCCGGCATTAGTTCCGAAGTACCAGTAATTCGCTTCTTTTCCTAACTGCGCATGAGTGGTTGTGACAAAAGAAATAAGGGAAAATAAAACGCAAAAAAATCTTGTAAAGCCCTTAAGGGTAGGCAAACAACCGGGGAAAACTTGTATAGATCGTAACTTAAACTTCACATTAAAAATCGTATTAGTGACCCATCATTGTAAATATAAGGTATTAGTTTTAAAAAAACAATCCATTTTTCGGCAATTATTAGGAGTCAGAAAACCGCCACTCTGCCTAATAATTAGATGCGCCAACTTTATAATTAGTTGCTTTTACTCCACGTTTTACCCTTCTTTTTTTCAAAGATTGCAAAGAGTGTTTCAGTTTTCATTTCAATTTCGATAAGGCCGTCTATTTCATAGCCAAAATCTCTTGCTTTACCAAAGCTTAGGGCTCTTCTTTTCATAAGTTTCATATATCATAAAATCTAGCTAAAAAATTATTTGTGAGAACACTCTTTGCTCTTAATACAATCCAAAAATCAATTAGTAACCGTAAAAGAGCCCAAAATCCAAAAGTTTTCAACAAAAGTGGTAGAAAGTGGTAGAAAGTGGGAACTTTTTGCATATATTCGCAAATCAAAGCCACAACTATGTCCAATTTCATTGGAGAATTCATCTGTAAAATCGACGCCAAAGGAAGGGTTGTGCTTCCGTCAGGCCTGAAAAAACAGGTATCTCCTGAGGCCAAGGAAAAATTTGTGGTGAACCGCGGCTTTGAAAAACACCTGGTGCTTTACCCGATGAATGAGTGGAATACCATAAGCGCAGAAGTAAATAAGCTCAACCTATACGTGAAGAAAAACAGGGATTTCGTAAGGAAGTTCATGAACGGTGCAAGTGAAATGGAACTCGATAATGTTGGTCGTTTTCTATTGCCAAAAAGATTAACTGAATATGCCGGAATAGAAAATGAAGTAGTGCTTTTTGCTTATGCAAACAGGGTGGAAATATGGGCTAAGTCCGAGTATGAAAAATTAATGAAGGACGATACAGAAGACTTCGCTTCACTTGCTGAAGAAGTAATGGGCAACAGCAAGAAAGAAGAAGAATAATGTATCACACACCAGTTCTTTTAAAAGAATGTATTGAAGGTTTAAACATTAAAGCAAACGGTGTTTATGCAGATGTCACTTTCGGTGGCGGAGGTCACTCGAGAGAGATTATCAAACACCTGAAAAATGGGAGATTATTTGGTTTCGATCAGGACGAAGATGCTGTAGCAAACGCCATAGAGGACAAAAAGTTTACACTGATACCGGAAAACTTCCGGTACATAAAAAACTTTTTGCGGCTTCACAACCAACCGCTTGTAGATGGAATACTTGCTGACCTCGGAGTTTCTTCCCACCAGTTTGATTCGGAACAAAGAGGATTCTCAACACGCTTTGATGGTGAGCTTGACATGAGAATGACAAACAAGAATGAGTTGTCGGCCAAACAAATTATCAACGAATACGGCAAAGACGAACTCAAAAAAATTCTTAGAGAATATGGTGAAGTAGAAAATGCAGGAAAAATAACAGAGTTGATTTTAAAAAGCAGAACAGAGAAAAAAATAAATACGGCAGAACAGTTAAAAGAAATAATTAAACGCTGTTCGCCAAGAGCTAAAGAAAACCAATTCTATGCAAAGGTTTTCCAGGCATTAAGAATAGAAGTAAATGGTGAATTAGATGCGCTCATTGAATTATTAAAACAAAGTATACAGGTGTTGAAACCTGGAGGGAGATTGGTAGTTATATCCTACCACTCATTAGAAGACAGATTGGTTAAAAATTTTATGCGATCGGGAAACACAGAAGGAAAAGTAGAGAAAGATTTTTTCGGAAATGAATTAGGGCCATTTAAAGTAATAACAAGAAAAGCAATAGTACCAACAGAAGAAGAAATAGAAATTAATAATAGAGCGCGCAGCGCCAAACTAAGAATAGCAGAACGACTTGAACAAGCTTAAAGAAAAAAAAATAGTAGTTGAAGAAGTTGCTGAGGAGCCGGTAAAAAAATCCTCCGGCAGTGGAAACAAAGTGCTCAAAAACGTGGGCAGTGTTTTCAGCGGAACTTTTTTGACAAAAGAAAAAAGCACCAGGCAGCTTCCGTTTCTTCTGTTCCTCGCGCTGCTGGCAATATGCTATATCACCAATGGGAATTACGCGACAAAAAAAATCAGAGCATTAAATAAAGTAAATGATCAATTGAAAGAATTGAGGTCAGAATATATTATCAGCAAATCGGACCTCATGTTCATAAGCAAACAATCAGAAGTAGCAAAAGCTACGCTGGCATATGGCATAAAAGAATCAGTTGTGCCACCGAAAAAAATAGTAGTAAAAAAACAAATAACCGAAAAAGAAAAAGATTAAAGTGGAAGGCAAAAAAGATATCCTGTGGCGAATGTACCTCGTCTACCTGTTTATCAGCCTCTTCGGTGTCTCTATAATCGCCAAAATTTGTATCATCCAATTTTCTGAAGGAGAATACTGGAAAGCAAAAGCCCAACAACTTACCACATCACAACAAACTATTTATGCGGTTCGCGGAAACATCTTTGATGCCAACGGCAGTTTACTTGCAACCTCGCTTCCATTCTATGAAGTAGCAGTCGACATTAATACAGATTATATCACAAGAGAACTTTTTAAAAATAACGTCGACTCTCTTTCTCAATCGCTTGCATTACTCTTCAAAGACAAGAGTGCGCGTGAGTACAAAGAAATATTAAGACGCGGCAGAGAATCAGGAAACAGGTACCTCTTATTAAAAAGAAATGTATCGTACAGCGAACTTCAGGAGGTTAAAAAATTTCCATTGTTCCGTACCGGGCGTTACAAGGGTGGATTAATTTATGTACAAACCAACAAACGCGAAAATCCATTTAAACTTCTTGCACAAAGAACAATCGGTTATGACAGAAAAGGATTAAAACCTATCGGATTAGAGGGAGCATTTGATGAATTTCTGGAAGGCGACAGCACTACACGCATGATGCAGAAAATTGCAGGAGGAGTTTGGATGCCCGTAAATGAAAATCTCGAGAGTGAACCAAAAGACGGATGCGATATTATTTCCACCATTGATATAAACATACAGGATGTTGCTGAACACGCCTTATATACACAACTCGCCAAACAAAATGCCGGATACGGTTGTGTTGTTTTAATGGAAGTAGAGACCGGGCAAATAAAAGCAATTGCTAATCTCACCAGAAGTGACTCAGGAATTTATGTTGAAAGTTATAATCATGCTATTGGTTCTGCAACTGAACCCGGATCAACATTTAAGCTGGCATCGTATGCGGTGGCAATGGAAGATGGCTTGATAGATATTGATGACACTATAGATATAGGCGATGGGGTAGCGAAATTCTATGACCTTGTTATCAGAGATTCTCATACTCCTGAAAAGAAAAGAATAAGTATAGAACAAGGATTTGAATCGTCATCAAATGTTGCTGTTGCAAAAACCATTTACAAATACTATTCAAAAGACCCACAAAAATTCATTGATGGTTTATACAAAATGAATCTGGGTGGAAAACTCGGCCTAAGTATACCGGGGGAAGGAGTTTCAAAAATAAAAACCACTAAAGATCCTGATTGGTCAGGCACCACTCTTCCATCCATGTCAAGAGGATACGAAGTGCTCATGACACCAATGCAGATACTTACTTTTTATAATGCATTTGCCAATAATGGAAAAATGGTAAAGCCAACTTTTATACAGGAAATAAAAAGGCATGGAGAAGTAATAAAAAAGTTTGAAACCGAGGTAATAAATCCGGCAATCTGCTCTCAAAAAACAATAGCAAAGGCGAGGAAGATGATGGAAGGAGTCGTTTTAAATGGAACAGCGAAAAATTTAAAAGTAACCTCCTATCCTATTGCAGGCAAAACAGGAACGGCACAGATCGCACAAAAGGTTGGTGGGTATGGAAAACAAAACAGAAGCATAACCTATCAGGCCTCATTTGTAGGTTACTTCCCTGCCGATAATCCTAAATACTCCTGCATTGTTGTTGTTAATGCCCCATCGAACGGAGTGTATTATGGCAATGTTGTAGCCGGCCCGATATTCCGTGAGATAGCCGACAAAGTTTATTCTACCAATTTAAAAATTCACCCGCAGATAAATGGTAAAGAAGAATTGTACGCGTCAAAAGCTCCTGTTGCAAAAAGAACAAGTAAAACTGATGCACAAAAAATTCTTAGCGAATTAAAAATTGCAAACACGGATAATAGCTCAGGCTACTGGGTTAAAGCATCACTAAAAGATTCATCAAACATTCTATTGATAAACGACAACATTGAAGAAACACTTCAGGCATCTAAAATGCCAGACCTGAGAGGAATGACCGCTGAAGATGCGATTTACATTCTGGAAAACAAAGGTATACAAGTAAAATTTTATGGGCGCGGGAGTGTATCAGAGCAGTCTATTAAAGCGGGAGAGCCGATAAAAAAAGGAACACAGGTAACATTAAAACTATCATAAGAAGCGAAAGCAAATTATATGAAGTTGCTTAAAGACATATTATATAAAGCAGGGTTGAACGAAGTGATCGGTTCAACCAATCTTGCTATCGCTTCTGTGTGTTTCGATTCACGTAAAGCAGAGAAGGATGGATTGTTTGTGGCTGTTCGTGGGACACAAACTGACGGACACAAATTCATTGACAAAGTAATCACCAGCGGTGTTGTGGCAATTGTTTGCGAAGAATTACCTGATGACCTGAACGAAAAAATTACTTACGTAAAAGTTAAAGATTGCAGTGTTGCACTCGGACTTATTGCTTCTAATTTTTATGATAATCCATCAGCTGAATTAAAACTCATTGGAGTAACCGGCACAAATGGAAAAACAACGATCGCTACTTTATTATTCAGGTTGTTCCGTTCACTTGGCCACAATGTTGGTTTATTATCCACCATTCAAAATCAGATCAACAACGAAATAATTCCATCAACACATACAACACCTGATCCTTTACAATTAAATAAACTGCTTCGCCAAATGGTTGAGAGAAACTGCTCTCACTGTTTTATGGAAGTCAGTTCACATGCGGTTGATCAAAACAGAATAGCTGGTTTAAATTTTACAGGAGGAATATTTACCAATATCACTCATGATCATTTAGACTATCATAAAACATTTGATGAATATATAAAAGCGAAAAAGAAATTTTTTGATCAACTGCCGGAAGAAGCTTTCGCACTTACTAATAAAGACGATGCAAACGGCATGATAATGATACAGAATTCACGTGCACAGCTTAAAACTTATTCAATAAAAACCCTTGCCGATTACAAAGGAAAAGTAATTGAAAATCAATTCACGGGGCTGCTTTTAAATATTGATGGCAGCGAAATGTGGACCAAACTCATTGGAAGCTTTAATGCCTATAACATATTGGCTGTTTACGCTGCAGCTCATTTATTAAGAGAAGACAAGCTAAATATACTTACAACAATAAGCACCATCAATCCTGTTGAAGGACGCTTTCAGCACATGAGAAGCGATACAGGAATAATTGCAATCGTTGATTACGCGCACACACCTGACGCATTGAGCAATGTTCTAAAAACAATAAAAGACATAAGAACTGGAAACGAAAAAGTAATAACACTTGTTGGTTGCGGCGGCGATCGTGATGCACAAAAAAGACCAGTGATGACAAAGATCGCTTGTGAGTTAAGCGACCAGGTTATTCTCACTTCCGATAATCCGAGATCAGAAGATCCGGAAACAATCATTAAGGAAATGTCGAAAGGAATTGAAGCGCATCAAAAGAAAAAATCATTGTCGATAACAGATAGAAGAGAAGCAATAAAAACAGCATGCAGCCTTGCCAACGCAGGAGATATAATAATTGTAGCAGGAAAGGGCCATGAAAAATACCAGGAGATAAAGGGTGTAAAACACCCATTTGATGATATGGCAATTTTAATTGAATGTTTTAAAACACTTGAAAAATAATGCTCTACTACCTGTTTAGTTATCTGGACGAAAGATTTAACCTGCCAGGAGCGGGCGTATTCCAATACATTTCATTCCGTGCAGCAATGGCATTGGTAGTATCGCTTATTATTTCGATGCTGTTTGGAAAGAGAATCATTCGCCTTCTTCAGAGAAAACAAGTTGGAGAAACAATTCGGGATCTCGGACTTAAAGGACAAGTTGAAAAACAAGGAACGCCTACAATGGGAGGATTGATCATTCTTTCAGCAATACTTATTCCAACGATATTATTTGCGAAGCTTCATAACATCTATATCATTTTGATGATCGTATCCACGATATGGCTTGGCCTCATTGGATTCCTTGATGATTACATAAAAGTTTTCAAACACGACAAAAAGGGTCTCGCCGGAAAATTCAAAATACTTGGCCAAATAGGAATTGGATTTATTGTCGCCGCAGTATTGTATTCCCACGAAGATGTTGTTGTCAAAGAAAAATTATTCAGCAGCGGACAAAAATCATATTCAATTGATGATGACAGGGAAAAAGACGACCTACGGATTCCTGTTTACGCTGCAGAGGGAACCAAATCAATGAAGACCACAATTCCTTTCGTAAAAAATCACGAGTTTGATTATGCGTTAGTGTTAAAATTTATGGGCGGCGATTACAGAAAGTGGGCCTGGTTAATTTTTATTCCTATTGTAATCTTTATTGTAACAGCTGTATCCAACGGTGCAAATATTACTGATGGCATTGATGGCCTTGCGACCGGCACATCTGCTATTATAGGAGTTACACTCGCCATTTTCGCTTACGTTTCCGGTAACACAGTATTCGCCGATTACCTCAACATTATGTACATACCACACTCTGGCGAGCTGGTTGTTTTCATGAGTGCATTCGTAGGAGCCTGCGTTGGATTTTTGTGGTACAACTCCTTCCCTGCCCAAGTATTTATGGGCGATACCGGAAGTCTTGCACTAGGAGGCATCATTGCAGTATTCGCTATCGCAATAAGAAAAGAATTATTGATCCCCATTCTTTGCGGAGTATTCCTGATCGAAAATCTTTCCGTGATGATGCAGGTAAGTTATTTCAAATACACCAAAAAAAGATACGGTGAAGGAAGAAGAATATTCAAAATGTCACCACTACATCACCACTATCAAAAACTGGGAGTACATGAATCAAAAATTGTTTCCCGCTTTTGGATCACAGGAATAATGCTGGCGGTACTAACAATTGTAACACTGAAACTAAGATAAAAATTGAATACGAATAAAAACATAGTTGTATTGGGAGCAGGCGAAAGTGGTGTTGGCGCTGCAATTCTCGCCTTACAAAAAGGTTTCAATGTTTTTGTTTCTGATAAAGGAAAAATAAAAGAGAAGTATAAAAAAGTGCTTGATCAAAAAAACATAACGTGGGAAGAAGAGAAGCATACAGAAGAAAAAATTCTTGCTGCTTCAGAAATTATTAAAAGCCCGGGAATACCTGATAAAGCGCCAATAATACAAGAGTTGAAAAAGAAAAAAATACCTGTGATATCAGAAATAGAATTTGCAGGAAGATATACCAATGCAAAAAAAATATGCATCACCGGCAGCAATGGAAAAACAACAACAACACTGCTAACTTATCACATTCTTAAAAAAGCTGGGTTGAATGTTGGACTAGCCGGGAATGTTGGCAAAAGTCTCGCCTTGCAGGTAGCAGAGAACAACTACGATTACTATGTGATCGAGTTAAGCAGTTTTCAACTAGATGATATGTACGACTTCAAAGCGGACATAGCCATCTTATTGAACATTACACCTGATCATTTGGACAGGTACGAATACAAACTTGAAAATTACGTCAACTCAAAGTTCAAGGTAATTCAAAATCAAACCAGCAGCGATGTATTCATCTATTGCATGGACGATCCGGAATTAATGAAAGAATTAAAAAACAGAACAACTGTTACAAACAATCACCCTTTCTCAATAAATCAAAAAATTGAGAATGGCGCTTACCTCGAAGAGAATCAATTAATAATAAACATAAACCAAAACAACCCTTTATCTATGTCAATACAAGAATTAGCGCTCCAAGGAAAACACAACATTTACAATTCGATGGCAGCTGCCATAGCAGCAAAAGTCGCGGATGTAAAAAAAGATGTGATCCGCGAAAGCCTTTCAGATTTCCAAAATGTTGAACACCGCCTCGAATTGGTTGGTAAAGTTCATGGGATCGAATTCATCAACGATTCCAAAGCAACAAACGTTAACTCTACCTGGTATGCATTAGAAAGCATGACCAACCCGGTTATCTGGATCGTTGGCGGCGTGGATAAAGGAAATGATTATTCAAGCCTGAAAGATCTTGTTGCAGAAAAAGTGAAAGCGATCGTTTGTCTTGGAGCTGACAATAAAAAGATAATAAAAACCTTTTCAAAAATAGTTCCAATAATAGTTGAGACCATTTCAGCACATGATGCAGTTAAACAAAGTTATCATCTCGGAAAAAAAGGAGATGTAGTATTGTTATCGCCTGCTTGCGCAAGCTTCGATCTATTCGAAAATTATGAAGAACGAGGACAAAAATTCAAACAAGCAGTACGTTCACTTTAAAAAACATCCTTACAAAATGGAAAAAGAGACAAAAAAAACAACCCAGGACAATAATAGCTTTGAGCAAAAAGCATTAAACGCGCGCAATAAAGTTGCGCCCGGTCAGGACGAACACAATATGGAATTTGTAGCAGACGTAAAAGGCGTTACATATGTGAATGATTCCAAATCAAGTGGCGTTGAACAGCTGGTTACTTCTTTTGAGAGCATTGACGCACATGTGCTTTTAATAGTTGGAGGGTATGATAGCGGAAATGATTATTCAATTATTTCAACTTTCAATAAAAAGAAATTAAAAGCGATAATTTATTTGGGCAACAATGAAGAAAGCATTTTAAAAAACTACAAAAATGACAATTCGATGTTTATTACTGCCATGAGTGTTGAGGAGGCAGTGAAAACAGCATATTGGTTTGGGAAAAAAGGTGATGTAGTATTGTTTTGCCCAGCTTGCCCAAGCAATGCATTTGACAATTACAAAATAAGAGGAGATGAGTTTAAAAAAATAGTGAATACACTGAGAGGATAAATAATTTTTTTAATGGAGATTCCTGTTAAAGTAAAAGGCGATAGGGTAATTTGGGCCGTAGTAATACTGCTCTCAATTGTTTCCGTGCTTGTGGTATATAGCTCAGTAGTTACACTGGCCTATAAACATAAGGATGGGAACACGATGTTTTATCTTTTTAAACATAGTACAATAATTGGCATAGGATTATTGCTAATGTACTTAACACATAAGGTTAAATATTCTTATTATTCGCGCCTGTCACAAATTGCGCTTTTTGTTTCGATACCACTTCTCTTATTCACCCTTCTCAAAGGAGACAGCCTAAATGAAGCCAGCCGCTGGTTACCGATTCCCGGAACAGGGCTCACCTTTCAAACATCCGATTTTGCCAAACTGGCATTGATCGCTTATGTCGCACGGATGCTTGCTATAAAACAAACAGACATAAATAATTTTAAAGGAACTTTTTTACCCATCGTTATTCCAATAGTAATAATGTGCGGACTTATTTTACCTGCCAACTTCTCCACAGCGGCTGCGTTATTTACAACAAGTTTTGTGCTTATGTTCATTGGCAGGATCCCATTAAAACATCTTGGCATATTAACCGGCTCGGCAGTGGTATTTTTTGCATTTTTTATTTTATTTGTTTTCACATTTCCCAATGTTAGTAATCGTGTTGCGACATGGAAGTCAAGGATCGAAAATTTTTCGAGCGGCCAGGAGGGAGATGGAAATTTTCAGGCCGACCAATCAAAAATTGCGATTGCCACAGGAGGTGTTGTTGGAAAAGGGCCGGGACAAAGTACACAGAAAAATTTTCTGCCCCACCCCTACTCCGATTTTATTTATGCTATCGTCATTGAAGAATATGGAATTGGCATGGGAGTGCTAATTCTCCTTTTATACCTGATATTATTATATCGGGGAATTAAGATCGCCTCGAAAAGTGAAAAAAGCTTTGGAAGCTTCCTCGCCATTGGGTGTTGTTTTAGCCTGGTTTTCCAGGCGATGATAAATATGGGTGTTGCAGTAAACCTTTTTCCTGTAACAGGACAGCCATTGCCACTAGTGAGCATGGGAGGTACCTCCATTTGGTTTACCAGTATTGCGATAGGAATTATTTTAAGTGTAAGTAAAGAAAACGAAAAAGAATCAGCTAAAGTTGAAACAGCTTAGAGTAATTATAAGTGGAGGTGGGACCGGCGGACATATTTTCCCGGCAGTTGCAATTGCTAATGCATTAAAATTATTGCATAGCAATGTTGAAATACTTTTTGTTGGAGCCCAGGGAAGAATGGAAATGGAAAAAGTTCCGCAGGCGGGATATAAAATTGTAGGGCTTTGGATAAGCGGCTTACAAAGAAGATTAACGTTAGATAATTTATCGTTCCCGTTTAAAGTGCTATCAAGTTTAATGAAGGCAAAAAAAATAATACGTGAGTTTAAACCCGATATGGCTATTGGTACAGGGGGTTATGCAAGCGGACCATTATTGCGTGCGGCTACAGGTAAAAAAATAAAGACACTTATACAGGAACAGAATTCATATCCGGGAATTACTAATAAGCTATTGTCAAAAAAAGTAAACAAGATATGTGTGGCTTACGAGGGAATGGAAAAGTTTTTTCCAAAAGATAAAATAATAGTAACCGGCAATCCTGTAAGACAGGATATACAGGAAGTAAAAGCAAAAAACGACGAAGCTTATTCTTTTTTCGGTTTAGATAAGAATAAAAAAACCGTACTTGTGATTGGCGGAAGTTTAGGAGCAAGAACAATAAACGAAAGTATTGCAAAGGCAGTGTCAATGATTGAAGAGAATAATCTTCAACTGATCTGGCAAACCGGAAAAGGCTATATCTCAACTGCAAAAGAAGTAGTAAAAGGAAAAGAAAATAAAGGAATACTGGCTTTTGATTTTATAAGCAAAATGAATTATGCATATTCGGTGGCTGATATTGTAATATCGAGAGCCGGCGCAATTAGTATTTCAGAATTATGTTTGGTTGGTAAACCCTGCATTTTAATTCCTTCACCAAATGTGGCAGAAGATCACCAGACAAAAAATGCGATGGCCTTGGTAAAAAAAGACGCGGCAATTTTAGTTAAAGATGTAGAAGCGAAAGAACTATTACCACAAGCGATTACGGATTTGATCAATAATGAAGCGAGACAAAATGAATTACGACAAAATATTTCCGCATTGGCTTTTAAAAATGCGGCAGAGACGATTGCAAAAGAAGCATTGGCACTAATAAATATAAAAGAGTAGTTATCCGTTGTTGGCTGTTAGAATAACCGACAACAAATAACAGACAATAAACAACACTAAATTGAAAATAGAGTTTAAAAATATTAAGCATGTTTATTTCCTTGGCATTGGAGGTATTGGGATGAGTGCGCTTGCAAGATACTTTAAAACCATTGGAAAAAATGTTGCAGGGTATGATAAAACCTCAACAGCACTCACCACCGAACTCATCAACGAGGGAATTCCGGTACACTTCGATGACAACATAAATAGCTCTCCATCGTTTGTTACTGAAGCTGTAAAAAAAGAACCGAATAGTATTTTAATTATTTATACGCCTGCAGTTCCACAAAACCACAGCGAACTTGTATACTTAAAAGAGTGTGAGTTATCTGTTATTAAGCGCGCTGAAGCTCTGGGATTAATTACTGAACAACTGTATACTATCGCTGTGGGTGGAACACATGGAAAAACAACTGTCTCTTCACTCATCACACACATCCTTAAAACTGCGCAAATAGATTGCACAGCTTTCTTAGGCGGCATAACTCAAAACTACAACACCAACTTTTTACTAAGCAAAGTAATCAATAATAATACGCCCGTTGTAGTAGAGGCCGATGAATATGATAGATCCTTTTTAACATTACATCCAAACATTGCAGTAATTACATCTGCCGATGCAGATCATCTGGATATTTATGGCGACAGTGAACATGTTAAAGAATCGTATTCACTTTTTAGTAAAAAAGTAAAACCGGGAGGGAAATTGATCCTCAAAAAAATTGTCAGTGAGACTTTAAATAATAAAAATTGTATAACATACGCACTAAATGAAAAGGCAGATTATTATGCCAGCGACATTTCAATTGAAAATGGCTCATTTAATTATTCCATAATTTGTCCGAATAAAAAAATTGAGAAGGTGTCACTTGGTTTGCCCGGGATGCATAACATTGAAAACTCCATTGCAGCAACAGCGGTCGCAATGGAGATGAACATTCCAGAAAATAAAATAAAAGAAGCGCTCGCTTCTTTCCTTGGAGTAAGGCGACGTTTTGATTACCAGATTAAAACAGAAAAACTAATTTACATAGATGATTATGCACATCACCCTGCGGAATTGAAAGCCTGCATTTCATCAGTAAAACAACTTTATCCAACGAAAAAGATAACAGGAATATTTCAGCCGCACTTATTTACACGAACACGCGATTTTATTGATGAGTTTGCCAGAAGCCTGGAATTGCTTGATGAATTGTATTTAATGGAAATATATCCGGCAAGGGAAGCTCCGATCCCGGGAATAACGTCATCCATGCTTTTAAGTAAAATAAATCTTGCAAGCAAACAAGTCTGCCAAAAAGAAACACTGGTAAAAGATGTTGTTAATAAAAAACCCGAGGTGCTTTTAACGCTTGGAGCCGGAGACATAGATACATTTGTAGAACCATTAAAGATTGCATTGTCAAAAGCAGTCAACTAAAGATGAAAGAAAAATTAAAAAAAATAGCAATGGTCTCGATCTGGATACTTTTAGTAGCCGGGCTATTTTTTACATTGGGGTTTGTTGAAAAAAACCAGCGCGAAGTAAAGGGAAAAGGATTAAACATTTCAATTGAACAAGATGAAGAAAATTATTTTGTGGAACAAAGCGACATAAAACAAATACTACAAGAGAAAGGAGACAGCATAGTGAATCAACCAATAACTTCACTTAACATAAATGAATTAGAGAAAGTGTTAAATAGTCATGCGGCTATTGCCGACGCGAACATATACATGACAGGGGACGGAATTGTTAATATAAATGTAAAACAAAGAGTACCCATCATTCGTATTTACAATTGGAATGATGAAAGTTATTATATTGATGAAGAAGCGAAAATAATGCCCTTATCAGATAAGTACAGTGCAAGAGTGCTTGTAGCCAACGGCTATATTAACGAACCTTTCTCGAGAAGGTACATGTATACAATGGATGATATATCAGAACATCCGTTTGCCAGGACCCACTCTATTTTAGATGATCTATATTCGATTGCAAAATTTATTGAAGCAGATGACTTCTGGAAAGCGCAGGTAAAACAACTATACGTTAACGAAGAAAGAGATATAGAATTAATTCCTACCGCGGGCGATCACAAAATAATTTTTGGCGACTCGCAGGAAATTGAAGGAAAATTTAATAAGTTAATGACATTTTATAAAGAGGGATTAAACACAACAGGTTTCTGGGAAAAATATTCGGTAATTAACTTAAAGTTCAAAAATCAAATTGTTTGTACTAAAAAATAAATAACATGGAATCATCAGAAATCGTGGTTGGCCTTGATATTGGCACTACCAAAATCGCAGTTATTGTTGGCCGCAGAAATGAATTCGGGAAGATAGAAATATTGGGCCTTGGCAAATCCGACTCGGTTGGTGTTTCAAGAGGTGTTGTACTCAACATTGACCAAACTGTTCAATCAATACGAACTGCAGTTGCAGAAGCCGAAGGAAAATCGGGCGTCGACATTAAGGTTGTTAATGTTGGTATTGCAGGACAACATATAAAAAGTTTGCAGCATCGTGGTATCAAAACACGAAGCAGTATTGAAGACGAAATAAGTCAGAAAGATATAGATGCGCTCATTGATGATATGTACAAACTGGTTATGCTTCCGGGCGAAGAAATAATTCACGTATTGCCACAGGAGTATATTGTTGACAATGAACAGGGAATAAAAAATCCAATTGGTATGTCGGGCATACGTCTCGAAGCTAATTTCCATATTATCACCGGACAAATTGCAGCCGCAAAAAATATTTATAAATGCGTAAACAAATCAACCCTCGAAGTATCTGAATTGACATTAGAGCCACTTGCTTCGGCAGATGCGGTATTGAGTGACGAAGAAAAAGAAGCGGGTGTAGTATTGGTTGACATTGGAGGTGGCACTACTGATATTGCGATTTTCCAGGATGGAATAATAAGACACACCGCTGTTATACCATTCGGAGGTAATATTATTACAGAAGATATAAAAGAAGGCTGCACTATTATTAAAAGTCAGGCCGAATTATTGAAAATAAAATTTGGCTCGGCATTAGCGAGTGAAAGCCAGGAAAACGAAATAGTTTCCATTCCCGGATTAAGAGGCAGATCACACAAAGAAATATCCGTAAAAAATCTTGCTCATATTATTCAGGCCAGGATGGAAGAAATAGTTGAGCACGTATATTATGAAATAAAAAACTCAGGCTATGAGAAAAAATTAATTGCAGGCATTGTTGTAACAGGAGGTGGATCTCAATTAAAACACATCACACAATTGGTGGAGTATATTACAGGAATGGACACCAGGATTGGTTACCCTACCGAACACCTTGCCAATGGCGCTGAAAATGTGACCAGCCCCATGTATGCAACCGGTGTAGGACTTGTTATGAAAGGGCTTGAAGCACTTGAGAAATACAAAAAAGCAGAGACAGTAACGACTACTACAACTCCAAACATTACCTCTCATTCCAAGAAGACAAAAGGCAACTTTTTTGAAACCATTTTTACTAAAAGCAAACAATGGTTTGATGAAGATACTGACAAAAAACAGGGAGAGTAATTCACAATTCAAAGTGGATAAGTTATAATACCCTTAGGTTATCCCAACGTTAACAGGAGTTAATTTTACGTTTGAATCAAAATTCAAACGCAATGCAATTCGACCTTCCCAAAGAATTAGCTTCTATCATTAAAGTGATTGGAGTTGGCGGTGGCGGCAGTAACGCCGTTAACCATATGTTCAAGCAAGGCATAAAAGGTGTTGATTTTATAGTATGCAACACCGATCAGCAGGCATTGGATATTAGTCCTGTACCCACAAAAATTGTTTTAGGCACTACTCTTACCAAAGGCCGTGGAGCAGGCTCTAAACCTGAAGTTGGTAAGAATGCCGCCATCGAGAACTTAGAAGACGTTAGGTCGCTTCTTGGTAACAATACCGAAATGATATTTATAACTGCAGGTATGGGCGGCGGAACCGGAACAGGTGCTGCTCCTGTGATTGCCCAGGCTGCAAAAGAACTAGGAATACTTACTGTTGGTATAGTAACTGTACCATTTTCGCAAGAGGGTAAAAAACGCAAAGAGCAAGCATTGGAAGGTATCAGAGAAATGCGCAAAAGCGTTGATTCGTTGATCATCATTAACAATGATAAATTAAGAGAGATATACGGTAACCTTAAAGCATCTCAAAGTTTTGCGAAAGCAGATGATGTTTTATCAATGGCTGCTAAAGGTATTGCTGATATCATCACAACTACACTTCAGATCAATACTGATATTAACGATGTTAAAACTGTGATGAGCAACAGTGGCGTTGCCATTATGGGAACCGCTTTTGCTGCAGGAGAAAATCGCGCAGTAAGAGCAGCAGAAGAAGCGTTAAACTCTCCATTGCTAAATGATAATGAAATTGGAGGGGCACGTTATGTATTGGTGAATATCACTTGCGGATCAGGTGATAACGAGATAACGATGGAAGAATTGGGTGACATCAGCGATTACATCCAGGATGCAGCGGGTCAATCGGCTGAAGTTATCAAAGGATATGGTATCGATGAAACATTGGATGGAAGAGTTAACGTAACTATTATAGCAACAGGATTTAATTCAAGACAAATTGAAGTAAATGAATTAAATAAACAGCCTGAAAAAATTGTACGTAACCTGATGGAAGAAGTGAAACAGGAAGTTATAATTCCCGGTGTTACTAATGAAATTACAAGTGTTACAGAAGACACTACAGTTGAAGAAAGAGTAACTATCGAAGATTATTCTAAAGCTAAAAAAGAATCACTGGAACCTTTCCTTATCATAAGACCAGTTGAAGAAGCTCCAAAGAAGGTTGAAGAAATAAAATTAGAGATCAACAATATAACAACGGTAGCACCAGCGGCAGAAATTATAATCCCTGAGCCAGTAGCTGAAGATGTTGAAGTTGTAGTTGAAGAAACACAACCAGAAATTGTTGCAGAAGTTGTTGTTGAACCTACATCTATAGCTGAAATCGTTTTAGAGGTTACGCCCATAGTAGAAATTGCTGGAGTAACTCCGGTTGCTGAAATTATTGAACCAATTGCCGAGGTTGTTGAACCAATTGCAGTTATCGAAACGATAACAGAACCAATTATCGTTGCTGAAGTTGTAGAGCCAATAGCCGAAGTTTTGGTTGAAAAAAAGAAAGAAGAATTAATTATTGAAAGCCCAATTGTTGAAGCGATAACAAATGAGGAAATGGCAGAATCATTTGCGAATAATATCCTTACAGAAGAGCCACAAGCTGTTGAAACAACACCAGTCGTTGTAAATGAAGCTCCTGCACCGATGGTAAATGAAACTCCGCTTGTTGATGAGAAAGCAGAGCAATTAGCAAAAGAGGAAAAAATCCGCAATGAAGAGCAAATAAGAAAAGCTCAGGAAAGGATAATGAAGCTGAAAGAATTGAGCTTCAAATTAAAAACTCCTAATGGTTTAAACGAACTAGAGAATGAACCCGCTTATAAAAGAAGAAATGTTCAGTTAGATTCTACTCCTCATTCTTCTGAATCACAAGTGTCTAAATTCACTCTTTCGCCCGATAGCGGAGATGATAAAAAGACAAATATAAAACCGAACAACTCATTCCTTCACGATAATGTTGATTAGTTAGTTTAGTTTTTTGCTTTAACACCAAAGCCCCGCTGCTCATGTACAGCGGGGCTTTGTGTTATGTTCTATCAATATAAAATTCTACTTTCAATATATAATGAGCTCATTCGTATTTCGAACATCATTTTTTTCCGCTATAAGAAAATAAGTTCCACCTTGCCCGTTGGTCACATACATCTTATCAAAACTAGATGATTTTAATGTAAACCGTCCGTTTATTGGGGTTAGGATATATCAATACTTCACCCTTAGCATTTTTTTAAAAATTAACCGCTGATGGATCACTGTTTTGTCCGTATTTAGCAATAAAAGCGTCGGTAAAACCACATGCATTTACAGTAGGAAATAAATTTACAAAAGATATATTTCCGGTATCAAGCTGTCTCCTGAAGAAATTTGCCCAGTAACGAATATGTCATTAGTAGTATTGCTTTTTGAAATGGAGCCGGCATAGTGAATACCACAAGGTATTGTAACAGACATATTACCGGAATTTACCCAGTTACATTGGCCGGCAGTTGAATAATTTGCTAAAAAATATACCAATCTCCAATGCTACCCATAGATGGTAAAACACCTCCAATAGGGAAACTAAAATCTGTTGCCCTACAATATATTGGCCTACCCTATTTACCCATTGCTCTACACCCGTGCTAGAAAGCTTAACCAAAAGAACCTCCCGTTGCCCCCCCCCAAGCGCACACCATAAAAAGTTTGATTCGAAAAAACTATACTATCTTCCTTACCGGTTGAAACAGAAAGGAAAATATCTCCTGAGGTAGTATATTTATTATTCGTTCAGATATATTTAAACACAATAAAAAGAGTTAGTTGCCCTATTTTATTTCGACAAAGGCTTTTGCAGACTTGATTACAATTTTTAGATTTACAAAAATAAAATACAACTCATGAATCTCGAAGAAAAAATAAGTGCCGATATAAAAACTGCTATGCTTGCTAAGGACTCTAAAAAACTTGAAGCATTGCGCGCGATGAAATCAGTTGTGCTTCTTCTTAAAACTTCACCCGAAGGGTTAACAGACGACTCAGCAGTAAAAGCTTTACATAAAGAAGTTAAGAAGCGCAAAGAAACTGCGGTGATATACCAAACACAAAACCGTAAAGACCTCGAAGAAGTAGAATTATTCCAGGCTGGAGTTATTGAATCCTATCTCCCCAAACAAATGGATGAAACAGAACTAAGAGCAGAGATTAATAAAATAATTGCTTCTGTTGGCGCAAGTTCTCCGGCTGATATGGGCAAAGTGATGGGAGTTGCAAGCAAACAATTAGGGGGTAAGGCAGATGGCAAAGCAATATCAACAATTGTAAAGGAGTTATTGAGCAAGTAAAATAAGATCTTATTTAGCTATTTACTTCTGCGAAATCAACTGGAGGAAACCTTCGTAGTCATGAACCTTTTCAGAATACATGGTAGCTTTTAGCACAAAATAATAAGTACCATCGGAAGCCATTTTACCGGCAAGTGTTCTTCCATCCCAACGAATTTCCGAAGCATTTGCCTCAAACATTTTTAAACCCCAACGATCATATATTTCAATATAAAAATCTTTAACACCACTATTGGGAATATAAAACTGATCATTGATACCGTCTCCATTAGGCGTAAATACGTTCGGAATTAAAATTCCTTCATCAACAACAACTACGTGATAAATTGTATCCAGACAGCCATGTGTGTTTACAACAATTTGTGAAACAGTATAAGTACCAGCAGCCAGGTAGTGATGTGCAGGATTTTGTACAAATGAACTATCACCATCACCAAAATACCATCCCCACGTACTTGACCCTGAGCTTGTATCACTAAAAAAATAATCGTTCCTGAATCTTCCTTTAGAAAGTGTATCAAAACCTGCAATAGGGAAAGGAGCCAGATTAACAGTACAGGAATCATATGGAGAAACACAACCATTAAAAATTATTTGATAGATCTTTACAACACCTGAAGTATCATTCCAATCAATAGTCGCCGAACTGGAGCCCTGCCCACTTATAATCGTTGTTCCCGGAGGGCTTGACCATATAAAATTAGGTCCTGCGCCAGCCGCAGTAAATAAATTTGCCTTGGTCCATGGACAAATACTATCAAGGCAAGTAAGAGCCGGAGCCGAAGGCACATGACGTATAAGAACAATTGAATCATTAGTAAAATTACTCCAACTCAACTTCATCACATCGTTATATGGTGTTGCATTTGTATTTGTAGCTGTACCCATGCTGTTCCAATAAGAAGCAGTCGGAACATTCCATTGAGCCTGCGCATCCCAGGGCCCATCAGTTATTTGATCATAAAAAATATCAATATCCACAGCTGTGGTACCAACAGGATGTTTTAACTTATGAAAAAAATAAGGATTGACCTTACAAATAACCGTTGAATCGATACTGGTAGAATCCGGCGTTGGGAAATTAACCAATCGCGCATTATACGTATTAGCAGTAGCTGCAGCTGTTGTCAAAGTAACCGGCCTGTAACGCAGAGTGCCCTCACTTGAACCCGTAGGGAAAAAATAAGTTCCTGCAAGTGCAGTTTCACGAGACAAGCTTCCTTCTCCAAGACTGCTTGCAAAACCCTCTGTACCTATAGAAGCAGTAAGATTTGTTACCGCACCAAGTGAAGTATTGGTCACAAACAGAGTATTAGTATCAGTATCCAGTTCTCTATCATTAAGTGTAAGAGTCCCTGTTACAAAAGCATCTACAGCTTGGGAAGCCGGCTCGAACCCGGTTGTATCCAATGATTTTTTTCTATTGTTGTTAGTTCCCGTTCCCGTTAAAACCAAATCGTAAAAAGTAGTGGCGTGATTAACCAGTTTCGAAGTAATATACTGTTGTGAATTGCTGGAATACATTTCAACTGTACTGGTGCCACAGGCAAAGCCCGCTGTATTCACCCAGTCCTGCTCAATTCTGTAAAGACCGTCTCCAAGCACACTACTGCTGTTCTCCCAATAAACACTCGCTCTTCTACTCCCATTATTTTCTGTAGTAATTGTGCCGTTATTTATAAGAACTGCGAAAGTACCATTTGTCCAAAGATCCCCATTCACGTGCAATATTCCGCCAGTCGTTACAATGACTGATTGATCCCAAATTAATACTACATTTCCTGGTGAACCCTGAGAGAAAACCCGGGGAATAAAAACAATAAAGCCCAAAAAGATAACAAGTAACTTTTGCCTCATAGGGATGGTTTATACCACTCTTACAAAATTAAGCAATTTTTAATGAATTTTCCAAATTTATTATCAATTGCTCAGCAACTGCATTTTTTCAGCAAAGTACACGCAAAAATCTTTCATCTCTTCGGCCATTTTCTCTTCACCAGTCGCTCTTTTAAGGGTATCTGACATGGTAAGTAAACTCTGGTGAAAAAACTTTTTCATTTCATCAACCATCATATCCTTTGTCCAAAGATCTATCCTTAACGTGTTTTGTTCTGTAGCATCCCAAAATGAGAGCATCATAGATTTACAGCTGCCTTTTTCACCTCCATCGCTCGCTTCCCAATTTATTGAAACCGGTAATTTATTTTCATCAAGAGTAATCGTAAATTTTATCTCAGAGGTTTTCATTGTATTTTTTTATTTACCTGGTTTATATTTTGATCTGTTCAATACTGTTTGTGCTTCTGTTTCCATTAATTTTGCTACTGTTATATCTGGATTATTTTTCATAAACGATCTTACAATACGCCATCCTATCCATTGTCCCACTCTTGCAGGAGATTCTTTATTAAAATCGGTTGTAAAAGGACCATCTGCAGTATACTTCATAAATTCATTGGCATCAGTTGAAAACAATATTTTTTTTTCTACAAAAAAAGCCCAAACATTAAATTCATTTTTTTCACACCAGCCTAACTGCCCCTTGGTATATCCTATCTTTAATGTATCGTCAGTAAATGGAAGCAAGGCATCGGACAAATAAAGTGTTTTTCCCGCCTGAATTATCTGTGTTAAAAAATTCGCGCCCTCCTGCTTTTGCGGAAACTCAAGGCTCAGCCAGCCTTTTATACAATCAGGAACAATGTATTGCTGTTCCATATTTTTCCTTCGGTACATCGGAAAAACATCAGGCGACATCATTGTATAATATTTATAATCCCTACCAAGATACATTTCAAGGCTTATTGCAAGTGTTGTATCGACATATAAAATACTATAATTAAATCCGGTAAAAGTGGTAATTACCTTTGGTATTACTCTTTCCGGAAAATAATATTTGTATCTCTTAAAAGCATCTTCAAGACCATTATACAAAAAATCGGTTGAAGAATATTTATCCTTGCACGCACCATACACTTCCTTCATATCCTTATCGGAAATGAATCGTGCAAGACTTTTAGCATAAGATGAGTCGGAAATTCCGCCGTCGTTAATAAACCCTCTTATGTAATGGAGGTAGAAATTTCCATATTTTACCCTCAGCTTAGGCGTCATTTGTAATATACTATCGGGATTTAATGCAAAAACATCATCCTCCATATGCTTTATCACAAAATCATTGAGTTTTACCCCCGATACATCTACATCCCTTAGAGGGTCATGCCCGCAAGAAGAAATTATAAACAATAAAATGATAAAAACGCAAACCCGTACTTTGTTTATCATGTAAAAAAAATATATTAATATTGTAAACAGAAACAAAAATATAAATTACATGATGAAGTCACTCATAAAAAAATCAATAGCCGCTTCTTTGTTAGTAGTATTTGTATTTAATACAGCTTTGGCCATAGGCGACGACGACGGGGTGGATAAAAATTTCCGTTTTGGCATTAAGGTGAACCCTATGTTAACATGGTTTAGGCCCGGAGATAGTAAAATAGTAGAAAAGGATGGAGTAAAAGCGAAATTTGGTTATGGGTTAATTACGGAGTTTAAACTTGGCAAGCTTGTATCATTTGCAACCGGAATTGGGGCTGATTATGAAGGAGGAAAACTTAAATTTAGCGATACTGTTACATATTTTATACAGGATGAAGCATTTACCACGGCTCCTGATACAAGCAAACCTTTTGTAAAATATATGGTAAACAGCAGAAGTTATGATGTGAATTATTTAAATATACCGCTTACACTTAAAATGAAAACCAAAGAAATTGGCGCAATGACATACTTTGCCATATTTGGAGGTGATCTTGGTATAAGACTAAAAGGAAAAGTAAAAGACAATGACCCTGTGAACCTCACTCCTATTCCTTCGGGTTTCAAATACAGCCCGGAAGATGTACAGGACAATACCAAAGACATGAATATTATCCGAACATCACTTAATGTGGGTGCAGGATTTGAATTTAACCTTTCGGGCTCAACATCACTTGTTGTTAGCTTAAACTACAGAAGGGGGATGCTGCCTGCAATTAAGAAGGAATCTGAATATCTTTTAAAGGGTGTAACTTCAAGTGCGTTTAAATCTACGGTGGTTGGTGACGCATTTTTGATAACAGCCGGCATACTGTTTTAATTATTTAATTAAAAAGATCCCGGCTCTGTAACAGGGTCGGGATTTTTTTATTTTACGATCGATGAAGAAAAAAGAAGTAATAGATCATATTGTAAACTGGCTTAACGATTATTGCACAACGTCGCATACAAAAGGCTTTGTTATTGGGATTTCCGGAGGAATTGATTCGGCCCTTACCTCTACTTTATGTGCCAAAACCGGAAAAAAAGTGATCGTATTAAGCATGCCTATCCGGCAGCACAATGCAGAATTATTACGCGCAACAGGACATGTTGAATGGTTGAAAAAAAATTTCAGTAATGTTACTTCATTTGAAATTGACCTGACAACTATTTTTGACCAAATAGAAAAAACATATCCTACTGATGTACAGGATTGGTTAAGCATGGCCAATACAAGAGCCCGCTTACGCATGACAACACTTTACGCATTTGCATGCAGTCATAAAATGCTTGTTGCCGGAACAGGAAATAAAATTGAAGATTTTGGTGTTGGCTTTTTTACCAAGTATGGTGACGGCGGTGTAGATGTTAGTCCCATTGCTGACCTTATGAAATCGGAAGTTTACTCCCTTGCTAAGGAATTAGGCGTTGAAAATTCCATTTTGAATGCCGCCCCCACTGATGGGTTATGGGCAGATGGCAGAACGGATGAGGATCAGATTGGTGCTACGTACAATGAACTGGAATGGGCGATGACATTTTTAGAAAATCCAGGAGCGTTATCAAAGCTTAATGACAGGGAGAAAAAGGTACTTGATATTTATGAGCGCATGCATAAAGCAGCATTACATAAAATGCAACCGATACCGGTATGCGAAATTCCCAATAACCTAAAGCAATAAAGGGGTCTGAGGATTTCTTCAAGCTTTTTATTGAAATTATTTCTTCAGCAAGTCCCTTATTTCCATCAACAACTTTTCTTCATTTGATGGTGCTGGAGGTGCGCTTGGTGCAGCTGCCTCTTTTTTCTTAGCCGCATTGATTGCCTTTACTATCAGAAACAATACAATTGCAACTATTACAAATGAGATACAGGTTGAAACAAAATTACCATATTTAATTGCCGTTCCGGGAATAGTAAGATCCGCAAGGTCGGTAAGGTGTGCTGCCTTAAGTGCAGGTGTCAATACGGCGGGTGTAATTATATCGTCAACAAGAGAACCTATAATTTTATTGAATGCAACCCCGATAACAACCCCAATGGCCATATCAATAATATTGCCCTTCAAAGCGAACTCTTTAAACTCTTTTACAAATCCCATGTTTGTTTCTTTTGATTGTTAATAATAATATCTTCTTCTTAATATCCCGATATTCATCGGGATGTGAATGTGTAACGCTCTCACGCTAATGGCGTGATCACTAACACATTCATCAAAACTTATATGAAAATCCTACTCCAAAAATTTCTTTGAATTGTAGCCTCGGCCCAACCTCATCAATAATATCATCTCCATCTTTATCAACGCCAATATCAATATCATTATCGTAAATAAGCTGAGTATTAATTGTCGCAGAAATGTATTTATTCACTTTCATAGAAATCAGGTTTTCCCAATTTACATCTATGTTCCCGGGATTATTCATATAGTTTGAGAACAGATCTAATTTAGTTTGAAAAGTTACATTCTTCATTATTTCTTTTTTATACATCATCCGCAAATATCCTCCAAGCTCCATACGCACCTTTGTTCCATTAGTTAGTTTGTTGCCAGACGTATCGTATGTTGCCGGCTCTACACCAAACGCACCGGCATCTGCCAATGCATCATTATTAACAATTGTTATTTTTACGGTAACCGGCGCAATAAATAAATTAAAGCCATCATTGGGTTTAAAGTCCATGCCAATTGCAGAAAGAATATAACCTGGAGCAAACAGATCGGAAATTTTATCAGTTGTATTCGGATAGTTATATCCGGGCGCCATTTGCGTTTTCACATTTAGCAAATAAGCGTAGTACCATTGCTTGGATGCTTTGCGACCGTATTTTGAATTTAGTTCAACCTTATCATCTGTCTTAATAGGTTTTTCTTTTGCCAAATTATTACCCTGCAGCATAGCCCCATACCCTAAATCAAAATTGTTGTCCCAGGTGTTCTCTCCTTTTTTATAATTGGCAAATAAACTTACCAGGCCGTTTCCTGAAATTGAATTTTGTCCCCCCGCGGCCCAATTAGTGAATGAACTTTGTGCAAAATTTAGCACTATAACTCCTCCTTTTTTCCAACCAACAACAGTATCCTCCTTCTGTGTGCGAAGTTTGCCTTCTGCATCAACAACCTGGGAGTAAACAGAAATGGTAAACAATAAGCTACACAGTAAAATGAGTCTTCTCATGTTGTATAATTTGAAACGAAATTAATAAATAATCCCGGAACGGAATTATTTGCGAACGGTAATAAAACCATTATTTATCCAAGCCTCACCCTGGTTGTAAATGGCAAATTTATAATCACCGGGCTGCGTAAAATTATATTTAAAAAACGAAGCCTTTACAGTGGGTGTTATATTAAACGTTTTTGTTTCCGTTTTTTTGTATTCTCCGTTTTGCTTCATAAAAACATCAACGATCAACTTATCCGTTTTTAATTGTTTAGGATAATTATCTATATCAATATATATAAGCCCCTTATTTTTATTATCAATCGTAAATTCAGAAAGCTTAGGTCCAAGTGAACCATCATCATTAATACGGCTTGTGAATGTGACCTTTGAATTGTTATAATAATTTGAACTTACCTTATAAGAACCTCCGTTGTTTGCTTCAGGTTTTTTCGAATTACCAAAAGTGATCTTGTTGCCTTTGGATGCATTTGTGGATCCTGTTTTGGAAACATTTATTTCATCTGCAGAAAGTATTTGTACACGCTCACCGGAAACCGTTTGTATTGATCCGGCGTTTTCGGGTATAGTCAATCCCTTTGCAACTAATTGTTTTAATATGGCTCCTTGTGCAGCTGCAACATAATACATTCCATTTATCCCTCCGACCAAACCAATATTTGTTTTATTGCCTGTGGCAGTTGCAATACCAATTACTTTATTGGATTCACTGAAGACGGGTCCGCCGCTATTGCCACTGTTTATAGAAGCATCTGTTTTTATATAGCCATAATCCTTATTAAATACATAATCGTAGCCGCTCAGTTTTCCAAAGGTGAGTGTACTCATATCCTTTATCATCAAATCAATACTGCCATCATATTGCGCCGGAAATCCGAATATGCATAAATCTTCTCCTTGCTGTGATTTGTCAGAATCACCAATAGGTAAGGAGAAAAATTTTGTATTCACGGGCTTACCATTCATATCAGAAACTATTTTAACCATGGCTCCGTCAAAAGAACCCATACCAACAGTCAATACTTCGCCTTTATAAAGCTTATAATCATTTTCGCCTTTGCCGGTATATACCTGAACGATGGGTATTGCGAAACCCGTCCTATGAACTTTTACAACATCCGGGTTAGTCGCCAGATCACTGGTATAAGTATCAAACACTTTAATTTTGCTACCATTGTCTTTATCATAATAATCGTACTCGGCATAACCGTATACGCAAAACTCAACAACATGCCTATTGGTAAATATAATGCCGTCTTCATTAACAATAAATCCAGAGCCCCTGCTTATATAACCTTTACCGGCCTCTTTTTTTTCTGCAGCTGAATCGAAAAGTAATATTTTAACAACACCCTTGTAATAATTGGAAGCAATAGATTTTGCATCAAGTTGAGCAAAAGAAGAAATGGAGACAAAAAAGAAAGAAAATAATAAAAAAATAATTTTTTTCACGAGTAATAAATTATTTATTTTTCAATCGTATTTACTTATCTATTAATCTTAGATCCCGATTCGCTTCGCTATCGGGATGTGATAGTGTAACGCTCTCATGCCAAGGCTTGATCACTAACACTATCATCATTTTATTTCCCAGGTGTTTTTCCCTTTTAACAAAGCATCTAGGTTTCCTTTTCCTTTTTGCTGAATAATATCTTCTACCTGCTTATTCAATTCTACCTCGTATGTAAATCTGTCTTCACTATACAATACACCAAACGGGCGAGGCATAGCACCTTGAGTTCTTGGCTCATCAAACATTCTCACAAGGATCCCCGCTTTAACACGATCTTTTTCATCGTGTATCCAAAGATCATTTATTGATGCGTTATTCAGACTTACATCAATCACAACAGGTTTAAACCCATCCAATTTTATACCAAGGTTATTATTGTCGCCAAAAAGCAGGGGCCTTCCTTGTTCAACGAAAATTGTTTCATTCTTCTTTGATAACTTTTCAGTAAACACTTCAAAAGCTCCATCGTTAAACACGTTACAGTTTTGATATATCTCCAATAACGAAGTGCCTTTATGCTGATTGGTGCGCATTAACATTTCTCTTAAATGTTTTGGATCGCGATCCATCGAACGCGCCACAAAAGTTGCATCAGCACCAAGAGCCAATGCTAACGGATTGAAAGGATGATCAACAGATCCCATAGGGGTTGACTTAGCTACTTTACCAACAGGAGATGTTGGTGAGTATTGCCCCTTTGTTAAACCGTATATCTCGTTATTAAAAAGCAACACATTCACATCAAAATTTCTTCTGAGCAAATGAATAAAATGATTTCCTCCAATTGAAAGACTATCGCCGTCACCCGTAATCATCCACAAACTCAAATCGGGCCGCACAGCTTTTAGGCCGCTTATTATTGAAGCAGCGCGCCCGTGAATACCATGCAAACCAAAAGTATCCATATAATAAGGGAACCTCGATGAACAACCAATACCTGAAATAAAAACAATATCTTCTTTGTTAACACCTATCTCCGGCATTATACTTTGCACCTGTTTAAGGATGGAATAGTCACCACAACCGGGACACCAGCGTATATCCTGATCGGTTACAAAATCCTTGGGAGTTAGTTTTATTTTTGTGGACACCTCTTCCATAAACCTATATCAAACGTTGTACTTTTAAAAAATCTTATTCAATAATTATCTTTTTTGCAACCTGCTTATCCTTTGTCTGAACAACAACAAAGTACATTCCTTTGGCACAAGCAGATAAATTTATTTTTTCTGATTTATTGCCAAATTTTTCAATTGTATTCTCATAAACAATTTGCCCCATTGAATTAACAATAAAGACTTTCATATTACTTTCATTATTTCCAAGCTCCAGATCAAATACGCCTTTACTCGGGTTTGGATATAATTTAAATCCACCTTCAAGGTCATTTTCATTTACAGAAACAAATCCAGAGCAAGTAAGCTCCCCGGATGACATTGAACAACCGGCTGGAGATAAATACAATACCATAACTTCTGCACTTGTTAATGCTCTTTTATATACTCTTGCATCGTCTATAACGCCGTCAAATGTATTGCTGAGTGCAAAGCGCTCTCCAATAACTACTTTTTTAACAGGGTCAGAACCATAATACGGTGCTGCTGGTGGATACGTTATTGCAGCGATCTGTCCATTCACATATAATTTAAGAGTTGAATCGTTTCGTGTAGCAACTAAATGATACCATGTACCCACAGTAGGAAGAGATCCAGAAACACTTTGCGTTGCTCCCGGAACACCACCTGTTCCTGTATACCCTGCTGCACTCCATCCCACCCAATTTGAATTATTTTGTACTGAAATTGCCTGATCACCGGCTGTACTTCCAATTGACAATATATATGTAGAACCACCAAATGCAGGAACGCTATTTGCTTTTACCCAAGCAGAATAAGTATAGTTAGCATTTAAAAAAGAATCGGCGGGAACCAAAACATGGCCTGATGTACCATCAAAAACATAAGCGCTGTTAACGCTTACAAATCGGTCCGCTGTTAATGTAGAAGTGGTTACAGTTCCATGATGTCCGTTCCCACTTCCATCGTTAGCATTACCAGTAAAAGGGTAACAAGCCACAAGGCCGTTTAATAAATTAGCCGAAAAATATATTTGACTTATTTCGCTGCTATCCAAGGCTTTTTTGTAAATCCTAACATCATCAATCAAACCATCAAACGTATTGCTGAAAGCAAACCGTTCACCTATTACCACTTTTTTAGAAGCGTCAGAACCGTAATACGGTGCTGCCGGAGGATTAGTAGTTGCGGCAAGTTGTCCGTTTACGTACAGCTTTAAAGTTGAGTTGTTTCGTGACGCAACTAAATGATACCATGCACCGGTAGAAGGAAGAACACCGGAAACACTTTGTGTTGCTCCTGGAACACCACCTGTTCCTGTATATCCTGCTGCACTCCACCCCACCCAGTTAGAATTGTTCTGTAACGATATTGCCTGATCACCTGCGGTGCTACCAACAGATAATACATATGTAGAACCACCAAACGAGGGAATACTATTTAATTTTACCCATGCAGAATAAGTATAATTAACATTTAAAAAAGAGTCGGCAGGAACAAAAACATGACCGGAAGTACCATTAAAATTATACGCACTGTTAGCTCTTGTAAACCTGTCAGCAGAAAGTGTTGCAGTTGTTACAGTTCCATTATGCCCATTACCGCTGCCATCATTAGCGTTACCCGAAAAAGAATAACAAGCAACTAAACTATCGGTTAGTGAAGCATAACTATTAGCGACAGTAATTACAGTTAAACCCAAATACAATAATACTTTTTTCATTGATTCTTATTTAAGTGTATTCACTATTGCTTTCTTAATTTCTTCGGCCATAAATGGCAATCCTTTTATTTTATTTAATCCAATTGCATCGATCAAAAATTTATCACGAATAATTTTTGACAGCTGCCCCATATTCATTTCAGGGATCAACACTTTGTCAAAACTTTTTATTATTTCTCCTATATTTTTCGGAAGAGGGTTAATATAAGTTAGGTGTGCTTGTGACACATCATACCCCTCTTTAATCGCTTCTGCAACAGCTGTTTTTATAGAGCCATATGTAGAACCCCAACCTAATACCAGCAATTTTCCTTTCTCTTTTCCTTGTTCAATTTTTTGCAAAGGAATATAGTCAGCTATCTTTTCGATTTTTTCTGCACGCAGCCTTACCATGAATTCATGATTCTCCGGATCGTAAGAAATGTTTCCTGTTTCATGTTCTTTTTCCAAGCCTCCAATGCGATGTTCTAATCCTTTTGTACCGGGCAATGCCCAGGGGCGGGATAATTTTTCATCCCGTTTATACGGCAAATATTTATCGCCCGCTGCATTATTTTTTTCAGTGGCGAATTTTACGTGAATAGATTTTAAATCTGCCGATGAAGGAAAGCGCCAAGGCTCCGATCCATTTGCAATGTATCCATCTGAAAGATAAAAAACGGGTGTCATGTGTTCTATTGCAATACGACATGCTTCATAAGCAACATCAAAACAATCGGAAGGAGATTTTGAAGCTACAACCACTGCAGGACACTCTGAATTACGTCCATAAAGCGCTTGTAACAAATCTGCTTGCTCAGTTTTAGTTGGTAATCCTGTACTCGGCCCGCCACGTTGTACATTACAAATTATCAATGGCAATTCCAACATTACAGCCAAACCAATTGCTTCTGATTTAAGTGCAATACCCGGACCAGACGAAGCGGTAACACCTAAGGCACCTCCGAAAGATGCGCCAATAGCGGCAGTTACAGCAGCTATCTCATCTTCTGCCTGGAAAGTACGAACACCAAAATTTTTATATTTTGATAGCTCATGCAAAATATCTGATGCAGGTGTTATAGGATAAGTTCCGTAAAAAAGTTTCAATCCCGACTTTTCTGAAGCAGCAATTAAACCGTACGCTGATGCCTGGTTGCCCATTATACTTCTGTATGTACCTTTAGGCATTGGAGCCGGCGCAACATTATATCTCGACATTGGAGTTTCTGTTGTATCGCCAAAGCTATAACCTGCTTTTAGCACTTTAACATTAGCATCAATCAGGTTCTGTTGTCCCTTAAATTTTTCGTTTATAAAATCGATGGAGAAATCAATGTCGCGATTGTACATCCAATAAATAAAACCAAGCACGAACATGTTTTTAGAACGATCCGTTTCCTTAGTACTAAGACCGGAATCAGTGAGACATGTGCGTGTTAATTTAGTAACATCGATATTTATAACAGTGTATTTATCCAATGAACCATCCGTCAACGGATTTACATCCTTAGGGTATTTTGCGAGACCCAAATTTTTAGGATCAAAACCATCGCTGTTTACAATGATCACTCCACCCTCTTTCAACTGATGTAAATTTGCTTTTAATGCGGCAGCGTTCATCACTACCAATACATCACATACATCGCCAGCAGTATAAATATTAATACTCCCGAAATGCAATTGAAAACCGGACACTCCGGCAAGTGTACCTTGCGGAGCCCTTATCTCAGCCGGAAAATTTGGAAAGGTACTTATGTCGTTACCAAATAATGCCGAGGCAGAAGTAAATTGCGAACCCGCCAACTGGATACCATCACCGGAATCACCGGCAAAAAGAATTACGACTTGTTTTTTATCTTCGACTGTTGCGCTCATCACCACTATAAATAGAGTCTACAAAGATAGTAGATTTTTAAGGAATGTGAAATTTGAGAATACTCGTAAACCGACTGGGAATTTAGCAATATCTTCAGAACTAGTTTTAATTATTGCTATGAGACGAAATGGCTTTGGTTTTTCTTTTTGGGTAATTCGACTTAAATGTAAAATTATCGATCTTTGGGCTATAGTATATTGTACCTATAGGTTCTGAATGCTCTTCAATCTGTCCAGAAATTTGTTTCTGAAGCTTTACCTCCCAAGTATAGACATCAATACCATTTTCCCAATTATTTACTGATATATTTGTTGTGAGTATTTCAATTGTTTTAGTAACATACCCAACTTTAGATACTACCACTTTGTATTTCTGATTTTGATCCAACAAAAAAAGGTGGGCAGTTTTATTCTGAATAGTATCAATTATTGTTGAATCATTTGTTAAAGTAATAGTTAAACCTGAAATATCGCCCGCCTCAACTTCAAAAGTTCCTACCGACCTAATTCTTTGGGGAGGTTTTAAAGATGGCACGCCAAATGCAAACGGATGCCTGCTATTGTACTTTTCCATCAAACGAAAAATGTGCTTATCCTTTTCTTCCTCCTCTAGCAAAACAAATTCTATCAATAGATCTGCATCCCTCTCCAAGATATCCACCAAACTATATTTATTCAATTGCATCATTGATCCATACTCCAAATCAACAATCATTTTCCTTTTCATTTTTTCGATTTCGTTTTGTCTATATACTACCCCTCCTGCTGCTCCCGCAATACCATACGATACACCTTCAGACAAACCGTTAACTACATTTCTTTTTACGGTACTAATTGAGCCCAAAGGCACACATGTGCCAACACTGCCTCCTGTAAAATGTATTTTATATATAGTGTTATCGTTTACCCTGTAGATTGCATTATTCTCGCAAAACCCCCAGACTGAGGAGCTCGGTATTTCATGAATGACATTATTTTCATCCTTATAATTTATAAAAGTCAAGCCAATTGCTTTGCGCAGAGAATTCACTTCATCGGCATTGTAGAGTATAATTTTTTCTTTGGGAAGTGGGGTATTGGTTTTAAGTTGATCAAAATTCAAATAGATACCTTCTTTAAAATTTTCCGCGTTTTGGGAATTAACATCGAAAGAAATTGATATGATTAAAGTTAAAAGGATGTATTTAATCATTCTTTGTTGGATTATCGGTAAAGATAGCAACGATATAAGAACCCGATTGAAAAAACCCGCCTGTTTTTGATTTATATAGGAATTTAATAGACAGGAGATAACAAAAGAAATTAATTTAAAATCCCCTCTGAAAAATCAAGGGAAACAGCCTCTACAGCTTTTATCTCAGGAATGGCTCTTTTAATAGAATCCTCTACGCCTGCTTTAAGCGTCATTGCACTCATAGAACATGATTTACAGGCGCCAGTCAATTGAACCTTAACAATATTATCATCTGTTAATTCAACAAAATTGATATTACCTCCATCGGCTTCAAGATATGGACGAAGCTGTTGAAGAACATTTTCAATTTTTTCGATGGTCTCTTGTTTTCCTTGTGCCATGCTTCTATTTAATAGAACAAAGGTACATTTTCTTTCTGATTGCGAATATAATATTGTACATTAATATTATAATTCTTAACTCGTGATCAGGTAAAGTAGCAATGAAAAGATTTTGTTTCATTTTATCGACATTGCTTATCATTTCCCAAACCGGAAATTCACAAATAATTACTCCCACATTTCGTGTACCTAATGGTGACACCATTTGTATACACTCACCTGGATTATTTTCTGTAAGCGGCAGTTCGGGAGATTCAATAGTTATAGAATGGCGAGACGGACAGTTTACCACACTTATCGCCCCTTATAACAAAGTAAATCATCAATACGATACATTAGGAACTTTTATCATTTACTTTACAGCCTTCCTTAATGGTGCTACAGTTACCGATTCTTTAACAATAACCGTTGTTGACCCTCCACACGTAGATTTTTCATATTCATTTACTGATACTTGTGCTAAACAAAATTTGCTGGTTCAATTTACAGACTTATCTGATCCGGGGCTTACTAACTATTTATGGAATTTCGGAGATGGGACTACTGCGGGAACATCTACGTTAACGAACCCAAATTATACTTATGGTCAACCTCAAAGCTATTTAGTCTCACTAACTGCACAAAACCATGTTTGCCCGAACAAGGTTGTTAAATCGCTCCAATTACCTTATGATACAACCCTTGCGGCAGCTATCAGTTATACAGTTGGCTGTCCTTGCAATACAATTAATTTTTCGGTAACCGGTACTGCCACTAATTGGTTTTGGAATTTCGGTGATGGTGCTACAGCCAATACTCAAAATGTAAACCATGTTTTTTCACAGCCCGGGAATTACCTGGTAACAGTAACGGGAACAAACCCGCTTAGTGGCTGTGAATATACTATTGCAAAATCGATTGACATTTGCCCGAATGATCTGAATGTTTTTCCGACCAAATCAAATAACAATTGGTTTTTTTATCAAAATAACGGATTGAATTTTTCAGGAGGCGGCCCTGTTTTTATTCCGGGCGGACAAATGAATAATTTACCAGGCGAAGGTGGTGCAACTATAAGTGACCCCACTACTGGTAATTTACTTTTTTATACCAACGGACAAAAAGTATGGGATAAAACCCATTCACAAATGCCAGCCGGAAACGGATTAAACGGAAATAATTCTTCAACAGAATCTGCATTGATAATACCCAAACCGGGAAATATTAACCAGTATTATATTTTTACTTCCAGCGGCGCATCCAGCGGACAACAAGGATGTTTCTATTCATTGGTTGATTTGACTTTAAACGCAGGCAATGGAGATTTAACCACTAAAAATGCACCTCTATATCCAAAGAGCGGATACAAATCAGAAGTATTAAAGGGAGTTGTAAAAAAAGAAGCGGAGAATTGTAATGATGCAGAATACTGGACAATAATTCCGGCCGGCCAGGATACATTTAATGTTTATCCTGTAACAAACACCGGAGTTGGAGCTCCTGTTGTAAATAGCATGATCAACCCCTCGGTTCCTTCCATGTTAAACAGGGCTGTGATGGCAAGCGCCATATCTCCGAACGGAAGAACTTACGCCGTAGTAGAAGGGGAAGCAACAAACTTTGCGAATAACAGAATAAGAGTAATGAATTTTGATATAAGTACAGGTGTGCTTTCCAACCAGCAGTTTTTCACACCATTTATCAGCAGTATATATGGTATAACATTTTCACCTGATAATTCTAAATTATATGCCAGCGGTACTGACATGATTATCCAATATGATCTGCTTAATAACAGGAGTGCAACTTTTTTTCCAGTAGATGGCATAGGACGGATCATGCAGATTGGCCAAGACAATAAGATATATTTTGTTATTGAAGATGCGGGATCCTTGGGAGTTATTAATTTTCCAAACAATGCCGGATCCGCATGTGGAGTAAATCAAAACGGTGTTTTCTTAAATGGAAATATCACATTGCAAGGATTACAAAACTTTGTTCCATTACGCCTTTACATCCCGGATACTTTGCAGGCCACTTTTTCAATTTTACCAAACACAAATTGTTCTTTAACTATTTCTCTCAATAACACATCCGATACTATACCTCCACCTGATCCATGTTCGTTTTTTCTGAATGATACGGCAAGCTATTTTTGGAGTTTTGGCGACGGAACTACTTCTACTTTATTTCAACCTAATACCCACACTTACTCTTTACCCGGAACATATAACATTAAATTGGTTGTAAAAAGAAACAGGATGTGCACAGCCGATTCACTTACACAAATTATTACGGTAGCACAACCTCCGTTAACAACTACCCTCACTCCCACTCCTTCTTGTGATAGCGCAATGGTAAACAGCAACTGGTATTATAACTCACAAACATTACGTGATACAATATTAGGAGGAGCATCGAACGGATGTGACAGCATCATCAATACGTATATTACCATCACCAGCAGCTCAACGGCAACCATAACACCTTTATCCTGCGGAAACTACTTGAGCCCGGCCGGAAATATTTTTACGCTATCGGGATTGTATCACGATACCATTCCAAGTTCTCCGGGCTGTGACAGCTTGATCACGATTAATTTAACTGTTATTGATTCAGTGGTAACAACGGTGAGCGCTAATTCTTGTGATAGCGCATTGATCCATGGTAACTGGTATTTCGCAACACAATTGGTAAGAGATACATTAGCCGGTGCAGCTCACAATGGATGTGACAGTATTATAAAAACAAGTTTGACAATTCTTAATTCTTCATCAACGAACAACAATATTAATACTTGCCAAGGACAGAGCTCTGTAATTCATGGTGTGAATCAAACCGCTTCCGGAATTTACACGCAAACATTTACAAGTACCAGTGGATGCGACAGTATTTCTTCGATCACATTAAATGTAACTCCAACCGCTGTTGCAAATATAAATTCAGCCGGGTGCGATAGTCTTTTTGCAAATGGAGCCTGGCATTTTGCTTCGCAAACTTTACACGATACAATAAACGGTGGAAGTACAACAGGATGTGATAGCATTACAAACATCAACATTACTATTTCAACAACTCCTGTTCTTACTGTATTTCCTTTGATAGATAGTATTTATACCGGCAGCGAATTAACATTAACGGCAACAGGAGCAAATATTTATTTATGGGCCGATGGGACAACGACATCAATTATAAACGTAAGTCCAACACAAAACATAAGCTACTGTGTTATTGGTAAAAACGGTAATTGCCCGGATACAGTTTGTGCACAGGTTTACGTGCTTGAATGCGGAGGAGGAATATTATTTGTACCAACCGCATTCTCGCCCAATGATGATGGACAAAATGACGAACTATGTGTGTATGGAACTCAATGCCTGCAAACCTTTCAACTAAATATTTATGACCGTTGGGGAGAATTAGTTTGCCGCTCAATGGATCCTGATAATTGCTGGGACGGAAACTTCAAAGGCAAAAAATTGGGAAGTGCAGTTTTTACTTTTGCCTTAAATGGAATATCAAAAGACAAAAAACAAATAGAACTGAAAGGAAATATTACGTTGATCAGGTGATCAATTAACTGCAGCCGGCTGTTCCTTACTCAACGAATTTTTTATAGCCACCTGCTGCGCTACATTCCCTGCCATTTCTAAAAATGCCAATGCCTGCGGAGTTGTTTCCTGCAATACAACCGGACGACCGGCGTCACCAGCTTCACAGATGCTTTGTACCAACGGTATTTGACCCAATAAAGGAAGATTCATTTGTGCTGCCAAAGCGCTTGCGCCATCTTTTCCGAATATGTAATATTTACTGTTCGGCAATTCGGCCGGTGTGAAATAAGCCATGTTTTCTATAATACCCAATACCGGAACATTAATTGCCGGCATATTAAATAACCCAACCGCCTTACGTGCATCCGACAATGCCACTTGCTGCGGAGTACTAACTATTACGGCCCCTGTAAGCGGCACCGCCGACACCAATGATAAATGTATATCGCCTGTACCCGGAGGAAGATCAATCAATAAATAATCAAGCTCACCCCAATTGGCATCAGTCAACAATTGATTAAGCGCTTTGGTAGCCATTGGTCCACGCCACGCTATAGCCTGGTTAGTTTCTGCAAAAAACCCTATCGATAATAGTTTTACACCATGACTTTCTACAGGCACCATTTTATTTTTCCCATCCACATTTATCATCTTCGGTCTTTCATCAATCACATTGAACATAATTGGAATGGATGGTCCATAAATATCTGCGTCAACCAAGCCCACTTTCGCACCTTTCATCGCCAATGCAACAGCGAGGTTAGATGCAACGGTTGATTTTCCTACTCCACCTTTACCGGACGCAATAGCAATAATGTTTCTCACGCCACTTAGTTGAGGTTTTGCGGATCTGCCAGTAGTTACATTGGCAGTCATATTCACATTAACGTTTGCTTCCTTATCAACATAATGAATGATTGCGTTTACGCATGCTTTATGGATCATGTCCTTCATAGGACAAGCAGGAGTAGTTAATACAACTGTGAAATTCACATTCTTCCCATTCACCTCTACATCTTTCACCATGCCTAACGTAACAATATCCTTTTTGATATCCGGATCATCCACATTTTTAAGGGCTTCCAATACTCTATCAACAGTTATTTCCATGATCTTAAATTATGTACCCTTAAAGTTACGAAACATAAGCCGATTATGAAATAGAAGATTTCAGAGGTGTACATACGTCGGCTTTTTAATTTGATATACCTTTGCAGACATGAACAAATATCTTGTTTATATTCTTCTTGCAGGTGTGCTTTTAATCGGCGGAATGGGATTATACAAATACATTTCGAAGGGAAACAAAGTCGTATTTACCAAATGGTATAACAAAAAGGAATTTCCGGATAAAAAAAACAAGGGATCAAACATCCATGTATTTGAATTCACATCTCCTGAAATAAAGATTGACACCATCTTCCGATCCATGCAGGGACCACTGCGGGTAAATCACGTTGCATTGAGTGATGAAAATAGAAGTTTTACAAATAAAGTATTCTCAAAACCCGAAGTATACTGGCTGGTTGGCTATTCAGCAGAAGTAATAAACGAAAAAGGAGAAAAAATATCAGATGATTTTTTGTGTCACAACAATCTCGATATATATGACAACACCAATCTTCCATGGAAAGCAAATGCCTTTAGTAATTTCCAGCGTGTATTTACCTTAACTGCAGGGCAAACACAGCTGCATTTACCGGAAGGAATGGGAATTCCCGTACTCGGAAACACCATACTTGCTATTTCCTCACAAGCGTTAAATCATAACTATCCGGATACTTTATTGAAAACAAAACAACGTGTAAAAATACATTACATAAAGGACAGCGAACTTTCTGCGGCTATGATCCCCCTATACCAAGAAGCTATTTTTGTGACCAAACAATTATCCGGACCAACAGGTTTTTTCAATTCTTCTCCGGTAAACTTTGAACCAACTGCTCAAATAAAGGTCACTTCAAATTCCATTGCAGAAGACAGCATGAGCTGCTGTACCGGAAAAATATTTGACCCTCATTTTAACCCCTACAAAGATAATTATGGCCGCACCTATACCGGCCATTGGAGTTTTGAACCCGGTATTGAAATACTTAATTCCGACATCACAGAAATGCTTTCACTACCCTATAAAACTAAAGTGCATTATATAGGAATGCATGTTCACCCCTTTTGCACATGGCTGGAACTAAAAGACAAAACAACAGATAAAACAATATTTAAGGGGCTGAACAAAAATCATCCTGATAAAATAGGTCTCGATTATATCGACCATTTTGAAAGCAAAGAGGGTGTAGAATTAAGCAATTTTCATCGTTATTTACTTACTAGTGAATATGATAATACATCCCCTCAAATTCAGACAGGTATGGCCACTATGTTTTTATACCTGGAAGAAAAATAATTATCCGGCTTAATCATTACCTTTGTACAATAAGATCATATTGATATGCTAAAGATCTTTAAATTCTTTACCCCTGTTTTATTTTCCCTTTCATTAGTTGCACAAACTAATCCTGGAAGTCCGTGGTCATTGCAAATGTGTATTGACTACGCATTAAAAAATAACCTCAATATTAAGCAGCAACAATTAAATGCAGATATAAATACGGCTACATACCTCCAAAGCAAGGCCGAAATATTGCCAAGCCTAAATGGTAGCGTAAGTCATGACTACAACTTTGGCCGCTTCCTGGATATAGGATCAGGAAAATTCACCGACAAGCAAACAATGACTGAGAATTTTAGCCTTAGCAGCAATGTTACATTGTTTAGCGGACTGCAAACCTATAATAGAATAAAACAGGAGCAATATAGTCTTGCTGCAAGTAAACTTGATGTGGAAAAAATGCGAAATGATATTACATTAAATGTTGCCACCGCTTTTTTACAAATACTTTTTAATGACGAATTACTTGAAAACGCCAAGCGTCAGCACGACCTTACTAACCAACAAGTAGAAAGAACAAAAGCTATGGTTGATATTGGCGCACGCGCAAAAGGCGACCTGCTTGATATGCAGGCTCAGCTTGCATCCGATGAGGTTAACATTTCTAATTCACAAAACAACCTGGATATTTCCTATTTAAATTTAGCTCAATTGCTTGACCTAGATTCCACAGGAAATTTCAGGATCGATAAGCCGCAACTGCCCGATCCAGGCAATACTATGCTTAGCGTCTCCCCTTCTGCTATATATACTTCCGCACTCACTTCCCAACCGCAAATAAAAAGCGCTTTGTTCCAGCAAAAAAGTTCGGAGAGAGCATTGGCTGTTGCAAAAGGTGCAATCAGTCCAAGACTTACATTAAACGGAAATTACGGATCCCGTTTTTCAGAATTAAACAAAAAGCCCGTAGATCCTTTAGACCCTTTTGGCCCGTATATTATAATTCCTTTTAATGATCAGTTAGATCAGAACATTTATAAATATATTGGACTTTCTTTATCCGTTCCCATATTTAATAATCTTCAAACCAGGACATCAATTGAACGATCAAAAATAAGTGTCCTTAATGCAAAATATAATCTGGAATTGACCCAGAACGAGTTAAGAAAAACTATTGAGCAAGCCTATGCCGATGCATCTGGAGCATTAAAAAGTTATAATGCTTCGCAGCGTTCAGTTGAAGCTATGGAAGAAGCCACTAAGTATGCTGAAGAAAAATTTAATGTTGGTGCAGTAAGTGCATTAGACTATAACGACATGAAAAACAGGCTTAACAGATCAAAATCAGATTTACTACAGGCTAAATACAATTACATATTCAAAAGTAAAGTATTGGATTTTTACATGGGCAAACCAATTGGTTTTTAAGGGGAGTTCTAAAAATCAAATTGTTAATAAATAACGATATAACTAATTG